>JAPSKP010000021.1:26145-45301 GCA_031181585.1 Lysinibacillus sp.
CAGCATCTGAAATGTATAGCCGTGCCCCTTTAATCTGTTTCCGACCTGGTCAAATAGTCCATTCTCTTGAAAAAGCAGCTGCTGGATCTTCTCTACTTCTTTTACTTTCTTCCTGTTTTCTATTTGAACGTCAGAAGTCGCTTCTTCGATAAAGGAATTATCAAAAACAATAAAAACAGCAACTAGAAAACAAATAACTGCTGTCATAAAAATAACTTTTTCCTTTTTCAGCTTGCCTACGCTCCTTTAGTCGAAGATATGTATACAGTAAAAGGGTTATTCATTTTCTTGAACTTTAATTACAGCATGTCATCAAATACGCCTTCGTGTCATTGCTTCATTTATAGGAAAGAGGACTTCAGGTGAACTAGAAGGGATATTGTCAGGGTATAGTAGAATATGCTATAATTTGTTTGTCTTACCCGGGGCATTAGTTCAGCGGGAGAATACTTCGCTGGCAGCGAAGGGGTCACCGGTTCGAATCCGGTATGCTCCATCTGTAAATTAAAAAGCGGCAGAAATGCCGCTTTTTTTGTTTCACCTACCTATAAATACAACGTGAAAATAATAGACACTTCCCCCTAGTTAATAGACACAAACCTTTCATTAATAGACATTTTCGCTTTCTTAATAGACAAAATACAATAAATAATAGACATTTTATTCCAATGCTCTTTTTATACGCTCTAATTTTCCATTTTCGGTTTATAAAACACACTCAAGATCGTCAAACCGAGAAACAAGCTGCTTCCTACATACAATGCCCAATCAATACTAGTTACTAAATACAGTAACAACATCAACGCTGCACTGCTCAGAGCAAACATGTGATTCCCAGCAAACTTGGCTAATGATTCTTTATTTACGTTTTGTGCTTCGTCCTCTACAAGCAGCTTGAGTCCCCTGCCGGAACGAAACAACATGCCAAGTACAGCAAATGCTAGTATGATGACCGCTACAGCCGCGCTATTCGAACTTATCTCCCTCACCCTTTCCATCAATACCAATTAGTTTACTATACTTTTGACATAAAAAGAAAATACCCGACAATTTCTGCCGGGTATTTATTAGATTATTTTTTAACTAATTCAAGATCTACCGGAATATTAGCTTCTAATGTTTCACCATTTAAATGATCCATTGCTGCCTCTATCGCTTTTTCACCGATTAATTCCGGCTGCTGTGCTACTGTTGCTGCCATTTCGCCAGCTTCAACTTTCGCTACAGCATCCTCTGTTGCATCAAAGCCAATAACGATGATGTCCTTATTAAATGAAGAAATTGCCTCTAACGCACCTAGCGCCATTTCATCGTTTTGTGCGAATACAGCTACGATGTCAGAGTTAGCCTGCATGATGTTTTCCATAACTGTCAATCCTTCAGAACGGTTGAAGTTAGCTGTTTGGCTTGTCACAATATCCAATTTACCTTCCACTGCTTCAGTAAAGCCTTGGCCGCGGTCACGTGCTGCAGATGAACCAGCAACACCTTCTAGCATCGCAACTTTTGCACCTTCATCTACTAGTGTCAGTAAGTGCTCCCCTGCTAAACGACCGCCTGCTACGTTATCAGAAGCGATATGTGTCACCACTTCGCCGCCTTCAGCTGAACGGTCTACTGTAATAACTGGGATATTTGCATTGTTCGCTGACTCAACAGCTGTTACAACTGATGCTGAATCCACTGGGTTGATGATGATTAAATCTACACCTTGCTGGATTAAATCTTCTACGTCAGATGCTTGTTTTGATGCGTCATCCTGTGCATCTACTACTGTAATAGAAGCGCCTGCCTCTTTTGCCTTGTCTTGTGCTGCATCACTTAATGATACGAAGAATGGGTTGTTTAAGGTAGAAACGGAGAAGCCAATTTTCACATCAGATTTTTTATCTGACCCTGAATTATTCTCTTCCTTGTCAGAAGAAGTTCCAGAATCCATTGAACATGCTGCTAATACGATTGCAGCGATTACTGCAATCAAAAGGTTTGTCCACTTTTTCATTTCGTACACTCCTATGCTGTTTTTTTACGGTCAATTAACACCGCTAATAATATTACGACACCCTTCACAACTTGCTGGAAGAATGAAGAAACCCCGATTAAATTCATCCCGTTGTTTAACACACCGATGATGAGCGCACCGACTAATGTGCCGAAAATCCAGCCTTTTCCACCTGTTAAGCTTGTCCCGCCGAGCACTACCGCCGCAATGGCGTCAAGCTCATAGGACTCCCCTGCTGTCGGCTGTGCGGAATTTAGACGTGATGTTAAAATAAGAGCTGACATAGCTGCAAGTAAGCCAGTAATAGCATAGACAGCAATCTTCACTCGGTCAGGACTGATCCCTGATAATTTAGAAGCCTCTTCATTGCCTCCCACTGCATACACACGACGCCCAAACGTTGTCTTATGAAGAATAAAGTACAATACGACAAATGTTATGATCATCGTAATAACTGGTACCGGGATACCAAAGAAATACCCTTTCCCAAACATTTGAAATGCTACACTGTCTCCTAAACCCGAAACCGGACGACCTTCTGTATACACAAGTGTCAGTCCACGGTAGATCGTCATCGTTGCTAATGTAGCGATAAACGGTGCGACTTTCCCTTTTGTAATGATGACACCATTTACAGCACCAAGAAGCAGTCCTAAAATCAATGCTGCACCCATCGCAATAATAGGGTCAGTTCCACTAGCCAATAAACTTGCCGCAGTCGCTCCTGTTAGTGCTAGTGTGGAACCAACTGATAAATCAATACCTCCTGTGAGGATAACAAATGTCATACCGAACGCAATTAACGCGCTGATGGATACTTGACGAAGTACATTCAATAAGTTATTTACTGATAAGAAACTTGGATTAAGTAGTGTAATAACAATCACTAATAAAAATAAACCAATGAGTGGCCCAAGCTTCGTTATGAGTTCTTTAGTTTCCTGTTTGGACAACTTTGTCGCCTCCTGTTGCATAATGCATAATCTTCTCTTGGGTCATATCCTTTTTCGACAGTGTGCCTGTCACTTTTCCTTCGTGCATTACCATTACCCGGTCAGCCATACCGATGACTTCTGGTAATTCAGAGGAAATCATAAGGATCGAAACTCCTGCTTCAGCCAGATTATTCATAATCTGGTAAATTTCCTTTTTGGCGCCGATGTCCACTCCGCGTGTTGGCTCATCTAGAATAAGGATTTCCGGATTTGTTCCGAGCCACTTGGCGATAACAACCTTTTGCTGGTTACCACCGCTTAGTGATTTTGCCGATTGATCGGCACTAGATGTCCGGATACGGAGCTGCTCAATATATTTAGCTACTAGATCTTTTTCTAGCTTTGGTACAATCACACCTGATTTTGAACCCTTCTCCAGGTTGGCTAACATGATGTTTTCTTTAACCGAGAAGTCCAAAATAAGCCCTTCAGTTTTCCGGTCTTCTGTCACAAAGCCAATTTTATGTTTCATCGCATCAATGGGCGAATTGATCTTGACTGGTTTATCATCGATTAAAACTTCACCTGCAGTTGTTTTACGATAGCCGAACAATGCTTGTGCAACTTCCGTACGGCCTGCTCCCATAAGGCCGGCGACTCCAAGGATTTCCCCTTTACGCAGCGCAAATGAGACATTTTCAAAAGTGCCTTTAGACGATAAATTATTCACCTGCAGCTTGATCTTACCAATCGCTGCCTTCCGTGATGGGAAGCGCTCTCCAAGCTGTCGCCCTACCATCATTGCTACAATTTCATCAAATGTTGTCTTTGGTATTTCACGAACCCCTACATATGTCCCGTCTCGTAAAATAGTAATCCGGTCACAAATTGCAAAGATTTCTTCCATACGGTGAGAAATATATACAAAGGAGATTCCCTTTGCCTTTAGCTCTCGTACTGTTTCAAACAGTGTTTCGATCTCTCTGTCTGTCAGTGCAGCTGTCGGTTCATCCATAATAATGTACTTGGCATTACTGGCAATGGCCTTTGCGATTTCAATGATCTGCTGCTTTCCTACAGACAAATCGCCAGCACGTGTTCGAGGATCGATATGAAGGCCAAGCTTGGCTAAAAGTTCTTTCGCCTCCTCCTGCATTTCCTTTTTCCGCAGAATACCGAATAGACCATATGTTTTTTCTTTTCCTAAAAAGAGGTTTTCAGCTACCGTCAAGTCAGGCAGAATATTCAACTCCTGGTGGATTACGGCGATGCCCATCTCCTCTGAATCCTTCGGTGATTTGAAATCCACCTGCTTGCCATCCACCTTAACCACACCAGCGTCCTTTTCATAAATTCCGCTCAAAATTTTCATCAGCGTTGATTTTCCTGCACCGTTTTCTCCCATAAGGGCATGTATTTCTCCCTCATGAAGTTCAAACTCGACATTATTTAATACGACATTTCCGCTGAATGCCTTTGAAATGCCAGACATTTGAATCATGCTTGTCCACCTCCTCTTTTAAAAAATGACACCGCTCTGCAGGATAACATTCGCATACGGCGTTGTTTCACCCGTACGAATGATAACCTTAGCGTTAGCTGTCAGCTCTTTGAATTGTTCATGACTTACCATTTCAATATCAGGTAAATGTCTTGTTAGTTTTTTATAAATTACTGGATTGTGCGACCCGATTTCCTCTGCCACAATTCCCTTTTCCACTACCAGGTCTTCCATGACTGTCTCAAGTATCGCTAAAAACGATGGCTCCCCCAGTTTGTAGGAAAGATCAATACATGGTACACCCTCCGGAATGGGCAGACCACAATCAGCAATGACAATTTGATCTGTATGGCCAAGCTTAGCGAATATGCCAGCCAGTTCACGATTTAATATGCCCTGCTTCTTCATAACCGCGACTCCTCCACTCGTGCTTCTACTTGCTCAATTGTCGGCATACCGCCTTGTGCGCCAAATTTCTCTACCGAAAGAGATGCAGCAACGTTAGCAAATTGAACAGCCTCTTCTACATCTGCTCCCTCGCAGATTTTATGAGCAAATGCACCATTGAACGTATCCCCTGCACCTGTCGTATCGATAGCAGTCGTACGGAATCCAGCCACTTTGACAATATGTTCGCCATTGTGATACATCGCTCCCTCATCTCCTAGCGTTACGATGAGCTTGTTAGGATATGCTTGTAAGGAAGTTTCAATTTGCTCGTGGAAAATGAGCTCACATTCTGTTTCATTCGGTGTTAAGTATGTGATGTCTTCCATCCATTCTGTTTTAAAATTACGTGCTGGTGCCGGGTTCATTAAAACAGGCACGCCATGCTTTTTGCATAGTTTCAGTGTATGTTCTACAGTTTCAACCGGGATTTCCAGCTGCATCACCACGAGTTTCGATTCTTTAATGACTTGTTCATTCGCATCTACGAGCTGTGGTGTTACATAATTATTCGCACCGGGCACAACAATGATGCGATTATCCTGTTCGAACAATAAAATATTTGCGATTCCTGTGCTTGTCGGTGCCATCTGAACAGATGAAACATCCATCTTTTCATTTTTTAAAATATCAATCAATACTGGCCCAAAGCTGTCCTGACCGACAGCACCTACCATCTTCACTTTACCTCCAAGACGTGTAGCGGCTACCGCCTGGTTGGCACCCTTGCCTCCAGGAACTGTTTCAAAACGATTGCCGAGCACTGTTTCCCCCTGCTTAGGGAATACTTCCGTCTGGCAGACGATATCCATATTAATACTGCCAATCACTGTAATCATTTTGATTTCTCCTTTGTTGAATCTCGTACAATCAAGCTTGGCGCAATCATTACGTGTTCCTTGTCCAATTCTTGGCCTTCAATGATTTTCAGCAGCATCTTCACTGCCGTTTCGCCAAGCTGGTAAATATTCTGATCGACCGTCGTTAAACTCGGTGTCACCATCTCTCCTAATGAGATGCCGTCATAGCCGACGATCTGTATATCATCCGGCACAGAAAGTCCGAGCCTGTGAATCGCTCTTTGGACGCCTATAGCAATGACATCACTGCCGGCGAAAATCCCGTCGATTCCTGGATGCGCTGATAGTAAGTCAAACGCTGTTTTTTCCGCTTCCTTGAAATGGAAGGGACTTTCTACTACATGGGTTTTTATATTTAATCCTTCCACAGCTTTTAAAAAGCCTTGTGTCCGCTCATATGCAGGTACAACATTCTGTGGGCCGCTGATGCAGGCAATTTCTTTTACACCGCAAGATACTAAATAGTCGGTACCAAGTACTGCTCCATTTTTATTATGTGAAGAAACGGAAGGAGCTTTACCATCAGTTATCCGGTCAAGCAGTACAAGCGGCACATTCAGCCCCGCATAATACTCTCTTTCAAGCTGATTCGTTGCGATGATGAAGCCCGCTATATACTTCTGTTTCAGTGTTTCTATATATTGCCGCTCTTTATGCGCCTGCTCATCGGAATTGCATAGGATAACTGTATAACCTTCTTTAAGAGCTGTATCCTCAATGGCACGGGCGATCTCTGGAAAGAATGGGTTCATGATGTCAGGCACGATGAGGCCGATTGTTTGCATACGCTTTGTGCTCAACGACCTGGCAACTTGATTTGGCCGGTAGTTCAGCTGCTTAATTGACGTTTCTATATTTTTTTTCGCTTCTTCGCTTATATAGCCTTTTTTGTTTAAATAGCGT
This sequence comes from Lysinibacillus sp., assembly GCA_031181585.1. Taxonomy (GTDB): domain Bacteria; phylum Bacillota; class Bacilli; order Bacillales_A; family Planococcaceae; genus Lysinibacillus_B. Next base: position 32,794 of record JAPSKP010000021.1, read on the forward strand.
GATACGGTTGCTACAGAAACGCCAGCGTGCTTGGCTACATCCTTTATCGTTGTCAATCTGCCATCCTCCCATCCGTGTGTAACCGATTACACACAACAATAAAAAAGAAGTCGATTGTGTAACCGATTACACACAATATAATGTATCATTTATACTTATGTCAATAGAAAAATAGTATATAGTAAGACATATTTATTTTTATAGTATGTCACTATTAGATTATGTCTCTTAAAATATGTCATTTATGCACTAAAATGAGCGCATTATGCTTTCTACACCTACTATTCTCTTTAAAATTTTTTAGCCAGAGTCAATCAATTATAGTATCGTTTTCTTCCTTCGTGCTGATGCGGGAATCCCGCCAACAAGGGATTTGTAAGGTATTGAGCTTACCATTTATAGAAGAAAGAGACCCCCTTTCTAAAAAAGTAAAAAACAGGACATGGCGGTGTTACTTTCTCTTCTTCCATATTAAAATCTTATCATTTTAAAAGTTAAATAATTGCGAATAGTAAATTTATTGTATACTATACTAGTACATTATTTTTGAGGGGGAGACTTATGACGAAGTTAGAAATTAGACAACAGCTAACACTTGTACGGAAAGAAAAGCCAGATCCAGATAGCTTAGAGTTTGGGCGTGTATTTACAGACCATATGTTTGTTTTAGATTATACAGAAGGACAAGGATGGCATGATCCGCGCATCATTCCGTACCAACCAATCACTCTCGAGCCATCATCTATGGTATTCCACTACGGTCAGACAGTCTTTGAAGGGTTAAAGGCGTACAAAACACCTGCAAAAGAGGTTGTACTTTTCAGACCTGAGAAGAACATCAGCCGCCTCAATAAATCAAGTGCCCGTATGAGCATCCCGGCAATCGATGAGGATCTTGCATTAGAAGGATTAAAGCAGCTTGTCGCGCTTGATCGTGAATGGGTTCCTGAAGCACCAGGGACTTCTTTATATATTCGTCCATTCATTATCGCAACAGAGCAATATTTAGGAGTTGCTCCATCGAGAAATTATCAATTCATTATTATCATGTCACCTGTTGGTTCGTACTACAAAGAAGGCATGAACCCGGTAAAAATTTTAGTAGAAAAAGAATATGTGCGGGCGGTAAAGGGCGGTACTGGCGAAGCAAAAACAGGCGGGAACTATGCAAGTTCCTTAAAAGCACAGCAGGAAGCAACAGCTTTAGGATACTCACAAACACTGTGGCTGGATGGCAAGGAGCAGCAATATATTGAGGAAGTTGGAAGTATGAATATTTTCTTCGTCATTGATGGTTTAGTCATCACGCCTGCATTAAACGGCAGTATTTTGCCAGGTGTAACGCGTGATTCCATTTTACATGTTCTGCGCAAAGAAGGAATTCCAGTAGAAGAGCGCCGTATCTCCATTGATGAGCTCGTAGAAGCACATAAGGCAGGTAAGCTGCAAGAAGCGTTCGGTACTGGAACAGCTGCTGTTATTTCCCCGATTGGTGAATTTTTATGGGAAGGTCAAAATCTCATTGTCAATAATGGCGAGGTCGGTTCTCTCACGCAGCACCTTTATGATACATTGACAGGAATTCAAACTGGCACATTAGAAGACCCATTTGGCTGGACTATTACGCTAGAATCCTCATCAGGTGATAAAGTGGAGGAAATCTCTACTTTATAGTCGAATTGTAAGCCTCTTTCATAATTAGTGATAAAGAAAATGCACATGGCGAAGCGTAAGCGCTGGCCATGTGCAATATTTTGATACGGATATTTACTAAAAGCTTGCACCCGTATGAACTAAATCAGGAAGCATTGTGCTTAACCGTGTAAGAAATAAAAAAGTGTCCCTGACCCCAATCTATAACGAAATCCCTTCATCTATGCAATCGATGTAAAAGGATACAACACTTTATCCGGATAATTGATATCTGTTTCGACTCGTACGAAGAGCGCTCCGTCATCTTCCAGTATACCTTTCGTAACAGGAACTGACAGGTCGTCAGGTGTAAAGCACAGCCGTACCTGCTTAATGGAAGCATCCATACAGCAGCTGATTGCTTCGATTAAATCCAGCCTCTTCGGTGAAATGATATCAATGATGGTCAAAACATCACCATCAATTTGATACAGGAAAGCAGCATCAAGCTTTTCATTGTAATACAGGTCATCGGCATATTGATAAAGCGCATGGAACAGCACTAAATCTTCGCTTTGAATGACAGCAAGCGCATCACTGATCGGTACCCGTTTTTTCGCAAGGCGATACAAGAGTGCACGGTCAGCGGAATGATCCATAGATAGCTTCTGCAGCTCGATAGGTAAAATCGGCAGATAGTTTGCGTCGATAGCATAGGTTGCCTGTACTCGCTTTTCAAAGCCAAACTTCGGATAGAAATCAAGCACAGTGCTATTGGCAAATAGATAAAACAAATCCACCTCATCGTAGTGACCCAGCAAGGTATGCATTAATTGCCTGGATAATCCGCGCCCCCGGTATGACGGATGCGTCATAACTGTACCAATTTGGACTGCCTTTACATTCTTTCCGTCAATGAACAGCGTAACAGTACTGCCAGACACATTCGCCACAACCTTTCCGTCATCAACGAAGGCAAAGCACTTGTAAGATGATGTCCAAAAGCCCGCATCTGCCCACGCCTTAAATTGCAGACCAAATGTATCTTCAGCTAATGCATAAAAGCTTTCAACAAGCACCTTGTCATTACGTAATGCTTCCTCGCTTACGATTTGCATTCCCATCTCCTACGCTTTCTGATAAATATTTACTCCGTTTTCCTCTGACACGACGGCAAGCCCCTTATCTACTAAATAATCAAGTTGACCTAGTGTCTCAGAGAGCGTTAACCCAAGCTGTGCTTGATAAATCTTTGCAAAAAGCTGCTTTGTTACCTCTAATACAGTCTTTGGTTCTGTAATCATTTCTCTTACTTTCAGTGCACGGCTATGCTGCTTGGCAAGACGTTCTTCTACAAGCTCACTTGCATTGAATACTTCTCCGCCATGACCTGTATATAGTTTAGAAACATGTAAATCTCTTAATTTTTTTAAAGAAGCATTATATTGTAATAATGAACGCGGCCGTTCTCCCTCTAACGCAACGGGTGGTTCGACCAGCGGATTGGAAGAGACACGCTCTAACAATAAATCTCCGCCGATGCACTCACGTGTATGATCTTCCAGGAAAATAAGATGGCTTTGCGCATGTCCGGGTGTTTCATAGACAAACAATCCAGGATGACCTGGTACCTCGTCCCCCTCCACAAGGAAGCCGGTCAATGGTCTTGTACCGAATAACTCCATCTCACCGCGCACTTCTACAATACGGTCGATGTAGCTCTTTGGTACCCCCTGCTTTTGAAGCTCTCCGATATAAAAATGATTTCGATACTCAAGAAAATCAGGTTCCTGACGCATCCAATGGTCTACATACTGATGACCTAGAATTTCAGCATTTGGAAATGCATCCACCCATCCTGCATGATCGGGATGATGATGCGTCAGAACGACCTGCTCAACGTCCTTCATTTCATATCCTGCCGAGCGGATTCCCCACTGGAGCGCTTCATAGGCTTCCTGCGTCTTTGGGCCTGCATCAAACAGCGTCAATGCCTCTCCCTTTAATAAAAACGCATTCACATCCCCCACCGCGTACGGTGTCGGCAAGATTATTTTATGTAGCTGCATTACAACATCCCCTTTATTATTTCAAAAAATGAATAGCTATTCACATATTTTACCCCTTTTTTTGTCTTTCGTCACGCTTTAGGTTGACACTTTGTCATTACATTTATATAATTTTCACATAATTCAAAATAAAAGCATTGACGAAGCCAAGTAAATTGTTGAATGGTGGAAAGAGAGTGTCACATAAGCTGAGAGTGACATCACCCGCTTCAAAAATTGAACCTACTTCCGAGCTGCCATGACAACATGGCCGCGATCCTGGCGTTATAAGGGGAAAAGTTGCACTTTATGTGAACAAAGGTGGTACCGCGGAAACAAGCGTTTTCGTCCTTATTAGAAGGACGAGAGCGCTTTTTTTAATGGAAAAGTTTTTGAAGGTCGTCAGGGATGTGAATAAACATTTCCCCCTGTTATCAACCTATACAACTAAAGCCTATAGATAAGGGAGGCACATTTTTCATGGAGAAAATTGTATTTATCGGAGCCGGGTCAATGGCTGAGGCGATCATTGGCGGCTGGGTGAAAAATGGATGTGTACGTGCAGACGAAATTTACGTAACAAACCGGTCAGATTATACACGTCTTACGTATTTAAAAAACACTTACGGGGTACAGATTTTAGAAAGACTGGCCGACACAGAAGATGCAGACCTGCTCATTTTAGCTGTAAAGCCAAAGGATGCCTGGACTGCCATGCAGAGTATTGCTCCTTATTTAGGAGACAAAACAGCAGTTCTATCTGTCCTTGCTGGCATTCCTATTGAAACGATCGAAAAAGGGCTCTATTCAAGACCGATTGCGCGCGTCATGCCAAACACTTCTGCTACAATTGGAATGAGTGCAAGCGGGATTGCTTTCAATAAGCGTGTATCTTTAGAGCAGAAAGCAGTGTACATTCAAATGCTTTCGGCCATCGGGCTTGTAGTGGAAGTCGAAGAAGACAAACTACATGCCGTAACTGCCCTTTCCGGCAGCGGGCCAGCTTATATTTATTATCTGATTGAAGCATTTGAAAAAGTCGGCACCGAAATTGGACTGCCAAAGGAAGTAGTTCGTCAGTTAATGGTACAGACGCTTGCAGGTTCTGCCTCAATGCTTCAGTCCGTTGATGAAGAGCCGGATGTGCTCCGTCGCAAGGTAACAAGCCCTGGCGGCACAACAGAAGCCGGCATTCGGGCTTTGGAGGATCACCATTTTAATGAAACAATTAGTGCCTGTATTAAAAGTGCAGAGCAGCGCTCCCGTGAGCTGGCAAAAGGTGTTTAGCTTCTTTTTGCAAAAATCTTCTGCCTCTATAAATGTCGAAATGACTGTAAGCTGAAATTACTTTTCAGTCGGAATAGGGATGACAGATGATAGAAGCAAAAAGCCTCCGGCGGGATGTCATCGGTTCGAAAAGGATTTGTTGTTAAGGAAATCAGCTGAATCCGGACACCATTATGCCGAGGCACAATTGAATTTAGGAGGTACTCTTTATGGTAAAACTATTTGAACCTTACAAATTACGCAATATCGAACTAAAAAACCGTATTGTCATGGCACCAATGTGCATGTATAGTGCAAACGAATTTGGGTTTGCCCAGCCATTCCACGTTGTCCATTATGCTTCCCGTGCAATGGGGCAGGTTGGCCTTGTCATTTTAGAAGCAACAGCTGTTCTGCCGGAAGGCCGTATTTCAGGAAACGACTTAGGTATTTGGCGGGATGAACAGCTTGAAGGGTTAAAGCAGATTGTCGATCAAATTCATGCATACGACAGCAAGGCAGGTATTCAGCTTGCCCATGCAGGACGTAAAGCGACCGTGGAAGGTCCGATCTATGCCCCTTCCTCTATCCGATTCAATGAAAATTATGAAATGCCGCTTGAACTGACGAAGGAGCAGATCAAGGAAGTTGTGGAGGCATTTGTAGTTGGTGCGCAGCGGGCGATCAATGTAGGGTTTGATGTACTTGAAATCCATGCAGCACACGGCTACTTGATTAATGAATTTTTATCACCGCTTTCAAACAAGCGGGAAGATGAGTACGGAGGCAGCCCAGAAAACAGATATCGTATGCTGCGTGAAATTATTGACGGCATCCGTGCTATTTGGGATGGTCCCCTATTCGTCCGTATTTCTGCCCATGAATATGCAGAAGGCGGCCACACACCGGAGGACTATATTCAGTATGCAGCTTGGATGAAATCGCAAGATGTAGATCTTATTGATGTTTCCTCAGGCGGAGTTGTACCCGCACATATTGATGTAAAACCGCTTTACCAGGTACCATTCTCTGAAACAGTCCGGTCTGTCGGTATCCCTACTGGCGCTGTTGGTCTGATTACAACAGGTACGGAGGCAGAGGAGGTTCTACAAAAAGAGCAGGCAGATCTCATCTTCATCGGTCGTGAGTTACTGCGTGACCCATACTTCCCTTATCATGCCGCGAAGGAGCTAGGTGCCAAAGTTAATACACCGAACCCAACGTATGAACGCGGTTGGTCATACTAAGAAATTTCCTAAACAGTTCATCAACTTATCGTAATATTTCCTATTCTACTGGACTAATCATTTGTATTAGTCCAGTTTTTCATTTTTAATACGTCATTTGGAAAATCCCTCGGAAAATTGTATAGTATAAGTAAAGAGATTTACAATTATTTCCGGCCATTAAAAACCTATTACTTAAAAAATACCCCTTCCTTCTTTTGTGTCACTAAGTTATTTAATCTGTTTGACGAGCTGTGAAGCCTTCTTACCTATACAAAGAAAATGCAAACTATAGAAAGTGGAGGTTTTATGATGAAAAAATGTTTACTTCTTATCTGCCTGCTAGCCCTTTCAGCTTGCGGGGTAGAAGCTATAAAAGATAAAAAACCTGCAGATACACACACTACTTCTGATGCTAAAGCTGAAGAAATCGCGTTAGAGGTTATCAGGGAATTTGGGCAAGCCTTTGAAGAAATCGATACAGCCGCCCCATTGGAAGAAAAGCGTGCCCATTTACTGCCTTTTCTAACAGAAAAACTGTTTACACAACTTTTCCAAGAGACGGATAAACCAGTCCTCCCTGCCCTTCCTATAAATGCCATAAAGACAAAAGTGACCGAAACTTCCGTTGATTCCTTTACAATTGAACACATACTGCCTGCTAGTTTAGAAGATTCGTCTGCCATTAAGCAAACAATCTCGTTCAAAAAACAGGAAGAGGGCTTTGTTATCAATACCTTTACAAAGGAAAATACAACTCTTTCCCTGACACGGACAGAGGCAGAAGCTTTTCTGGCCGAGCAGGGCTATGAACTGGCATTTATCAAAGAAGGCTCACTGAATGACCTCTCTATTCTGATGGATGAAGCCTACTTCTTTCAGGATACAAACGAAGAGCGTATACAGATGGTCATTAATAAGGAAACCGGCTATTTCACCTGGCTTGTGAAAAGCAGAGATTCATTGGAAGATTTCGAAAAAGAAGCGATAAAGTTAGAACAAATTCGAAATACCTATTCTCAACTATTTACCCACCAGCTTGCAGAAATTGATGTTGCGAAACTTTCTGCTGAACAGCAACGCATTTATAATACGTATATTATCCTGCCAATTGAACAAGCAATTGATATAGACTTTGACCAGGCGCTTACTAATGAAGAGCAGATCAGACAAACAAAAGAGCTGTTAGACCAAACCGTAAAAAAACTGCTTACGGAAATTCAGCATACTACGAGTGAAAAAGACTTTACTTCCATTCAAGTACATCATGAAAAGTGGCTGGATGAACGCCAACATTACGCGGAGGCTGTGGCAAATGTTTCCGGAAATTTTAAAGAAGAATCATTCCATGCGGCTTATAAAGAAGCAACCGAAGACTACCTTGCCCATCTATTTTATCAACACTTCTATAAAGAATAGTGCTTATTCTATAAACCGAAATCACTTTAGAAGCCTGGCCATTCTAGTGGACTCTCGGCTTATCGGATAAGTCCCTCAAAATAATAATGATGAGGTGAATAACAATGCCAAAAGTGATAACAGCGGCTATTATTGTAGTCGTTGCTGGTGTTATGCTTACGGGATTTTTCCGTCTTAGTAAGATGCAAATTGAAAAGACATATGTAATTGAATCTGAAAACATAGTAGAAGAATCAGGGGAATATCTCCTTTTAATTGATGATCACCAATTAACGCTGCAAAATGTGAACCATGAGGCAATTGAATTCGGAAGGCAATATACAGTCCTCTATGAAATGAGTATTTTCAATAAAAATAGAGGTGAAGTGCTCAGAGTGGATGAAGTAAGCTTCCCATCAAAAAATTAATATCTTCATAATAAAGCGTATCCGCTTATTGTTATAGTGGATACGCTTCAGAGTGAAGACAAAGTCACTTTTTGAGTTTGTCTTTACGTTTTTTCAACTAGTTTTATAAAGGTATGTTTTATTCAGCCTGTCTTGAAAACGCTTGCCAGACAAGGCGCGCCGACGAGCGAAGACGCGAATAGAACCTAAGTTCATGAGCGGACGAGCGAGGCAAGCAACGATGTATGAAAGCGTTTGTCAACAGGCTGAAGCGTATCCTATTATTATAGTGGATACGCTTCTTTATTTAAAAACAGCGGCCAAGCGAAATAAAATTTCTTTTAAAGCACCCCTGCTTTTATACGCTTTACGATTGAATATGTAGTATAGATTGCCATTGGTGCTAATACAAGCGGCATTACAATCCAAAAAGTCAATGCGCCTGCTGCCTGCAGTGCACTATAGTTTGTCAGCAGGTAGACGACCACCCCAAATAACAGAATATAACTTAATACATTTGGAAAAATGACCAGCAGCCGCAAAACGGCCGGATTCATTTTTGGTTGATTCATATCCTCACTCCCTTTGTTCTATTATAGCTCGTACACGCCATTTTTTTCTATAAAAAGTGAAAAGCGGCTAAGTTTCCCTAGCCGCTTTTTCAAGTCTTCTTATTTTAAGTGTCTACCAAGGAACTCCGTCATGGCATTATAAAATTCGATTTTATTTTCCTCGTTCATAAAGCCATGTCCTTCATTTTCTTTTACCATATATTCTACGTCAATACCGCGTTTTTTCAGTGCTTCAACAATCTGATCTGATTCTTGTTTATTAACGCGCGGATCATTTGCACCTTGTGCCACAAATAAAGGTGTTTTGATTTTATCGGCATGGAATACCGGAGATACAGATTTCAGCAGCTCTTTGTCCTTTTCCGGATGGCCAACTCTTACATGGAACATATTCAGCATTGTTTCCCAGTAAGGAGGAATTGTTTCAAGTAACGTAAAGATATTGGATACACCTACATAATCAACTGCCGCTGCATACAGGTCAGGTGTAAATGTAATACCTGCCAATGTTGCATAGCCGCCGAACGATGCCCCATAGATCCCGATCTTTTCAGGATCTGCAATGCCTTGATCGATCGCCCATTGTACGCCGTCTGTAATATCATCTTGAATTTTTAGACCCCATTGTTTGTTTCCGGCATCCACAAATTCTTTCCCATAGCCGGTAGAAGATCTAAAGTTCATTTGCAATACAGCGTAGCCCCGGTTTGCTAACAGCTGTACTTCTGGATTGAAGCCCCACACATCGCGAGCCCATGGACCACCATGCGGAATAACAACCATCGGCAGGTTTTCTGCCTTTTTGTTTTTCGGCAGTGTCAAATAGCCATGAATCGTCAAGCCATCTCGACTCTTATAAGAAATAGGATGCATTTGCGCCATCTGTGCCTCGTCTAACCATGGACTCATTTCTGCCAACTGCGTCACCGTATCAGTCTCGGAATCATAATAGTAGTACTTGCCGTACACTGTATCGCTTCCTACACTTACAATGAACTTTGTCATTTCCTTATTGTAATCATTGATTCCTAATTCACTTTCATCAACACCAAGCTTGTCTTTCATCTTGTTAAAGACTGCTTCAAAATCGCTGTCCAAAAACTCATAGTGTACTTTATCCGTAATATACGAGCTGTACAGAAGTTTGTCTTTTGAAGAACTGTACAAAGCACCCGTAATATCAACATGCGGATTCGATACAATTACTTCTTCTTTTCCTTGTAAATCGTATTTCACCAGCTCAATTTTATCCCGCCCTTTGTCAGACAATGCATAAATAAACTGGTTGTCCTGCGAGAAGGCAATCGGTGATACTGTATCACCTGCTTCAATTGTAATGAACGGCTTGAACTCGTCTTTTTCTGTTTCGCGATACAACACATTTCCTTCATATCCGTCTGATTCGACAGCCAGGCGGATTTCACCGCTGCTGTCGGAAATCCAGCTTTGGATAGAACCAGGGTTTTTCGCAACAAGTTGCGTTTCCCCTGTTTTCACATTTAACTTATATACATCAAAAACCGTTGCGTCTTCTTTGTTCATCGTGACAAGAATTTCGTCCTTCACGTCTTTCAGCATATCAAGAGGAAGTACTGCTACTCCCTCATACGGTGTCAGATCCTTTTCTTCCGCCCCATTAAAAGAAGAAGAATAGATATGGTAGTTCTCGTCTCCTCCGTTATCCTTCAGGTAAAGGATGCTGTCATCCTTCCAGAAGAACCCTGCAATATCCCGGTCTTTCGTGCTTGTCACACGTGTTGGCTCACTATCGTCCCCCATGGCTTTCACAAACACATTCAACCGATTTTCCCATGCGGAGGCATAGGAAATATAGTTACCATCCGGTGATAATTGATAACCAACATCCCCTGGATTTTTCATGAAATCTTCAACCGGGATTTCAGGTACCCCTTTATCATCAATTGTTTTGTGCTGGTACTTTTCAACGTTTGCGAAAAGCTTCTGCATTTCTGTTCCGGTAATTGGCGCTACACTTGTAATGCCTTCAAAGAATCCAAGCTTCACAGCTGATGTTTTATAATCAGCAGGCACTTTTTCTTCTTGTTGAAGACCAAGCGCTTTGATGAGGATCAAAGCAGCTTCCCCTTGCGAAATCGGGGCTGCTTCATCGGCAAATTGGTAGTCACCAAGCCATTTCTGTATGATTTCCTCTCTCATATAATCTGAGCCATGCTGGTACGTAAACTCTGTAACAGCTTGCTCTAAAAAAGCTTCAACTGTCACACGTGCGTGTTTCGTTTCTACCACAGCAGGCGCCGATTCATTCGCAAAGCTAGACATCGGCATTGCTAATAGTGCTGCTGAAAAAATAAACGGTAACCATCTTTTCTTCACTGGTATCTCTCCTTTCTTTTCTCTATTTCCAGCATACTATTAATTTACATCATTTAGTATAAACTTTATAAAATATTCAATATTTTTACATATATGAAACAAAAAATATCTAAAAATTGTATTTATTTGAAACTTCTCTTTTTCTTTTTACGTATATAAAGGTTATGCGAGATATTTACCGTGCTGTAAAAATAGCGTTGTCATAAAAATATATGGAAAAGCGAGGTTCTGTTATGCCATACTTCTTTGAAACGAAACGCCTTATCCTTCGTACTATGCAAGCGGAAGATGTAGAGGATATAACTCTTATTTGGGGAGACGCGCAAGTGATGAAATATTCGGGAGGCTCCAGCACAAAAGAGCAGGTCAGCCGTTCCATCGAATCCTACCAGCGTTTATATGAGGAAAAAGGCTACTCGACTTATACTGTTTTACTAAAAGAAAACTCACGTATTATCGGCGTATGTGGATTTAATCCTTCTAATAATGAAAATGAGATTGAACTAATCTATCATTTTAATCCAAACTACTGGGGCAAGGGGTATGCAACAGAGGCAGCTTCCGCATGTGTAAAGGATGTGAAAGACCGCAAGCCAGCTATTAAGAAAATTAAAGCAGCCGTCGATCCTAATAATCCTTCTTCAAGCAAGGTCCTTTCTAAAATCGGGATGACAGCAAAAGGAACGAAGTGGTTCGATGACACCCAGCAGGAGGAGCTCTATTATGAGCTTGAATGAAGTCTATAATTCAGGCGGAGATTCAATCTGTAAAAATACTTGTACTATTGACCGGGAAAGTTACGCAGCTTTCCGGGCGGAAATTCCGTTTATCATAGCGTAACAAATTGCAGGCTTGCCAAGTGTTTACGGCAGGCCTGCATAATAGCATGAAAGGACTTACGAATTCGTTTGCATAAATCGGATAAACTGGTCTTCCTGCATGCAGTCAACGGCTGCTTTATTGCGGCTGATCTGATGACAGACTGTACATTGGTGAATCAATTGATAGCCTTTTTTAGCTGAGTAATCAATTGCCACCGGCTTCATTAACCCGTGGCAGCTATTGGCCCTGTCGCCTGGGAAAATATCCAGATGCTTTGAATAGAGACATTCCGGACAATGATTCCGAAAGCTCCCATTATTTAAAGGTGTTACGGCTGTGCCGCAGTTTTCACATTGAAATGCTGTATTTTCTGTTTTTCTGCTCAATTGTTCTTCCTCCAAGATGTAGTTTCATCTATGGAGAAAGGGTTCCGTTTTGTTTTTCTACTTTAGAGTATCAGGCTTTCATAAGGATTGACCCATTCACCGCCCTGCTCTACAAGGCGATTACTTCTAGTTCCTGCTTCACAAGGGCCTATTTTCATCCCCTGATCCGAACCTCGATTGATTTTATTCATTTGTCTCAACCACTGTAAGACGGACTGCTCCACCTTCCACTAGTAGGTGCTCACTTATAATCACTGACTTCGGCATTCGTCCCCTAACGAACAATTGAAATAACGAAAGATCTTTTCAATACTTGCTCTCCTTTTTATCAGTTCATGCTATCTTACTTATTATACCAAATCCAAAAGAAGGCAGCACTTATTGTTAATGAGTGCC
>JAPSKP010000109.1 GCA_031181585.1 Lysinibacillus sp.
GAAGAGCAAATGTAATCGCCCCGATCCGAATGGCTTGTTCGATAAGAGAAGACCAAGCAGTCGGGGAAGTTTTACCCGCTCCAAGCAAGTAAGCCTTGATAATGCCTCCATAGACGACAATCGGTACTGTACAAATAGCAATGATCAGGGGATAGCGTGTCCCGCTGCTTTGCAGGAGGATTTCAGCAATTTTTGGTGTGATGAAGAAAAGAACAGGTAACAGAATAATAATAGAAATGGTAGAAATACGCATGCATGTCTTGAGGACGCTTGCTGCTTCTACCTTTTTTCCTTTGGCATAAAAATCAGCCACCACTTTCGTCAAAGCAATTGGCAGACCAAGCTGCACAAGAGAAATGAAGAAAATGAATGCAGGATAGGCAGTCATATAAATTCCTACAACCTCTTCCCCTGCAATACGCATAAACTGCATGCGATAAACAAATCCAAATAATTTAGACAAGAAAATAACAATCGTTAACAGGAGAGTCCCTTTGACAAAAGAAGTCATTAGCTGGCGCAACCCTTTCTCTTTTTAAAAGTTTCATATACAATATTTGTATGCAACTGCACCTGCCATTAAAACTAACGATTAGGGGTGGAAGAAATGACGGTTCCTTACGAGGCGCTATATCACAAAGTGGATATAATTTTACAAAGCAAGTTAGAGGAGTTTCATTTATATGAGTATGATGCAATTACAATGGAACAGTTATGGGTGTACTGCGTTGAAAAAAAATGGCGGAAAAAGGTGATTGAGGAGCTTCCATTATATGAGATTGCCTCCACTATCTTCTCCATCACGCCGTCAGAGTTACTGAATTATGTACAAGTGAAAAGCTTGAAGTCTCATGATGGCCTTCTAGAAATTAATATGGAAGAATTGTTAGGCCCGGTAAAAGTAAAGTAGTAAATTAGTAAAAATTTGGCCATTCATTGGAAGTTCATTTGACAGAGAACGATGTGTGACTCATAATAAGCTTATTGCACGTTTCTTTTACATTTTTTTCTGAAAACCAAAGTCGCCTTTCCTTTTTAAGGGATATGCGAAGTAAGGAAAAAGTATAGTTTGGCAGCGAGTGGCTACTGCTATAGAAGTAAAAGAAAGGGCGCATATTGTTTGCGCTCTTTCTCGTGTGCGTCAGCATACATTTTGAGGAGGATTTACAGATGAAATTAGCAAACCGTATCATTACGTTTATACTTGTAGTTGGATTGCTATTTGCAGGTATGAGTACGACGGTAAAAGGAATTCTAGAAGATGTAAAACTAGGACTAGATTTACAGGGTGGATTTGAAGTATTGTATGAAGTTGAATCGCTTGTCGATGGACAAGAGGTAACCCAGAAGGTCCTGGCTGATACAACAACTGCTTTAGGGAACCGGATTAATGCATTTGGTGTTAGTGAGCCAAGCATTCAGGTAGAAGGAGAAGACCGGATTCGTGTACAGCTTGCCGGATTAGATGACCAGTCATCTGCGCGTGAGTTGTTATCAAGTACGGCTGAACTTACTTTCCGGGATGTAGACGACAACATCTTATTAGATGGCACGGACTTAAAAGAGGGCGGTGCAACTGATACGTTCGATCAGCAGAATCAGCCGATCGTTACCCTAAAATTGAAGGATGCTAATAAATTTGCGGAAGTAACGCGTGAAATCTCTTCGCGTCCCCCAGGTGAAAATTTATTAGTTGTGTGGCTAGACTTTGAAGAAGGTGTAGATTCCTATGCAGCTGAAGCAGCAAAGGCTAACCCAAAATTTGAATCTGCTGCTACAGTAAATGAAGTCATTAATTCAACAGATGTGCAAATTTCAGGTAATTTCACAGTAGAAGAAACAAAAAGTTTTGCAAGTGTTCTTAACTCAGGTTCGCTGCCTGTTAAATTGACTGAAAAATATTCGACGTCTGTCGGTGCACAATTTGGTAAAGATGCATTAAATGATACAGTATTTGCCGGTATCGTTGGTGTTATTGCAATCTTTGTCTTTATGCTGTTGTATTACCGCCTGCCTGGATTTATTTCCATTATTACATTGACGGTGTTTACGTACTTGGTGCTTGTAGTATTCAATGGTATCAACGCTGTACTAACATTACCGGGGATCGCGGCTATCGTGCTTGGAATCGGGATGGCAGTGGATGCCAATATCCTGACGGCGGAACGTATCCGTGAAGAGCTTCGTGTTGGTCATACGGTGAAGGAAGCATTCCAGCTCGGCTCTAAACAGTCACTATCGGCTATTGTCGATGCGCAGCTGACAACGCTGCTTGCGGCAGTTGTACTGTTCTTCTTCGGTACAAGCTCGGTGAAAGGCTTTGCGACAACGTTAAGTATATCGATTATCTTATCATTTGTTACAGCAGTTTGGGGTTCTCGTATTTTACTAGGTCTGCTAGTAAACAGCGGCTACTTCAATAACCCGGCATGGTTTGGTATTGCAAAGTCAAAGCAGCATAAACCAGAGGAAGGCATTTCTACACTTGACCTGTCCACAAAGTTCGACCGTTTAGACTTTGTAGGCAACCGGAAGAAGTTCTATGCTTTCTCCTTGATTATTCTGTTAGTCGGTTCAGCAATCCTTGGAATTTACCGCCTGAACCTAGGGATTGATTTCTCAAGTGGTACGCGAATCGATATCCAATCTGATGAAGCATTTACAAAAGAACAGGTTGTCGACTATTTGGATTCTATCGGCTTTGCAAATGAAGATGTAATCATTTCCGGTGAAGAGCAAAATATAGCTGTTATGCGCTACAAAGATGACTTCACACAGGAAGAAATTGCAGACTTCAAGGCGCAGGTCCAGGAAGACTTCGGGCATGAGCCGAACGTCAGCACTGTATCACCGACAGTCGGTAAGGAGCTTGCCGTCAATGCTATGAAGGCACTTGCTATTGCTGCACTTGGAATCATCATCTATGTAGCTGTTCGCTTTGAATGGCGGATGGGTGTCGGGGCTATTGTATCCTTAGTGCATGACGTATTCTTCATCGTAGCCATTTTCAGTTTGCTTCGCTTAGAAGTAGATATTACGTTCATTGCGGCTGTACTGACAATTGTCGGTTACTCCATTAACGATACAATTGTTACATTTGACCGAATTCGTGAAAATGTTGACCGTTCCGAAAAGATTACGACAAAAGAAGAGCTGGCATTAATCGTCAACAAGTCTCTTCGTCAAACAATGGGACGCTCTGTTAATACTGTATTGACGGTTATCATTGTTGTAATCGCGTTGATTGCATTTGGTGCACCATCTATCCAAAACTTCTCGATTGCTTTATTAATCGGTTTGGTGACAGGGATGTACTCATCCATCTGCATCGCAGCACAAATTTGGTATACATTAAAATCTCGCGAAATGAAGAAAAAAGGCACTTCGGTTGTGAAAAAAGAAAAGAAACAATGGGGTTCAGACGAGCCTATCGTATAAGAGAGAAAGTGTATCGGACTGGGTCCGGTACACTTTTTTCATGTAATCGCTCATTCATTATTTAGGACGAGATACGTTTTCATTCTACAAATCTATTCGTATTCTCCCTATTTAAAAGAAAAAATCGTTATAATGGACTTCATAAGGAAGTGAGAGAATGATTGAATCAGCAAAAAAATGGATTGTCCAGCGTCCGGACCAAGAGCTTGTTAAGCAATTACAAAATAAGCTGGGCATTTCTGCGATAGCAGCAAAGATACTTGTAGCAAGGGGGTGCAGCTCTGAAGAGCAGGCAGCATCTCTATTAAAGATAAATGAGCGTGATTTTCATGATCCTTTTATGATGCACGGAATGAAACAGGCAGTTGAGCGGATTAACCGGGCGCTTGAAGAGGGCGAGAAAATAGTAGTCTATGGCGATTATGACAGCGACGGTATTACGAGTACGACTGTCATGATGAATGTTCTGCTGGATTTAGGAGCGGATGTCGACTTTATGATCCCTAACCGCTTCACGCACGGCTATGGACCACATGAAGAGCTGTTCAGACAGGCCTATGAAAATGGCGTGCAGCTCATTATAACGGTTGATAATGGGATCAGCGGGATTGAACCAATCCGTGTGGCAAAAGAGCTAGGAATGGATGTCATCGTGACAGATCATCATGAGGCAGGAGAAACATTGCCGAATGCGGATGTTATTCTTCATCCTCGTGTTCCGGAGGGTCACTATCCATTCGGAGAGCTTGCTGGTGTCGGCGTTGCGTTTAAGCTTGCACACGCACTGTATGGGGAAGTCCCTGATCATTTGTTTGAATATGTCGCCATTGGGACGATTGCCGACTTAGTACCTTTAAAGGGAGAAAACCGCTATTTAGTGAAACAGGGAATTAAAGCATTAAAAACATCATCCAGTCTATGGGTAAAAGCGCTTTGTGAGGCTGCTGGTGTTAAACAGCAGGAGATTAATGAAGAAACGATTGGCTTCTATTTTGGACCGCGGCTGAATGCAATTGGGCGCCTCGGATCAGCTATGCCGGGTGTAGAATTTTTAATGAGCGAATCTAAACAGCGGGCAGATCACTTAGCAAAGGTGCTAAACGAAAAAAATGATGAGCGCAAGGATATTGTTAATACAATTACAGAAGAAGCAATTGCGATGATTGATTCAGATGAAACAATTCGAGACAGCCTTGTTCTTGTCGTCGCAAAAGAAGGCTGGAATCCAGGAGTAGTTGGAATCGTCGCTTCCCGTCTTGTCGGAAAGTATTATAAGCCAACCATCGTCCTGTCACTTGATGCGGAAAAAGGAACAGCAAAAGGTTCTGCCCGAAGTATTGAAGGGTTTCATCTTTATGAAGAGCTTGCGAAAAATCGCGATATTATCCCGCATTTCGGTGGACATCCGATGGCAGCCGGCATGACATTCCCGCTAGAGCATGTGGACGAGCTGAGAAGCCGCCTTCATCGGCAAGCGACAGAAGCATTAACAGAAGAACAGCTAGTGCCAAAACTGTATATTGACGTTCCTGTGGATTTAAGTGAGGTGTCGGTAGCGGCTATTGAAGAAATTCGAAAGCTGGGACCGTTTGGCACAGAGTTTGCCAAGCCGGTATTTGCGCTGGAAAAGGTAAATGTCTCTTCCATGCGCCGAATCGGAGCTCAGGAAAATCATTTGAAGCTTGAATTGGAGGATACGTACGGAAAGATTGATGCAATCGGTTTTGGCAAGGGATACTTGTTCAATGAAATTTCATACGGCGTTCAAGTTTCTTTTGTAGGCGACCTGCAAATAAATGAATGGCAAGGGAATAAAAAGGCACAATTCATGATAGAAGATGTTCAAGCTGATGAATGGCAGCTGTATGATTTTCGAGGAAAAAGCCAGGCAGCTAATTGGTTATCGAGGCTTTCTCTAGAGCATACTGATTTTGTAGCCTTCCAGCCAAAAACGGTTGAGCAATATACAAAAGTTATTGAAAAACCTATCCAGCTTATTGGCAATAGAGAAGACTATAATGACCTGCAATCATATATCGTGCTGTTAGATATGCCTGCAAATGTATCACTTTTAGAAGAGATGCTGAGAGAAAAACAATTTAAACGGATTTATGCTCATTTTTACACTCCGGACTCTCAATATTTCGATGGTATGCCGACACGGCAGCACTTCAGCTGGTACTATGCTTTTCTGAAGAAACGTCCGACATTTAACTTAAAAATGCATATTGGACAATTATCGCAGCATATTGGACTAAATATTGACGTAATTAAATTTATGACTAAGGTGTTTTTTGAGCTTGGATTTGTTAAAATAGAGGATGGTTTGACGACTGTTGTTGAAAATGCGCCGAAGCGTGCGCTAGAAGAGGCACCGTCATATAAAATGCGTTCAGCACAAATTGAATTAGAGCAGAAACTCTTATACGCAACCTATACAGAACTCAAACAATGGTTTAATGAACGAATGAAGGGCTCCGGCTCTTAAGGAGGAAAATAAATTGGATTTAAAGCAATACGTTACAACGGTGGAGAACTGGCCTAAAGAAGGCATCAGCTTCAAAGATATTACCACTATTATGGACAACGGTCCGGCATACAAATACGCAACTGACCAAATCGTTGAATATGCAAAAGAAGTAGGAGCAGAAATCATCGTAGGTCCGGAAGCGCGCGGATTCATCATCGGTTGTCCAGTGGCTTATGCCCTTGAAATCGGTTTTGCCCCTGTACGTAAGCCTGGAAAGCTTCCACGTGAAGTAATCAGTGCTGAATATGGTCTAGAATATGGTCAAGATACACTGACAATGCATAAAGATGCTGTGAAGCCTGGCCAAAAAGTGCTGATCTGTGATGATTTGCTTGCTACTGGCGGTACAGTAGATGCAACAATCCGTCTGATCGAACAGCTTGGCGGACAAGTAGTCGGCTGTGCGTTTCTTATCGAGCTAGAGGAATTAAAGGGCCGCGAAAAAATTGGAAACTACCCAGTTAAAACGTTAATCGCATATTAATACGTTGACTGATCATTTAGTCTAAACAAACCGTGGATGAATGCAAGTACTTGCTTTTGTCCACGGTTTTTTCACAAAGTATTCAAATTTGCGTATTGCATCCTCCTATAAATTAGTGTGTCTTTACAATGTATAGGGATTTTTTATACAATTAAAGTTATTACCATTCGAAGAGAAAATATTGATTACAAGGTGGACTAATTTTATGGCGAAAGAACAAATTTTGGCGCCCGAAGACGTCTTCGAGCTCGTGAAATCATATATGAATGATGAACATGTCGCTTTTGTCGTGAAAGCATATGAAGTGGCAAAGGAAGCACATAAAGAGCAATTCCGCAGTTCTGGAGAGCCTTACATTATACATCCTGTGCAAGTAGCAGGCATTTTGGCAGATTTACAGATGGACCCGGAAACGGTTGCTGCTGGATTTCTGCATGATGTTGTAGAAGATACTGATGTTTCCCGTGAGGATTTAGTAAATGCGTTTAATGAAGAAGTAGCAATGCTGGTTGATGGTGTAACGAAGCTTGGAAAGATTAAGTATATGTCTAAGGAAGAACAGCAGGCAGAGAACCACCGTAAAATGTTTGTCGCGATGGCACAGGATATACGCGTTATTTTGATCAAGCTAGCAGACCGATTGCACAATATGCGCACACTAAAGCATTTGCCTGCTGAAAAGCAGCGTCGTATCTCAAAAGAGACACTTGAAATTTTTGCACCACTCGCTCACCGTCTAGGAATCAACACAGTTAAATGGGAGCTTGAGGATACAGCACTGCGCTATTTGAACCCGCAGCAATATTACCGGATCGTTAGTTTGATGAAAAAAAAGCGTGATGAGCGGGAAAAGTACTTGGATAATGTCATCGTCGAAATCCAGTCACAGCTAGAGGAGATGGAGATTGATGCTGATATATACGGACGTCCAAAGCATATTTACTCTATTTATCGTAAAATGGCTATGCAAAAAAAGCAGTTCAATGAAATCTATGATTTACTAGCCGTTCGTATTCTTGTTGATAGCATTAAGGATTGCTATGCGGTCATCGGGATTGTACATACCTTATGGAAACCGATGCCTGGACGCTTTAAAGACTACATTGCCATGCCAAAGCAGAACCTTTACCAATCCCTTCATACAACTGTCATAGGCCCTTATGGTGACCCTCTTGAAGTGCAGATCCGTACAAAGGAAATGCATAAAATTGCCGAGTACGGGATTGCTGCTCACTGGGCTTATAAAGAAGGAAAGAATGCTGATAACAAACGGGAAAGCATCGATCAAAAATTAACATGGTTTAGGGAAATTTTAGAGTTCCAAAATGAATCATCCAACGCTGAAGAGTTTATGGAATCTCTCAAGTTTGATCTGTTTTCTGATATGGTATATGTTTTCACACCAAAAGGAGATGTCGTGGAGCTGCCAGCCGGTTCAGTACCAATCGATTTTGCTTACCGAGTTCACTCTGAGGTCGGTAATAAAACAATTGGTGCTAAAGTAAACGGTAAAATGGTTCCCCTTGATACCCCGCTGAAAACGGGCGATATTATCGAGGTATTAACATCCAAGCAATCATTTGGTCCAAGCCGTGACTGGATTAAAATTGCCCAAAGCTCACAAGCAAAAAATAAAATCAAACAATTCTTCAAGAAAAATCTGCGTGAAGAAAATATCGAAAAGGGCCGCGATTTGGTCGAGAAAGAAATTAAAGCCCAAGAATTCGATCACAAAGATGTACTGACACCTGAAAATATTAAACGCGTTATAGAAAAGCTCAATTATACACATGAGGAAGATCTTTACGCTGCTGTTGGTGTCGGTGGTATCACAGCGCAGCAGATTGTAAACCGCCTGGCGGAAAAGATGAGAAAAGAGCGTGAACATGAGGAAGCGCTCGAAAAAATCGCTCGGGAAATGGCGAAGCCTGTAAACACAAAACGTACGGAAACAGGTGTGGTTGTAAAAGGAATCGATAATCTGCTTATCCGCTTATCGCGCTGCTGTACGCCGGTGCCGGGGGATGAAATCGTTGGCTTTATTACAAAAGGACGCGGTGTTTCTGTACATCGCGCTGATTGTCCGAACATTCAAGAAGGGGAAACGTCAGAGCGTCTAATTGAGGTAGAATGGGAAAATGCTCCGTCTCACCGCAAAGAATATCCAGTTGATATTGAAATCTCCGCATTCGACAGACCAGGTGTGTTAAACGATGTCATGATGGCTGTTAGTGAAACGAAAACAAATATTATGGCTGTCTCAGGAAGAGCGGATCGTGATAAAATTGCCACCATTCATCTGACGATTGCGATTACGAATATTTCAGGGCTTCATAAGGTAGTCGATCGGATTAAGCAGCTGCCGGACATCTATTCTGTGCAGCGTGTCATCAACTAAAGAATAGAAGGTAGAGAAATATGAAAGTAGTCATTCAACGTTCAAAGCAAGCATCCGTTACGGTGGAGGGAGCTGTGACGGGTGCAATCGATAAAGGGTATGTATTATTAGTGGGCATCACACACACAGATACAGCAGAAGATATCGCCTATTGTGCAAAGAAGGTTGCTGAACTTCGTCTCTGGGAAGATGAGGAAGGGAAGATGAACCATTCCATCCTAGAGACAGGCGGTGATATTTTATCAGTGTCGCAGTTTACCCTATATGGAGAAACAAAGAAGGGCAGACGTCCCAGCTTTACAGGAGCAGCACGTCCTGAACAGGCTAAGCCATTATGGGAAGCGTTTAATGAGGCTCTACGTGCGTATGGCTTGCATGTGGAAACAGGGGTTTTCGGTGCAATGATGGATGTCGCGTTAATAAATGACGGACCGGTTACAATTATTGTCGATTCTGCCAAGTAAACTTTTTCAATTCTACCTCATACAATAGGAGCGAACGTGTAACCTTAAAGGGGTGGAGAATATGTCAATGCAAATATCAAATCCATATTTATTTGAAACAGTAAAAGGCTTAATCGGTCAGCAAATTGTCGTGCAAACTGGTAAAAATATTCAACAGGGGCTTCTAACTTCAGTATTACCGGATCATATCGTCGTTGAAATTTGTCAAACACCTTTCTTTATTCGAATGGATGAAATTGTTTGGATTACTGTTGCTAGAGTTTAGTTTCCTTCAGGAGAGGTCTGCTGTGTCTTAAGAGCGGCAGCAGAAATACGGGGATAAGCGAAACTTGTAAAACTGTAAGAGTGGGGCTTAAAAGAACCAGCGTCCTTCGACACAGTATAAACTGCAGCTTTGCGCCCGTTTAGAGCTCCAAATTCCGATGTAATTATGTCCACATATCATTAATAAACCGGTATAAGCATCTTCGCCTTGTCATATGTTACAAAAGACAAGACGGAGGTGTTTTTATGTTTCAACGTGTCAATCGCTTGGCGATCGAGCTGCCCAATGTCGAATACGGCGATGCCAATGCGGCAAGTGCCGTTCAGGAGCTGCTAGGCGGAAAATTTGGGGAAATGTCGACACTGAACAATTATATGTATCAATCTTTCAACTTCCGTGGAAAAAAGAAACTCAAGCCATTCTATGATTTAGTTGCAAGTATTACAGCGGAGGAGTTTGGTCATGTAGAACTTGTGGCAACAACCATTAACCTTCTGAATAAAGGTAATTCCTTTGCAGCGCCGCCTGATTTGAGCCCGCTACAAAATGCCAAAAATTTGCGGAATACCCAAAGTTTTATCGCTGCGGCTCAAGCATCGATGCCTGTGGATTCGATGGGAAAACCGTGGAACGGGGATTTTGTAACGTCGAGCGGTAATTTAGTGCTTGACCTTCTGCACAATTTCTTCCTAGAGTGCGGCGCGCGTACACACAAGATGCGGGTGTATGAAATGACAGACCATCCAACGGCCCGGGAAATGATCGGCTATTTACTTGTGCGGGGCGGTACACATATCGTGGCATATGCAAAGGCGCTTGAAATGGCAACGGGTGTAGATGTAACAAAGATGCTGCCGATTCCGAATCTTGATAACCGGGTGTTTGATACAGCTCGGAAATATGAAGACCGTGGAGATGGAAATGTTTTATTTACCTGGAATTATGTTGGGGACTACGAAGGGATTAGACAGATTTGGAAGGGCCTGCACCCAACGACGAATGAGCAGCTAGTTGTAGTGGAAGGCATGCCTAAGGGAGGGAAAGTACCGGAACTGGATGAGCTTCCTGAGGAGTTTGCACCAGGAATCGGGCCGGATGAGTTCCAAATGATTGCCAAGAGGTTGCTCTCCAATATGT
>JAPSKP010000110.1 GCA_031181585.1 Lysinibacillus sp.
GCTTCGTCTGTCAGCGCTGTCGTGATATCGGCGCTCGCTGTGAGTCCTTCCTCCACCGTTGTTTCGAGAAATTCTTCTACGATATGCCCATCATCCATCGGCTCTAATGACGAGAGTGCCTGCTGGGCCTGCTGGAGGATTGTATTGAACTCCTCTTTAAACGATAGGAAATACTGAAGAAAAGGAAGATGGCAGGACGTGTAGAAGTCGCGGATTGCCTGGCCGCCCTCCCCTTTCAGCGCCTCCTCCATGTTCGTCAGTTCCTCTACTGCCTTCTGGATGGCGGTCATTTCCTTTTCCAGCCGGTTCATTCGGTTGATGTTACGGGTCAATCCATCTTGGAGATGATCGACATCCAATACCTTCATTATATCACCCACTCCAATTTGTCTGGAAGTATTTCCACAGTCTTCCTTACTTGTTTCCAAAATAGCTGTACTTTCCCTTTAACATAGGAAAACCTTGAAAAGCAGAACGCTGTCCAAGGTAAATAATAACCATATTATTACATAATAAGGAACTTCTCTAAAACCGCTTTTCATCCTATTTTTTCTTATACTATTCCATCTAATTATGCCTACAGAATGCCCTGAAATTATGTAACATATCAATCATTTTTCCAGCGAGCAAAAGAGACAATATTCTTATTTCAAACTGTTTCCAACAAGCCAATTCAGCCTAGTCCCATTAGCAAATAGTTATTCTTTTTAATGGATATATAATCCAAATCTATATGGGAAAGTGATACAATGATGAGCAGAATGAAAACTGCTAGAGTATCTCTTGCTTCCCATGTACTATGAAACTCTCTATCATACAAGGAGGTTTATTCATGACAACAGATCAATTCAATACCATTACGGATGCCCTATTACAATCCTGGTCCTTACGATCAAGCTCCAAATGGACAAAAGACAATCCAGCTATGGGGCAATGTGGTGTCACTGCATTAGTCGTAAACGATCTATTTGGAGGAGACATAATGAAAACAAAGCTTCCCGGCGGCTGGCATTTTTACAATGTTTCAGGCGGTAAGCGCTATGATTTTACCGCCTCTCAATTTAACGAAGATATCATTTATACAGACACCCCCTCTAACCGGGAAGAAGCCTATGCGGATACGAATGAAGGGCAGTATCGCTACTTGAAGCAGGAAGTCCTTCTTTATATTGATAAACAGACGTCTTTATAAAACGTACTTCACATTACAGGGGATGAAAACAAACTTCGACATAACAGCCTTGCAGCAGGTCTGCAGCTTATACGTATCCCTTCTTGTCTGTTCAGACGGGATAACTAACGAATATTTTTATAATTGACAAATTCTCAAATGCGATTATAATAGACAACAATATCTGCATAACGAAGATTTGTTTCGACATTTCGGAGTATAAGAGTAAAAGCGATGAAAAGAACGAGTAGTGTTGATGGAACTTACAGAAAGCGGCCGGTTGCTGAGAGGCGCAAGGAAAGTCAGCATGAATACATCTTGGAGCTGCGTACCGAAACACGAGTAGGCTACGCCGGAGTTGCACCCGTCATCCATGCAGGAGGTATCGCATTTTGCCGTACCGAATGAGGAGAGTTATGTGAGTAGCTCTCGAATAAAGGTGGTAACACGTTCCTGCACGTCCTTTAGGGTTTTCCCTAAAGGGCGTTTTTTGTTTTACTCTTATAGAGCTTGCAATATTAAATTATTTAATATTACAAGGAGATGTTATTTATGTTTTTAAAACCAAAAGAGCAGTTGGAAATCATTAAAAAAGGTGCCGATAAAATTGTCGATGAGGCCGAATTACTAGTAAAGCTGCAGCGCTCTTATGATGAGCGGAAGCCGCTGACAATTAAACTCGGCCTGGACCCTTCTGCACCTGATATCCATTTAGGTCATGCGGTTGTGCTGCGTAAGATCAAGCAAATGCAGGATCTTGGCCATCACGCGGTCATTTTGATCGGTGATTTCACTGGACGTATCGGTGATCCGACCGGCAAAGCAAAGGGTCGGGTTGCTTTAAGTGATGAAATGGTGATGGAAAATGCAAAAACATATTGCGAGCAAATCTTCAAAGTGCTGCATCCAGAAAAGACGACGGTCCGCTTCAATAGTGAATGGCTTTCGACCTTAACGTTTGAAGAAGTAATCAAACTGGCGGCAACAACGTCCGTTGCACGGATTTTGGAGCGCGATGATTTTCAGAAACGCTACAAAAACCAGGTCCCGATTGGCATCCATGAATTCTTCTACCCGCTTATGCAGGCATATGATTCAGTCGAGCTAAAAGCCGATATCGAGCTCGGCGGGACAGATCAGACATTTAATATTCTGATGGGGCGTACATTGCAGAAGCATGTAGGAATGGAAAAGCAAATCGCCATTTTCATGCCGCTTCTTGAAGGGCTTGATGGCGCAGAGAAAATGAGTAAAAGTCTCGGTAACTATATCGGGGTGAACGAAGCACCGGAAGTAATGTTCAAAAAGATAATGGAGGTTCCAGATCATTTAATTATCAAATACTTCGAATTGGCAACGGATGAACACCCAACTGTTGTCAATGGCATAAAAGAGCGGCTGCTGCAAAACGAAAATCCCCGTAATCTCAAGCTTGAGCTGGCGCAGATCATTACACGTCTATACCACGGGGATGAAGCGATGAAGGAAGCCCAGCACTATTTCAAGACCGCTTTCCAGAAGAAGCAGATTCCTGCAAACATCCCAAGCCTTTTAGTTGAAATCGACCAGGAGCTGCTGCAGGACGTGATTCCCCAGCTGATCGAGATGGGGCTTGTGAAAAGCAAAAGTGAGTTTGTTCGATTACTGAAGCAAGACGGCGTCTCAGTAAATGGGGAGAAATTAAATACGGAGGAGCTTTCCCGTGTCCTTATGAACGGCGATGTACTGCAAATTGGCAAAAAGCGATTTGTGCGGTTTGAAAAATAAACTCTCTTTCATTTGAAGGCTTTGATCCAATTAAAAAGCTGTCCACAAAAGTCATTCGACTTTTGGGACAGCATTTTTCATTCTACATTTTTTTAGCAACAAGGGTAAAGCTTTTATCCTCTCGTGTCTCAAGGGAAAAGCTGGCGCCTCTTCCTTCTGATACGCCAAGGACAAGCTGCATCCCTTCCCACATCGGCATCATCGATTCGTGCATATAGTACAGGACATCCCCTATATGACCGATCAGCTTTTCTTCCCTCCCCTCGTAGCTTTCCCATTCTACAATGATATTACGGTTTGCGAAAACTCGTATCACTACTTTGATGAATGGAGAAAGAAAATTACTCTTTCTATTTCAATGAAAATACGTATATTTATCACTCTTCCTGAGACGGTTATATAGATATTTTTCTGCGCCCCTATTGATTTCCCAGCTCTTCTTTTTCTATTCTTTATTTTTGGTTTTCGTATGGATGATTCTATATGGGATTCACACTATTTTTCTATTCTTCTTCTTTTCGGAGTGGAGACCCTTTCGCGCCGCCTAACGTTTCGGCTTAAAAATTCATATAATAATTTATAGATTAAACACTACGCATTGGACTGATGGAGATGAATGAAGCTCAAATTAGTGCTTGGCTTGAGGCTATTGGCACGATCCTATCGGCAATAGGAAGTACCCCTTCCAAGATTTTGCCGGCTTCCGTATTAAATGATTTAAATCTAATCGGCAATGTACTGCAGGCAGTGGGAAGCGGTATTATTCCTGAAGATGAGGAATACCTCGATCAAGTCGGGAGTAAAATTCAGGCATTAGGCAATATCGTCACAATTCAAGGCTTTTTTGTAGAGGACCAGCAGACGAGCCAGCTCCTGAATACCCAGGGAAACCTCATTCAGGCATTAGGTGGAGGGGTTAGTTTAGACTTTGAGAATAATCAAACGGTAAATGAAGCATTAAATAATATTGGGAATGCTATTCAGATCATCGGCAATGCATATCAGGCCATCTCGATTAACTATCCATCCAACAGTAAAAAGGCGCAGGAACTCAATACAATCGGCAGCTGGATCCAAGCTGTGGGATCCGTTCTTTCTGCTCTAACGGTGGATAGTTCATGAGGATGACTATCCATCTTCTTTGGATGCCTTTTAGCTAATGACTTTCCTCCAGCTTATCCCCTCTTTCAGAGTTTTCTTCCATGTTTTTTTGCGTTTATCCTCCTCTCTTTTTACACCTATCAGATTTGCCAAAATAAAATGTCCCCCAAGCCTAAAATTTTTGTTTTTCATAGCAGAAAGAGCAACAGACATGTTTCCATAAGAAAGTCCTGGGTAAGCTAAAATTAGAAAGGAGAGGAAGTAAATATGCCACGAAAACTGATTTCAGCTATCAAAGAACAATCGCTCCCGTTAAATGATCAAAGTTTGGACAAGATATTAGAGGCAATTGGAAATGCCCGAATTGTCATGATTGGGGAAGCATCACACGGTACATCGGAATTTTATTCAATTCGTGCTGAACTTTCAAAGAGAT
The DNA here is from genome assembly GCA_031181585.1 of Lysinibacillus sp. GTDB lineage: Bacteria > Bacillota > Bacilli > Bacillales_A > Planococcaceae > Lysinibacillus_B. Next base: position 4,476 of record JAPSKP010000110.1, read on the forward strand.
TAATCAATCAAAAAGGCTTTAATGTAATTGCTGTAGAAGGAGATTGGCCTTCTGCTCAGGCAGTAAACCGCTATGTTAAAGGCTATGGAAACGAAGAAGAATCAGCAAGGGACGTACTGTTGAAATCCTTCAACCGGTGGCCGACATGGATGTGGGCAAATGAAGAGATAGAGCAGTTTACGGAATGGCTGAAGGAGAAAAACACATTATTAGATAAGAAGGTCGGTTTTTATGGTATTGATCTATACAGCCTTTATGAATCCATTGATGAGGTTCTTAACTTTTTATCGGAAAATCCTCAGTACAACGTAGATCTGGAACATGCACGGAAGGCATTCTCCTGCTTTGAACCTTACAATCGAATGCCAGAGCACTATGCTCTTTCTGCCGCCCGTTTTACAGAAGAATGTATTAGCGAGGTATCGAGCTTGTTGAAGTCATTGAGAAATCATGAAGAGCAGTATCCGGACAAGCATGAAGAGGATTTGAATGTCATCATGAATGCGCTTGTCGCCAAAAATGCGGAACTCTATTACCGGGAGATGATGCAGGACGCCATTTCGTGGAATACGCGCGACCAGCATATGGTTGAGGCGGTTAATGAATTAATCAAGTACCACGGAGAGGATGCAAAAATCATCATTTGGGAACATAACACCCATATCGGGGATGCTTCTGAAACCGATATGAAGAATGAGCAAATGATCAATGTCGGTCAGCTCATCAGAGAGCAATATGGAAAAGACAATACATTTGCTATCGGGTTCGGCACGTATGAAGGTACTGTTATCGCTGCGGACAGCTGGGGAGATCCTTTGAGAGTAATTGATGTACCGCCAGCGAAATTAAATTCATGGGAAGGCCAGCTGCGTGCAGCCGGTGAGGAAAACAAGGTGCTGCTTTTCACAGAAGATAATCGAGAATTGTTTAATGAGTGGATTGGTCACCGCGCGATTGGTGTTGTATATAATCCCGAATTCGAGGCATATGGAAACTATGTACCTTCTCGAGTCGGCAGCAGATATGACGCTTTTATCCATATTCATCAATCAACGGCTTTACGGCCTTTAAAAGAGTAGCTGATAGAAGCCTCACCTTCTCTTTCTTATCTTTATTATCAACCTCATAAATACCCTTCAAAATATGGTATCGAATTAAATCTTCATACCATATTTTTTGATGTCTCTCTTCTTGTATAAGCAATCCCCTTTGGTAAGGCAAATAGCATATAATGTATGTATGAAAATAAATAGAGTAAGGTAGGAAAATAATGAGGATTTCAAGAGAAACATTAGAGAGCCAGCAAATCTGGATATACGCAGCTGCACTTTTAGTTGGAAGTATTGTCGGTATAGCAAGTGAATCTCTCGGAAATCGACTGGAGATATTGATATCACCTTTTATCGCCATATTAATGTATAGCATGTTCACGCAAATACCGTTTTTAGCGTTAAAGAAGACGATACATAATGGGAGATTTCTAGTTGCACTGCTCATCGGAAACTTTATACTTGCCCCGCTTGTTGTCTGGGTTCTGCTCTTATTGTTTCCCCAGACATCTGCTGTATTAATCGGTGTTTGTTTAGTATTACTTACACCATGTATTGATTACGTCATCGTCTTCACGCAGCTGGGGAAAGGGGATGAAAAACTAATGCTGGCAGCAACCCCAATCCTTTTAATCGTTCAATTGCTCCTATTACCTGTTTATTTATGGCTGTTTCTAGGAGAAGGGATTTCACAAATCGTTCATATCGAGCCATTTATAGAAGCGTTTCTGCTGTTGATTGTTATCCCCCTCCTTTTAGCGCTCGGGACACAGCTGTGGGCTAAAAAACAAACAATAGGAAAGCAGCTGTTTCGAGCAACTGGCTGGCTCCCCGTTCCGTTTATGGCTTTCGTATTGATCGTGGTTGTAGCTTCACAAATTCCAAAAGTATATCACGATTTTGAAGTAATTATTGGGGTCATACCAATTTATATATCATTCCTAGTAATCATGCCTCTTATCTCTCGGCTGCTCGTTTCAATCTTTCAATTAAGTATTGGGGCAGGACGGGCTCTGGTTTTCAGTACAGGAACTCGAAATTCTTTAGTCGTTCTTCCATTAGCTTTCGCCTTACCTGATTCGATAGCTGCGTTGACCGCTGCTGTCATTGTGACACAAACGATTATTGAATTGGCTGGTGAGTTAATTTATATTAAATTGGTTCCTAATTTGATAGTAAAGGATAGCCCAGACAATAGAAGGATGAGTTAAACGAATGGAGATTGATTTTCTCTAGTGCCTGGTTGCTTGCTATAAACAAAAATCCAATCCGTTAAGTTTTATTAAAAGTCAAGTTTTAATTATCTATACGTATTCTAACAACAGAATATAATGTTAAACATTATGGTTGTTCAAGACGGATTCCAACAGGGTTTCGTCTTTTTATTTTATTAGCAATTATTAAATGGCGAAATTTAGTTGTTAGATAGACCGTTTATTTATTGTAGTTTTATAAGAAGGTTGATCATTTTTAAAAATTGGATTATCAACTATTTCTTTTTATTCAACAATCGCACCCGATTGATGAATAGCTGGACTAATTAGGAAATCCATTCAAAGAACTTTGCAAGAATGAAAAGTGGTACTCCAACGAGTAATAAGCCAGCATGGCCCAAAACATGAGAAAAGAAAGTCATTCGTGCTGCTGAAATGCTCTTGATTAGGGAGCGTCAAAATTTGTTGAAGCTAGCTCTTGCTCAAAGGTAAAAAGTGGAGTTTCGTCGAATATAATAAAATATCTATCCAAGGTTATATAAAGGTTAGTTTAACGATTGTTGTGTTTGGCGGGGAAATACTCTTATGGATAAAAGAACTCGTTTAAATGAACATTAGATGTCACATCCCCTCGCCCATAATGTCTAAAACTTTCATCGATCTCCTAAAGGGAGGCAATTTTATGTTTCTAGGATGCCGTTTAACGATAGCCTGTTAAATTACTTAGGACTGTACTCGTGTTTTATTGCCATTGAAGCTAACATATGCCTTGTCTAGAATTCTCTGGTTGCTGTTTGGAAATTTCCAAGATTAGATGAAAAGGGGAAACAAAGTGAAAACAAAATGGCTTTTGAGTAGTAGTGCCGTGATGATGGGTTTGTTGGGGTTGGCAGGAACCTTTATTCCCGAAGAAATTTCAAAAATATTAGGGATTGACCCTTCACCCATTACTCTGATTCTTCTGCAAATCATCGGAGGACTATATTTAGGGTTCGCAATGTTGAACTGGTTTACACGTTCTGCCCTGATCGGCGGCATCTATAACAAACCTGTCGTATTGGGAAATCTGATGCATTGCATCGTTGTCTTTTTTGCCCTAGTCCGGCAGTTGGCGGAGCAGTTTCATTTCATATTCGTTATTTTGACATTAGTTTACCTTGGGTTTGCCGTCTGGTTTACATTGGTTATGCGTTCGAATCCTTTAAGCAATCAATCAACAATGTCTGTCTAACGCATAATAGACGGGGATTTATATGGGGGGTCTCTCTTTTTAAGTTCACTATGCTGAACTAGTCTTTTGAGCAACCCTTAAGTATATTAAAACGACAAAAATTCCTGCTTTTATATTGAAAGAAGGAATTTTTTTATTCCATTACGAGAATTTAAGTTAAAGATTACATGGTATCTAGCGGTTTAACTTTTTAAAATAATGATAAATCTTTTCAAGATTTCAGACTGTTGACAAACGCTTTCATACATCGTTGCTTGCCTTGCTCGTCCACTCATGAACTTAGGTTCTATTCGTGTCTTCACTCGTCGGCGCGCCTCGTCTGGCAAGCGTTTTCAAGACAGGCTGAGTAAAACATACCTTTATAAAACTACTTGAAAAAACGTAAAGACAAAGTCAAAAAGTGACTTTGTCTTTACTCTGAAATCTTTTCAAGATTTTTTATTTGTTTTCCCTTTGTTTTAAAGAGGTGAGTTATGAATTTAATAACAAGTTAAAGACTTTCGAAAAGAATGTCTTAAGTTTAATCTAGATACTTTGATCCTGTTCAACAATCTAGCCCTATTACTGAAAAAGACACAATTCCTTTTACAAGAATTGCGCTCGTTTATGGTATAAAAAACGTTTCTTTGTAGGGCATATTAAAATAAATGAACTGATTACATAATCTGATCTTGCAAGTAGGTTCTATATATCAATTTCTATTTCTTTGATAAATGAGAGAACTGCTTTTCTCATTTGTTCTAATCCAAGTTGTTCTATAGGAAAGTGGCCAGCTCCTTCTAAGATCACACATCTTTTCTCACAATTTAAACGATTATAAAACGGTTCACTTAAATTAAATGGCGTCATTGGATCCTTTTCCGGATGAATTAATAATATTGGGCAAGAATCAAAATGCTCGGGTTCTACCATTAGTTTCATATTTAAAAAGGTTCTTAGAAGGCGAAAGGAAATTTTTGTTCCTGCTGCTAAAGGGTCTTTAATTATTAATTGTGTCAATTCAGAGTTATTTGTGATTAACTTCATTCTCGATACCCTCGAGACAGAAATCCGAAAAGAATCCAATAGGTATGGGAATGTATCCATTGTGAATTTACCTAAACGGCTTATTGCTTTATTCGGAGCAATTTGATCACGAACTTTCGGATTACCCGTGTCGACAAAAGTCGTTACAATTAATCCTTTTACTTTTTTACTCATATTAGCAGTATGATAAGCAAGCATACCCCCGATACTGGCTCCCAATAAAACAATTGGTTTACCGTCTCGTTCACTCTCTCGTTCGATTAAATTCGTAATGATTTGAATCCATTGTTGGTAATCGATTAATTTTTGGCGCTTGGCGGAACTGAGACCATATGGAGGGAGATCTGGTGATACAACTTCATATCCATGTACTTGCAGCATTCGTGCGTAGGGTGCTAAGAGTCTACCGTTTCCACCTGCACCATGAATCATAATAACTTTGATCTTTGAATCTGGAACGGGCATCCGATCTAGATGGATCTTATAATCACCCCAATCCAACCATTCTTCAGTCGGTAGGTTATTCTCATTAATGCACAGTTCATCGGGAAAGAAACCCTGATATTTTTTCCAATATACTTCGGTTTCATTGTATGTTGGACGATTAATGAAAGTAATCACTCTTTTAGCCTCCATATTGTTTTTATTTTGTTCCCAAATACAAACTCTCTTTAATTACTTATTTATGAATTAAATACCACAGCTCATTTTGCGGAAACTTGCCTCGTTAATTTAAGTGTACTGCCATTCAAACCCAATTGCATTATAAAATAAATAGGTGCTCAGCAATATGGACCTTAACCTTTAATGGAAAAAGCACTCCCCTTTTCTGAAGTGACCAACTTTTTTAAATACTCATTTTCCATTATAGGTTGAGTCTTGTTGCAAAGCGACGTCCTACTCTCACAGGGGCGCCACTCTTTCAGTCACGTACCGAGTACGTTCCTTCTTTCGTTCCCTTGTTTCCTTGTCCTTCTTGGTCCTCCCACTGCTCGGGGATTACAACCCGTAGCTTTCGATTCTTTTGATAAAAAGAACTTTTCGCTTACGCGCCGGGCTCACCTTCGGTGTTTGGTCGTTGGGAGCTTTTTTGGCAATAAAAAAACTCAACCTCTACAGGTTGAGTCTTGTTGCCCAGCGATGTCCTACTCTCACAGGGGGGCCTCCAACTACCATCGACGCTATCTTCGCAGCGCGATGACCGGCGAATGACGGCGTCATCTGCACTCACTCTTTCAGTCACGTACCGAGTACGTTCCTTCTTTCGTTCCCTTGTTTCCTTGTCCTTCTTGGTCCTCCCACTGCTCGGGGATTACAACCCGTAGCTTTCGATTCTTTTGATAAAAAGAACCTTTCGCTTACGCGCCGGGCTCACCTTCGGTGTTTGGTCGTTGGGAGCTTTTTTGGCAATAAAAAAACTCAACCTCTACAGGTTGAGTCTTGTTGCCCAGCGATGTCCTACTCTCACAGGGGGAAGCCCCCAACTACCATCGGCGCTAGAGAGCTTAACTTCCGTGTTCGGTATGGGAACGGGTGTGGCCTCTCTGCCATCATCACTAGACTTGCACAT
>JAPSKP010000022.1 GCA_031181585.1 Lysinibacillus sp.
GGCGATAGCCTCTGCCACATGTTGATGATTCTTAAGGTGGACAATAAATTGAACAATTTCCTTTACATTTCGTGATTCCGAAACGTAACCAATTCCCTTTTCCTCAATCAACGCCTTAATATGCCCTGAAGCACCTGCTGCAATCGGCAGTCCACAAGCGATATAGTCTATCAGCTTACCAGGCAGGACTGTATCAAAAATTTCCTCATCCTTCAGGCAGAGAACTCCAACATTATTTTGCTTAATCAAATTCATGCATTCTTTTCTCGTCATTGCACGGATGAAATGAACATTATGAAGTTTATGTTCCTTGACGAATTGCTGAAATTCTCCTTTTTTCAGCCCAAACCCTACTACATTCAAACGAATTTCCTTTTCATAGAGAGCTTGTGAGAGTTGTTTGAGAAATTCAATATCCTGAGCGAGCCCGATATTTCCTGAATATACAGCTGAGAAGTCTCCTTTACGCTGCTCTTCAAAGACTAGTTCTTCTTTTCGAATGGAATTAGGTACAAAGTAAATAGGCTTGTCCTTTTTTAAATTGGCCGCAATATGACTGTAGAAGCCTTGGCTGTTGATGACGATGGAATCCGCCCTGTTGTACATGGACTTTTCCATCATTCTAAATAACGAAATAATCCATTTGTAATTAAAAACACCTACACCTCTTAAAGAATCGGGCCATAAATCCCGAACATCCAAAATCAATTTTGCCTTAAACCGGAATTTGGCCAAGATGCCTACTACTCCAAGGAAAATCGGAGGACTTGTCACAAATACTGCGTCATATTTGCTTTTCGACAACAAAATCATCCAAATCATCCGGCACATCATCTCTAAATAATAAAGCAGCCGATTGAACATGTTCCTCGTATATTTCCGGTTCGCCACTTTCACTCTGTAAATCTGTTCATCCTCATTGAGTTCCCGGTCATGCCAAAATTGCTCTTCTGAATATAATTTTTTGTTCGGATAAGAAGCCTCCGTGGTCAATACATGGACTTCATACTCTTCATTTAAAAGCTGATAAATATTTTTAATCCGGTTGCCTGCGCTACCGATTTCGGGATAAAAATTTTGACTGATTACCAATAGACTTTTTTTGGACATTTTTTAGCCCCTTTACCTGTGAAAATGTTGTCGAACACTGAGGCAAGTTCTCCTACCTATTCCGGTCACCCCCTATTGGCTATTTCACTTTCGCAATCTTTCTCTCTGTGAATCATTGCTTTCCGTTTCTACCAGTCAATTTCCACTTTACACTTCCACAACGGGATAGCACCTCATTGGAAGTACAGCTAACTAACAGGAGAAACAGGGAGGATTCCCTTCCCTGCTTATTTTCACATTAGCAGCCGGTAATAACGCAGTAGTATATTAAGCCCTATTACCTACCTATCTCATTTCCGCTAACGCTCTTTTCATAAGGCTGGAACGCATCTCTTCTTTTGTCTGGTTATATTCATCACGGAAGCTTTGCGCCTCTGATTTATTAAATCCATTAGCCGCAAGTTCGGCTTCCAATGCCTTCATTAAGCCTTCAAAAGCTGCATCAGTTGAGGATTCTAGCGAGCCGGAAGATCCCATATATTTCGTGTAAAAGTATCCAGCACTAATCTTTTCGCCGTCAGCCTTTTTTTGAGCATATTCTTTTTTCGCTGCCTCAACTAGATTGTCCACCCGTGTCTCTGCCTGCTGCTGGAGTGAAACAAGTGTCCCTCTATACTTTTCCTTGATGGATTCAGCCGTTACTGGTTTAGGTTTGGCAGCTGGAGGATTACTTGGCTGCGGATTTGCCGGTTTAGCAGATGCCGGTCCCTCCTTAGCTAGTAGTTCTTCTTTTACAGCTTTATCAGTTTGTGTTTTTTCAGGCTGTGGGGCCGCACTTGCCGAGCCTGCTGCTGATTCTTGTGAAGCAGCATGAGCCGTAGATACTTCTTTATTTGGCTTTCCCTCTGACTGCGCTGCTTCCCCGGCATTTGCTTCGTCCTTTTCTTCTATAATTGTCCCGTCGCTCGCAACTTTCATAGTAGTTCCATCGGGTAATTCAATTTCATACTCTTCTTCTACTATTTGATCCACTTCTGCATCTGCTACATCATACGTCTTGAATTTAAATTCATAGAGAATGTAGCCGCCACCGAGTAAAACAACAACACCAAGAGATAGTAAAAACCATTTGAGTATTTTCATATCTGTTAATTTCGCCTTCTTCCTGTCGTTTAAGGTGAAACACTCGAAAGGAATTCCCCTAAAGCATCTCTGCTTTAGGGAGGTACATCCTTACTCGATGTCAAGTGTATATGTTACACCGGCAACTGTAATCGTAATATTGTTATCATAGATTTCTCGAAGATCTGCCACAGTCGTTGCTGTTCCATTTACACGATGCGCTTCATCGATGAAACGATCTGTATTTTCAATGACTGCTGCACGATTAATGTCCAAAGTTGCATCGTCAAAGTAATCGCCGCGCGCAAATTCTTGTGAATGATCGCCTGCTGTTACTGTAATTGTTTCAAGATTGTCGAATAGCAGAGTTGCAGCCGGAATCGGCAGTCCTTCCAATAATTCGCCAAAAGTAATTCCATCCTGCGCTTCCCTTAAAATGGCACGAATTTCCGTTGTCTCTAAATCATCTGAATTGAATGAAACACGGATTGTGTTGTCTTCTAGTTCAAAAGTTGCCACACTCGCTGCTTGTTCTCCGTAATTTCCCAGTAAATTTTCGATTGCGACATCCAGAGCTTCTTCGATTTGTTCTTGATCAGGATTTGGGGGATTAGTAGGTGTACCTCCATCACCTGGTCCTGGATTTGGAGCTGGTGTGCCACCTCCACCTGGTCCTGGATCCGGAGTCGGTGTACCGCCTCCTGTATCTGGGTTAGTACCAACATCCGGATCTACGCCTGTATCTGGATTTTCTCCATCCGTATTTTTAGCAGCTTCTTCCGCGCGAATAACGAATGAGGCAAACTGGCCGCGCTTCACCGGGGCAAACGGGCTGTATGTATCTGCCGTTGTTCCCGTCGTTACACCATTAGCGTAAAGTGTTTGAATATAATCGATAAAGCTTCCTGCTCCTGTAACATCTTTAAACGGTGTTTCCTTTGACCCCGTCAGCTTAAAAGCTTCGACAATAATCTTTGCAATTTGACCGCGTGTAATAGGAGAGTGCTGTCCATATGCACCATCTGGAAGTCCTGAAATAATTCCTTCAGCCTTCAATGCAGCGATAGCTCCGTAGTATTCATCTGTTTTTTTTACATCGGTAAACCCTGGATCAGTAATGTTTTCTGTATCCAATTCTAGTATGTTCGCAATAATTTTTGCTGCCTGTCCTCTCGTTAAAGCGTTCGCCCATCTGAAAGTACCGTCAGAATACCCTTTTACGATACCGCGTTCAGCTAATTGATGGATAGCTTCTGCATGGCTGTTTGTACTTTTTACATCCTTGAACACTATTGCTGCTTCTGACTTTGTTGGAGCTACTGCAACGATTCCACTTGCAGCTACGGCTGAGGCGATTGCAATATTAAATACTTTTTGGTGTTTCATATTGTTCCCTCCATTTTTAGAAAATTTTAAATACACGCTAGAGTATAGCACTATAAAACAGGAAAGTTTAGCGCATTTTTGTTAAGAAAATATTACAAACATTACAATGGGCCTAAAAAAATAAAATTTATTATTTTATTCTCACAGGACAATTAGACTATATTACCTAATTTTCTAGTCTACTAAATTGTAAACTACTGAATTTCACCCAACTTTTCTTTTCAATAAATAAGAAAAACGAGCCCATTTTTCATGAGCTCGTTTTGTATTTCTTAGCCTTTAAAAGGATTATCATCATTAATATAAATTCTTTCCTGACGCAGTGCTTTCCCTGTTTTATCATCTATTTCGACAAAAAAGCCACTTAGGACATCTCGCCCTTTTTTCGGCACTTCAAACCTTGCAGGCATATTTGTTTGAAACTTGTAGATGACACTTTCCTTTGTCATACCTAGTATTTCATCGTATGGGCCAGTCATCCCAACATCCGTAATATAAGCAGTGCCGCCAGGATAGATACGTGCATCTGCTGTCTGCACATGTGTATGCGTTCCCACCACCACGGATGCCCGTCCATCTAAATGCCAGCCAAGAGCAATTTTTTCACTTGTTGCTTCAGCATGGAAATCGACAAATACAAGAGGAGATATTTTCTTTGCCTCCGCTACTAATTCATCAGCCATTGCAAACGGGTCTTCATGCGGCGGTAAAAATACACGGCCGTGAAGATTAATGACACTCAATGTTACACCATTCTTTTGAATTTGTACCATACCTTTACCTGGTGCATCCTTTGAAAAGTTTGCCGGACGAATCAAATAATCTGCATCATCGATAAACTCAAAAATATCTTTGTTATCCCACGTATGGTTCCCCATCGTAATAACATCAACGCCCATCTGCAGCAAATCATTGTAAATATTACGTGTAATTCCACGGCCTGCTGCTGCATTCTCTCCGTTTGCGATAACTACATCTACCGCATATTTCTTCTTTAGACGAGGCAAATACTTTTCAACTGCATCTCGGCCGATCGAGCCGACGATATCGCCAATAAATAATACTTTCATTTTTCCGACCACACTTTCTATCAAATACCCCTTATTTTAGCACTGTCTTGATTTATAAGGCAAATATGGCTGTGAATTGATCAAATAATATAAGCCATTTGATAGTCGTCCTGCGATATCAAATGGCTATGTAAAAACCTTAAGCTATATTAATATATTACGTTTTTCAAAATTCCATGCATCCCTGCACATATTTTCAATAGTCCGGCTTGCTTTCCACTGCAATCCACTTTCTGCTTTGTGCACATTTGCGTAAACAGACGCAAGATCACCTGGACGGCGTTCAACAATTTGATAGGGTACCTTTATTCCATTTACCTGTTCAAAAGCACGGACTAATTGCAAGACACTTGTCCCTCTGCCTGTTCCCAAATTATAGACATGAGCACCCCGTCTTACATGCTCAAGCGCCGCTACATGTCCTTCTGCAACATCCATGACGTGGATATAATCCCTTACCGCTGTACCATCTAGAGTCGGATAATCTCCTCCGAAAATTTTTAAGATTGGCAATTCACCTTTCGCAACCTTTGTAATATAAGGCATTAAGTTACTTGGAAGACTAGTAGGTGACTCACCAATGAGGCCGCTTTCATGGGCTCCTATTGGATTAAAGTACCGAAGGAGAGAGACCCTTAGCCAAGGGTTGGCATATGCTACATCCTGTAAAATCCGTTCACATATAGCTTTTGTCTGCCCATACGGACTGCTCGCCGGCAAGAGCGAATCACTTTCCTTAAAGGGGCTCTTTCCATTTCCATAAACGGTTGCGGAGGAGCTGAAGATAAAACGCTCTATTTTGTAGTGCAGGCATTGCTTTACTAAATTTAATGTTCCTTGAATATTATTTATATAGTATTTGAGAGGATTCACAACAGACTCCTCTACTGCCTTATAACCTGCAAAATGAAGTATTCCATGAAAATGATATCTATTAAATAAATGTTCAACAGCCTGTTCATCACATAAGTCAAGCTGATGGAATAATATGCTATCGCCTGTAACTTCCATTAAGCTATTCAATGTTTGTATCGTACTGTTCGTCAAATTATCAACAATGACTAGTCGTGCATTTGGAAACCGTTTACGTAGAGAAATATAAGTATGTGAACCAATAAAACCGATTCCGCCCGCAATTAGAAAACCCACTTCCCCTCTCCTCGCTAAACATACTTAATGTAGATGAAGTATTCATCTTTCGCATTATTCATTTACGATGATAAGAATAGCAAAGCCGAAGATCATTCAGTGCTCGTTTGCCTGCTCTATTACTTTCTAAAACATAACTTTTACTATCTCTACTAATATTGATAATAACGCTTTCGGTTCTTGGCTATTTTATAATTATTCAGGACTACCCCCATGATACGTGCTTGAGAACCAACCAATGCGGATTTTGCTTTTATGACAACTTCCTTTGTCACGATACCTGCATTAGCAATCAATAACGTGCCCTCACATTTATTGGACAAAATTTGGGCATCTGTTACCGGAAGAACGGGAGGTGCATCGACAATAATGATGTCATATAGTTTTTTTAGTTCTTCGAAGAGGGCATCCATTGTTTTTGATGCAAGCAATTCTGCAGGATTAGGAGGGATAGGACCGCTTGGCAAAAGATTGAGGCCGGCTACCGTTGTTTCCTGAATAGCATCGTAAAAGGCATTTTTCCGTGTAAGCACGCTGGACAATCCTATTACATTGAATATGCCAAAAGCATAATGCAACGTCGGTTTTCGCAAATCTGCATCAATCATTAAGACCCGCTTCTCTTCTTGAGCAAATACTACACCGAGATTCGCGGCGGTTGTTGACTTTCCTTCCCCGGGGATAGAGGATGTCACCAAAATTGTTTGGACGTCATGATCCGGTGCAGCAAAGGTAATATTTGTTCTCATAGTCCGAAACTGCTCTGATATAAGGGATTTACCATCTGAGACAGTAATAAGCCTACCCCCTGCCTTCGGTACATTCTTCTTTTTTCTCTCTTTATTTCTTTTTCTGAGCATCCGGCTTCCCCCTGACTTTTTCGGATTTAAATGTAGATTTCATTTCTTTTTTTAGTGGAATAGTTCCTACCACGCCCATAACTGGCAGCTGCAGAAGCTCCTCTACATCTTTTTCCGTCTTTATGGTTGTATCCAGCAATTCACGTAAAAATGCTATTCCAACCCCCGCCATTACTCCGATCACCGCTGCTATTAGAATGTTAAATGTTTTATTGGGCTCTACAGGATCAGGAAATTGTTCCGGCTTCGCTGCAGATAAAATAGTAATGTTATCAATACTCATTAAGTTAGGGATTTCCATTTGGAATACATCGGCGATTGTATTAGCAATAGCGACAGCTCTTTGAGTTTCCTCAGCTCTTACCGTAATAGTTAAAACCTTTGAATCATTTTCGTTTGATACTGTAATTTGATTCGTCAGCTCTTCTTCGGTTACCGGCAAATCGAGCTTTTCTATTACCTTATTTAATATAACCGGGCTTTTCATAATGACATTATACGTATTAATTAACTGCAGATCTGTCTCCGTTTGGGCCCATGCATTCTCCTGGGAAATATTTTTTTGGTTAACTAGCAATTGTGTCTTGGCTTGATAGACAGGGGAAATGAGGTAAAAGCTTAGATAGGCTACTATACCTGCGCAGCAAATGGCTAGACCTATAATTGAAAATAGTCTCTTTTTGATCAATTTTAATAGCTCTTGCAAACTAATAGTTTCCCTCAACGATATCCCCCCCTTCTATTATTACGATAAGCTTTATTTCCGCTTGGCGGCTTATATATTAGCTCTCTAGTTTCCTAGAATATTTGTCATATTACTATATGAATACCACACTTTATTTATCCCTCGGCAGGAGCGCTTTTCATAGCATTATGTGTCAAAGAACAAAAACTTCTTGTTCAAAATAAGACAAGAAAGATGGAGAAGCAGAAATTATTGTATATTTCCCCTATTCTTTTACTGGTTGTTCACTAAAGATTGTTCTACAACTACCTTTATCCACTTCTCCATATCTTCCATCTTTTGCAGCATTTCATCTATTGACGCATATGTCAGAACCATGGAACCTAACTTCTTATCTGATCCAGTAAACACCTCAATGTTATCTCCCGGTCTCACAAATAATTCATACTCGATTACATTCTCCTTCCTAAACTCTTCATTTATTTCAAGCCCTCTGAATATGCCGCTTTTGTGACTATTTATCGTATAGCAGGACCAACAGCCTTTCGGTTGGATCATCTTTAATTTACAGCAGTCCTCGCCTATAGCTGCTTTGATACTATATTCTATTAAGTCGACTCCTGTAGCATATTGTGTTATACGGGGGATTAAGTTGCCTCCGTTCCTTGCACCCATCTCGATGAAATAAACATTTTCGTCCTGATCTATTCTTATATCAAAATTGTAAGCTCCTGTTTTCATCTGCAGGAGATCGAGAAGCCGTTGAATCTCGTTATGGATTTTAGTTTGAAGGCGTTCTGGCAATATACTCGGCCAGCTTCCCCCTAACGGAATAAAGGGGTTGATCGATGTATGTGAAAGGTGATTATTGGAAAAACATCTGAACACAAGCCGGCCATTTACCGAAAAGCCATCTCCGCCAACCTGATATCCTTGCTTTTCAATATATTCTTCTATTAAAAAACGTTTTACTTTTGAGTAACGTAAAGCATACTCTACTTTTTCCGGAAGTAACTCAATGGAGTCAATTTTTGAAATCCCTCTGCTTCCCGATGAATCAACCGGTTTAACCATGACAGGTGTTTTAAAATGATGAAATTCTGCTTGGGCTTTTTCTAAAGAAGTATAGCTTTTTGCTTGGGGAACATGGAAATTGTGTTTTTTTAAAAACACTCGAAATAGATCCTTACGATTAATGATTTCGATTGATTTATATGGATGAGTAGGTAGTCCCAATTTTTCAGCAACATAGGCTACAGTCGTTGCGGCTTCATCTGCTGCAAAGCAAATAATGCCGTCGATTTCCAATGCTGCTGCTAACTCTAGAACCCCTTCCTGATCCATATAGCTGACGTTATGATATTCGTCAGCAAATTGATGGCCGGGATTATTCTCGAAAAAATCGCAAGTAATGACATAACAGCCCATTTCCTTCGCCTTTTTGATGAATGGGACGTGATAAGAATCGCCGCTTAATACAAGTAGTTTTTTCATTTTATGAACTCCTTTATAAGAAATCCTGCCTTTTTTATTACCATCAGCATTTTATATTCGCATCTTCAACTACAGCCTTGATCTGCTCGGGCAGCCTTTTCGTTTTTTCCTTCATTTCACTCATTGAAGAGAACTTCAAAATCATAAGGCCTAAATAGACATGCCCATTTGGAGAAGGGCAGATTCTCTCATCGAGTTTTACTGTTAAATGGGACTGGACAACATTCTTTTTTAACTCTTCAGCAATCTTAACATCTTTGAATACACCCTCTTTTTCACTGTGCAAGACATAGCTCGCCCAATACCCATGAGGCCTGGCCATCTTCAGGCTGGCACAGTCTTCCCCTAAAGCAGCCTTGATCGTATATTCAATTAAATCGACCCCGGTTACATAATGTATGAGGTCGGGGTTCCAATCTCCTCCGTTACGTGCTGCCATCTCTATTAGGTATATATTTTCGTGCTGGTCTACTCTAATATCAAAGTTATATGCCCCCGTTTTCATCTCTAATAACTCCAGCATTCTCTGTATCTCCCCGTGTATTTTATTTTGGAGACGTTCAGGTATGATAGAGGGCCAAGTGGCGATTATAGAAACAAAAGGATTAGAACAATTCGTAGAAAAATACTCATTTGAAAAACTTCGGAATACTAGTTGACCATTCACCGAAAAGCCATCCCCGCCTACATGAGGTCCGTAACTTTCGATATATTCCTCTATAATAAATCGTTTAGATTTGGAGAATCGTAAAGCAACCTTCACTTTTTCTTCAAGGTGATCTAATGAATCAATTTTCGATATCCCCTTACTTCCTGAAGAATCCACTGGTTTGATCATAACCGGCAGGCTAAAGCGATGAAAATCGGCTTTGGCTTGTTCAAAGGAACTGTATCCTTCTGCTTTCGGAATATGAAAGCTATGGGCTCGTTGAAATTTCCGAAACAGTTCTTTATTCGTTACGATTTCTACAGAGTTGTAAGGATGAGATGGCAGCCCTAGTTTTTCAGCAACATACGCTGCCGTCAACACACCGGAATCAGCAGCATAGCTGACAATTCCGTCTGCCTGCAGGCATTTTGCTAAATGTAATACAGCCTCCCTATTTGTCGTACATATATTGTAGTATTCATGGGCATATTTTTTCCCCGGTGCCTCTTCCGTTGCATCACATATGATAATGTAGCATCCCATATCTCTTGCCTTTTTAATAGCCGGAATTTGGGATTGTGCACCACCAAGCATCACTAGTTTCTTCAAACGATTACACCTCTTTATCTCACATTAGGATTGTCGAATCTCTACATTAAATAGTTATTTTCCTTTCACTTTTCATCATATGTTTCGTTGTGAAAATAAGATAAGTAAAGGATTCCATTCTAAATATGGCGGCCAGCCCAATATAGAATGCAGCACCTACAATCATTTGTAATACGATGGTCAGCATATCTGACAATCCGGCAAAATGGATACTGTAGGCAATCGCTCCCGCCCCTATGGATAAAAGCAAGGATGGCAGTATATCCTCCATTTGAGCAGCCAAGCTATAACCAAGCAACGACTTCATAGGATAAGCATCCAAGATGGTTGTAATTATTCTGTTCACCAATACACCGATTGCAACGCCATAGACACCAAAGGGCAAGCTTATGATCAATATAATTGTACCGACAATAAACTTTACGATTTCCAGTCTTAGAAAAAGATCACTTCTTCCCACAGCTTTAATGGCATGTAAATTAGCAGAGTCAATGGTCCATAATGCATAATAACCGCAAAAGATTTGGAGAAATGCCGCTGTCGGAAGCCATTTTTCTGTAAACAATAGTCTTACTAACGGCTCTGCTACAACAGCCAAACCCATCATTAACGGAAATAGCACAAAGGAGCTGGTGATGATTGATCTTCGTATCATTTCCTTCATTCGATCTTTATCATGCTGCTGGGAGGCTAATGCCGGAAACATAACAGATTGTATGGAGCCATTGATATTAGACACTAAAATGTTGGGTAATTGTGCGCCTCTGCTGTAGTACCCCAATACAACTGGACTAAATAGCTTACCAATCACAAAGCTTTGAAGGCTTGTATAAAAATTATAGATCAGCGTAGAAGCTACAAGCTTCCAACCGAATGAATATAAAGTGGATACATGCTTTATTGAAAAAAGCCATTTGGGCCTCCATTTTACTGAAAACCATAGGAGGACTGTTGAGAGAAACTGGCTTGTCATCTGTTGACCAACTAATGCCCATATGCCAAAGCCTGTGTAAGCCAGTGCTATACCTACTAAACTAGCTATGAAGGTGGCAGCCAGGCTGCTTTTAAATATTTTTTTAAACTGCATATTTCTCGCTATGATGGCATATTGAATGGAATGAAAAACGCTTATGAATACAGTTAAGGATAAGATTCTTAAGATGACCTTTAGTTGAGGGGATTCAAAATAGAAAGCTACATATGGCGCTATAAAAAAGAGAGTGATATACAATAGGCATGCGACAAATAGATTTAAAAAGAAAACAGATGAAAAATCAACTTCTTCCACATGTTTTTTCTGAATGAGTGCTTCACAAAACCCACTATCAGCCAGCAAGGTAGCTATACTCGTAAAAACTGCTACAATTGCTATAAGTCCATAATCCTCCGGCATAAGAAGACGAGTAAGAATAATCATCACAAGCAGTTGAATAACTTGTGAGCCTCCTCTTTCAAGGAGCTTCCAAAATAGAGAGTGGATAATTGTTGTTCTTGTTATTTCACCGTTCACCTTTCCCCTGCCTTCTTTCCAAATTTCTGAAAAATTTTTAGAGCTTTTATTTCTCTATATAGCCTTGAATGTCCGGTTTTTTTGTTTTGCCTTCTATATAATCTTTTCCTACAAGGAATAGTAAGGGCATGAGGAAAAACTCATCGGCAAATAAAATATCCAAGGCAAGCCAAGATCCATAGCAGGAAATAACAAGAAGCATGACGACTATTCCAGGGCTTGTATAGGAATAAGGAGCTATGGTATTTACTTCTCCTTTGATGGAGAACAATTGGATAAGCCATATCACCAAAAGCAACGAACCGATAATTCCTAGTTGATAGATGATCTGAACGAAACTATTATGTGCCGCATAAATGATTTCCCCCGTATAAACTTGCGTTATGCCTTGTCCAAATAATAAAGCGAACGGATGATTGATTAAGTAGGAAAAATAGTCTTGAAGGATGTCACTCCGCCCTGTAGTAAAAGAAGATATATCACTGACAATACGGAAACGCACTAAATACATTTGGATGAGTTTATCAAATAGCGGAGACATGACAATGAAGATAACACCTGCAGCGAAGGTAATCAGCATTGAAATCTTAGTCATCGCTCGCCCTTTTTGAATCAATACAGACAGCAGCCAAACGCCTGCCGCTGCTGCTAAAACTAATATGAACATTTTTGACACGGATAAAAAACCTAGGTAAACAAGCGTAATAATGCAAATAAACAATAGGATTCTCTCGTAATTCCTTTTATTGAATAGAAGGATGAGCAGTCCGCAAATTGCCGTCAAAATATGGGCGGCATAATAATTAGCGTCCCCGTAGAAGCCGCTTAACCTTGTTAAGCCTCCCGCCTTCCAGCTGGTAATTTCTATAAATCGCAGCATATGTGGATAATTCATTAAAATTTCGGATGAGAAACTTGCTGCCATGATTCCTGCTGAAAAAAAGATGATACATTTCTCGAAAGAAAGTTCATTTCGGTATATACGGAAATAGGTAGGAATTAAAATAAGCATCACAAGAAAAACAATATAACTTAATGAAATGTCATAGCCTAATGCCAACTTTACAGTCAACGTATAGATTGCTATTACACTAATTAACAGCAAGTTTTGTAATCTTAATACCGCCTTCTTTTCAAAAAGCTCCTTTATAAAGAGGACGTAACAAAAGAACAGAAGAAAACCGATTGTATAGAATGTATAATCACCCGAATTGAGTTTCATAACAGGAGACCATGGAAGATAGAAAAGCATAATAGCGAGAAAATTTGAGCCATGGCTGACTAAGAGCAAAAGAAAGAAAACCAGCACACCGCCTAACACAGCAGGGCCAATATTCAGAGCGTGACCTATCGATAGTATCAGCACGCCCGTTATACAAAAAAATAAAAGTGCTCGATAGTTTTGCTTATTGTCCATAGCCGCATGCTCCATCTATTACCGCTTCTAGCTGGTCCACCCCGGTGTTTTGAGGAAACTGCTGCTTTTTTAGCTTTCCGCCGATTTGAAGCAGCTCCTCTCTGTTGTTTAGGATATATTCAAGTGTTTCCGTTATACCAATAGCTGAATTTTGACAAACCCATCCTGCACCGCATTGTTCCACCATTTCATTAGCGGATGTTGTGTTTGTTGTCAAAATAGGGAGCCCTATACACTTCGCTTCTTCCAATACCATCGGAGCTGCCTCATGATAGGAAGGCAATAAAAATAAGTCAGCGTTTTTCATATACTTATACGGATTTTCCTGCTCTCCATGCAGGGTAATATGTCCCTTTAGAGATTTAGAGGAGACAAGCTGCTCGATTTCTCTTCTTAACCTGCCATCCCCAATGAGGTGCCAGCTGATGTTATAACCCTTGTTCACCAGCTCATAAATGACTTCTATCGTTCTTATAATGCCTTTTTCCTCACTCAGTCGTGCTACTGTTACAATCGAAAACTTCTCACTGTCATAAAGAAATGGTGTGTGCTCCGCTTTTTTTTGAATGTCCAGAAAATCGGTGCAATTTTTCACGCTGTGCGTTTTAGATGATAAGGATGGTATTGCCTGTAAAAAGTGCTTTCTGCATCCTTCAGAAACGGTAATAATACGGTCGAATTGTTTGTACATTTTCTTATTGCGGGGTGTGTTTCCCCCGTAGTGCAAATAATCACAATGTATATAGGCGAATTTTTTTTTAGCATCTATTTTCTTTAGTACAAACTCGTTGCATCCGCCGTAAAACGATTTATCATGCGGGCTTTGTACATAGGAAATAGCAATATCATAACCTTGTAACCGGCCTTCTGTAGACAGCAGCAACGATATCGGTAATGCATTTGTAAAAATCTTCGTCCACAATACAAGCAATGCCCGAAGGAAGTAGAAAAATATCCCTTCCTTTTTTGCCTCAGCCTGAGAAATACCTAACAATTTCATATAAGGATTCGCCTTTATGATCTTTATTTGCTTTGGTAATTCAAGGAGGTATTGTCCACTATAGCTGTATATAAATACGGTTACATCGTACTTGTCTGCTATTTCATTTAAAAGATTGACTAACGCTTTTTGAATTCCTCCGGTGGCCAAATTGCTGCTGACAATCACTAATCTTTTCTTATGCCTCATCAAGCTCTCCCCCTTATTAGGGAAATGATCACTACATATTGAAATTTACTGGCGGTCCAGAAATGTCAGTACATTATTTTTAAAAATCATATTCTCTTCAATCACCTTTGAAAAAAAATCTATTCTTCCTTGCCGATATGCCTGTAAATCAAAATCTCTTATATATTCAATTATTAATTGATCAATATTTTTTAACGTATCTGCGACTATTCCTAATTGATAAGTTAAAATTTGCTCCGCTAAATAACTTCCTTTTAAAGTGACCAGCGGCTTACCGTATAATGCAGCCTTGTACAGCCTATTTGGCAATGCCGTACGATTATTAATGCTATTATTCAGCCGAAAAACATTAATCAAATCGCTGTTTTCATAAAATGATGCTTCCTCCTCTGCAGTATATCTACCTGTCACGGAGGCATTGGTGATCTGGTTTTCATTTAAGTATCTTTTTAATAATGCATTGATTTCTCCATCACCATGATAATTCAGATGGAAATGGTCCTTGTTTTTGAGTTTATACAACAGCTTCCTGTTCACTTTATAATCTCTTGTTGCCCCTATGTTAGTCAGGGACAGCTTTTCTTTACTGAAAACAGCCCGGGCTGGCATCATTTCTATCATACTAGTTATTTGAGTATTATGATTGATGACATATTTATCACTCTTCGGAAGCCATTTTTTATATCCTGAAGAGGATAAAACAATATGGTCAGACGCCTCGATTATCTTGCCTATATCAAAAAAGTGCAAAATTTTATTGTAATCTCTTATGTCCACAATAAATTTCCCATTGAAACTCTCAAGCAAGGTTTCCTTTAAAAAATAGGTCAGTTGAATACCAAAAATAATCAGCTTATCATATTTTTGATTATTCAACCTTTGGATGATAAAACGCTTGTACTTGAGGTAATCAAAAAATCCTCTTTGATGCCCTGCTTTTTCATCTCTATAAGTATTGCGGCTCTCCTCTTCCATCTGGAACCTGTCCCAGTTCACCATGTCATAATCGATCTTCTGCTCCATCAATATATGCTCGTAATTTTTGACATAAGGCATATACAGCTTATTGGAAGGACAAATCAAAGCAATCTTCATGGATGAGCCTGCCCCCAGACTATACGTTTTACATAGTCCGTGTATGATAAAATAATGCGCAGCACTTTATCTGATACATTCGGCATTCGGTAATCTTCTACTAGCTTCAGGGTATCCTTCTGCTGCATTTCCAACACTTTCAGCCCTTGCATCACGCGCTCTTTACCAAGCCCCACCATCATGACCGCCCCTTCTTCCATAGCTTCTGGTCTTTCATGGGCCTGCCGGATATTTAATGCCTTGAAGCCGAGCACAGATGCCTCCTCGCTAATTGTTCCACTGTCGCTAAGTACGGCCCGGGCATCTAATTGAAGCTTTATATAATCAGTAAATCCTACAGGCTTAATCGTTTTGACGAGTGGATGAAAGACGATTGCTTTTTCCTCAATCATCCTTTGTGTGCGGGGGTGTGTACTGAAAATAACCGGTTTGCCATACGTTTCTGCAAGTGCCTGTAATGTATCGACCAGTGTCATAAAATTTGCTTCTGTATTGATATTCTCTTCTCTATGCGCAGAAATAACAAAATATTCCTGTTCTTCAAGCCCCAGCCTATGCAGGATATTTGATGATTCAATATCACTTACTTTGGAATTCAGCACTTCAAACATGGGACTACCAGTTTTAATAATACGGTCTGCTGGGAACCCCTCCCGCAAGAGATACTCTCTGGCGATATCACTGTATGTCAGATTAATATCGGCCACGTGGTCAACAATTTTCCTGTTCGTTTCCTCCGGTACACGCTGATCGAAACATCGATTGCCTGCCTCCATATGAAAGACGGGAATATGTTTTCTTTTCGCGGCGATCGCACATAGACAGCTATTTGTATCACCTAATACTAAAAAGGCATCTGGGTTAACTTCCTCAAGCACGGAGTCGATTTTGTTTAACATATTGCCGATTGTCTGCATCGCTGTGCCGGCAGCCGCATGTAAAAAGTAATCCGGCTTTTTTATCTCGAAATCTTTGAAAAAGATTTCGTTCAATTCATAATCATAATTTTGACCTGTATGCACAAGGATATGGTCAATTGCATTTGACTGCTCAAGCTTATTGATTACAGCCGACAACCTGATAATTTCCGGTCTTGTACCTACTACCGTCATCACTTTGAGCTTCTTCACCTTTTATACCTCCAAATAATACGTATCAGGCCTTTCAGGATTAAAGCATTCATTTACCCATATGACGGTAATGAGATCTGTTTGACCGATATTCACAATAGAATGTGTATAGCCCGCAGGAATATCTACCACCTGCATTCTTTCCCCACTGACGTGGTATTCAATAATTTCTGTACAATCGGGTTTTCTAAAACGAATTATTCCTTCACCACTCACAACGAGAAACTTCTCGTTTTTTGAATGATGCCAATGGTTACCCTTAGTGATGCCTGGTTTCGAGACATTGACAGATACCTGGCCTCTGTCAGGTGTCCGAAGAAATTCAGTAAAAGAACCTCGCTGATCAAGATGCATTTGCAAGTCATAAGCAAATTGATTCTCGGGTAAAAAACTTACATAGGTACTGTAAAGTTTTTTTGTCAGACCGTCCTCCATATTCGCTATGTGCAAATTTTCCCTATTCACTTTAAAGCTTTCCAGCAAGCTCGCCAAGTCACCAAGCGATATTTGGTAGGTAAGCGGTACCGTACAGTAAGGGGACTGCATTGCAGGTGATCCTTTCAAAGCATTCAAAAACTCATCCAGCACATCATCAATGTAGCAAAGTGTAAGTTCCGTCTCTGCGTGATGAATATAGATCGGTAAGTTTCGCGCAATATGATGGCAGTATGTGGCTACGACAGAATTGTAGTCGGGTCTGCTCCACTTGCCAAATACGTTCGGTAATCTGTACACATACACTTTCGCACCTGTTTTGCTTTCATGGAGGAAGAGCGCATCTTCCATTGCCTTCTTACTCTTTCCGTATGGATGATCTTGTTTTGCCTGGATAGAGGATGCGGCTACAATTGGTGCTTTATTGCCAAAATCCTCAAGCAACCTAAGCAGTTTTTCAGTGAATCCGTAGTTTCCTTCCATGAATTCCGCTTCATGGGTTGGTCTATTTACCCCAGCTAAGTGAAATACGAATTCGCACTCTTTTGCATAGTTCTCCAGTAAAGCCGGGTCGTCATCCTTCGTATAAATCAAAATTTCTTGAAATCCTCTATTTTTTAGCTCTGCGATCAAATTCTTCCCGATAAACCCCTTTGCACCAGTTACAAGAATTTTCAATGTGCCCCTCCTTGTTTTAGTTTATTACCTGAAGGTGCTGATTCCATCCCGAGAGTTCTTGTTGTATATATCTCAATTGCAATAGCTTCTGCTTAATCTCTTCCACCGTTAATAGCTGTGTATTATCCGAATTATATTCCTCCATGATTGCAATCCCGGGGTCACCTTCGACAAAATATCCATTATAATTTAGATCCCTTTGATCTGCGGGAACTTTGAAAAATTGTCCTACATCTTTCGCTACTGCATATTCCTCTTTTGTTAAAAGGGTTTCACAGCTTTTTTCCCCATGTCTTGTACCAATAATTTTGAGTTCATTATTTGCATTGAATAACTCCTTTAATGCTTGGGCCAAGTTGCGAATTGTACAGGCAGGCGATTTCTGGACCATAATATCCCCCGCTTCTCCATGTTGAAATGCAAACATCACCAACTCCACGGCCTCTTCCAAACTCATTAAAAACCTTGTCATATGAGGGTTTGTTATTGTTAGAGGGTTACCGCTCCTGATTTGTTCGATAAATAAAGGAATGACCGAGCCGCGGGATGCCATTACATTGCCATAGCGCGTCCCGCAGATCAGCGTCCTATCAGCTGAGACAGTTTTAGCTTTGGCGACGAATACTTTTTCCATCATCGCCTTCGAAATACCCATTGCGTTAATTGGATAGGCCGCTTTATCCGTCGATAGGCAGATAACCTTCTTCACCTGATGTTCAATGGCGGCGTTCAATACATTTTCGGTGCCTAGAATGTTGGTTTTTACCGCTTCTAACGGGAAAAATTCACATGACGGCACTTGCTTTAATGCTGCCGCATGAAAAATATAGTCAACTCCGTACATGACATTTCTGATGCTGTCGATTTGCCGAACATCTCCAAGATAGAATTTCAGCTTCTCGTTGTTATATTTCCTTCGCATATCATCCTGCTTCTTTTCATCTCTCGATAATATCCGGATTTCTTTAATATCAGTATGAAGAAACCGCTTCATCACTGCGTGGCCAAAAGAGCCGGTGCCACCCGTAATTAATAAGGTCGCATTTTTAAACACTCAAGTCCCCTCCTTCCATTATTCAAAATGCTTCATTATCATTTCGTAGGAATGCCGAGTTGTATAATTCTCTTCTAAATACTTTCTTGCGTTTCTTCCCATCATATCTCGTACAAGCGGGTTCGTTAATTGCTGGAGTTTTTCATTAAACTGGTCTACATTGGAGCTGTTGCACCATAAACCAAAATTCCCTTGTTCCAGAGCATATCTGAGATCTGTATGTTCGTCAGTCGCTGCGAGCACAGGAATAGATGCCTGCATATAAGAGAGAATACGCGAGGGGAAATTTGGAATTGTAAAATGATGATGAAGAAAAATCAAACCTATATCGCAGGCGTTAGCGAGTACTTCATATTCATCTTTTGGTAATTCTTTGATCAGCTTTGCATTTGAAGGCTGTTTCGTACGAAAATAGGCTTCTATTTTGCCGAATTCTGTCCCAGCGCCAACGATGACAAAAAATGCTTGATTATTCGATTGATTGGTCTCTATACACTCAAGGAGAAAATCGATTGCCTGAGGCTTTCCTAAATTACCTCCGTACAAAAAAATCGTTCGGGCTGATGGGATATTATATTTTTTTCGAATACTGTTTATTTTGTCCTCATCCTTTTGAATCACAAGAGGAGTAATACTATTAGGACATATTTCAAGGATATTTGGTGAGAGTTGTGGATTGTGATTTTCTATGAAGTCTACATTTGCTTGTGACATGCATCCGATATGATCGGATATACGATATAATTTCTTTTCTTTCATTCTGAAATATCGGTAAATAAAGCTGTCCTTGCGAAGCATTTTTAGATCAACAGCATTTTGCGGGAAAATATCTTTTAGGAGTAAATATGTTTTCGCGTTGTCCCTTTTTTTTATATAACGGATGACTTTTTCGAATGTGATAGGCGGAGTTGAATACATCACTAAGTCAAACATAGTAGTACCGAAATATTTCTTAATAGCTCTTAAAAATTGAAACTCAATCATCAAGGTAGAAATACCTTTCTCCAGCAGACGGTTTTGTGTGATGTTGCCGATCTTCACTTTGAGAAGGTGTACGCCATTTTCCGTTGTATATTCAGTCGGCTTTTTCAAACGCCTTTCTCTGGCATTCACAATGTATACGTCATGCCCATTATCACGAAAATGCCTCATTAAATCTGAATAAATCCCCTGGGTTTCTATACTTTCAAAACCGCCCAATGATAAAAACAAAATGTTCATTCAGCAAACCTCACCTATAAAATCAATGTGCAAGCTATAATCGATAGAGCGGGAAGAATAAAGCTGATTCATCAAACTCGTCTTCCATTCTTCTCATTTCCACCAAGTCATTATAGACTTCCTCATTAAATATTTTCTTTCCAACCGAAAAATAGGTTTCTGATTTTTTATTGAACCCCTGCTTGAACTGATAGAGAGAATCTTCTTTGCTGCCAACGCCTCCACCCATATGGAAGCTGTCAAACCCCTGTCTACTCCCCCAGCAGGCCACTTCATACATTAGCAAGTTGGTTGGAGCGAGATTCTGAAACGCTTGTTCCGAGGCAGATAAGTGATGATGGATTTGCCTATTTCCATAGATCACCAAGACCATTGCTATTTTCTTGCCCTTATATATTGCATAAAAGATCATGGAATGGTTTGGCAGCTCGCCCATCACACTTTGATAAAACGGTTCGTCGAAAAAGTAGTAATCTTGTGCATTGTTCTTTCTCATTGTCTTTTCATACATGCGTTTAAACTCTTGAAATAACGCAGGCTCTCTTCCTGCACATACTTCTACGCCAGCTTCCCGTGCTTTTTTCACCCATCTTTTTTTGTTATTACTTAAGTTTCCCCATATACTTTGCTGTGAAGATAATGACACATTCACTGTTCTGCCAAGCTGCGCTACATCATAAAAGCTTTTCGAGCATTCGGCATTCTTTATCACTGGATGGAACCGGACAAATTCACTAATGATCCCTTCACTTACACAGAAAGAGCTATATTCTCTTGCTAAAGCTTGCAAGGCGTTTGTTGTCTTGTTACCTTCTATTAAAAAGCCGCCGTATCCATAAGGTGTCGCCAAGTCATAAAGCGTATTGTTCGGCAGTTTGCCTTTAAATTTTCTATCATTTGCTATATCTCTTTTCATCACCACATTTATGGCCTTTATATCTCCATCCTTATAATGAAAAAGAAGAGGCTCGCCATCGCCATGCTCTTTAAATGCTTTTGTATAGTTTGCAAGATAGTACACATCATACTTCTTATATTCTTTTACTATTGCATTCCATTTAGCAGATTCATCAACTGTCAAAGCTGTTAACATATTTCCCGCCCCTTTAATCAAATCGTTAAATGGCTATCCTCGGTCATTGTTTGAAATCAACTGAGTGATGCTTTCTGTTTTTCTTTTCTGTACTGATCAAAATCCATCGGTGTATCTACCCCTGCCTCTCCAACATCTGCTCTTTTCATTACTTTCACCAGCGTCTTCATCATGATTTTTACATCATGGTAGAAGGTAATATTGGCAATATAATTCAAATCATCCTGAAAGCGCTGCTCCCACGAGGCTGTATTACGTCCGTTAATTTGTGCCAATCCCGATAAACCCGGTTTAACAGAATGCCTCATTCTTTCCTCATCCGTGTAATAGGGCAAGTATTCTACAGCTAAAGGTCTTGGACCGATAATGGACATATCGCCTTTGATAATATTCATCAGCTCGGGCAGCTCGTCCAAGCTGGTGGACCTTAGGAATCTCCCAAACTTAGTTAGCCTTTTATTATTAGGCAGCAAATGCCCTTCTGCATCCCGCTCGTTTGTCATCGTTCGAAATTTATATAATGTAAATATTTCTTCATGGCAGCCTGGTCTTTCCTGTTTGAATAGGATAGGGCTCCCTAGATTAATTCTTACTAAAATTGCGGTTCCTATTAAAACCGGGCTTAACACAATGAGCGTGACCGTAGCTACTATGAAATCCATCGGCCTTTTTATATAGTTTTTATACAGCTGCATGACCATTCACCGCATTCTTTATTGTTTCCACAACTTTTTCTAAGTCTGTATCGCTCATCTTTGTATCCGAGGGCAGGCAAATCCCTTGCTCAAACAAGCTCTCTGATACATTGCTGCCGATAAAATCATATGCCTTAAAATAAGGTTGAAGATGCAGCGGCTTCCATACAGGCCTTGATTCGATCTCTTCTCCTTCAAGCGCTTCTATCACTTTCAGCGGGCATGCATTTCCTTTTAACGTCATTACACTCAACCAATAATTCGGCTCATTCCATTCATTCACCGGCATAAATTCAATGCACTTCAAACGGCTAAGCTCCCTCTTATAAAATTCAAAAATATATTTCTTCTTTTCTATTCTTTTCTCTAGTACATTCAACTGCCCTCTCCCAATTCCGGCCATGATATTGCTCAGCCGATAGTTATAGCCTAGCTCACTATGCTGGTAGTGCCTGGCCGGGTCCCTAGATTGGGCCGACCAGAATTTTACTTTGGCAATCCGCTCTTCATGGTCGGAAACGAGCATTCCTCCTCCGGAAGCAGTAATGATTTTATTGCCGTTAAATGAATAAACTCCATAGTCTCCAATTGCCCCTGTATACATCCCTTTATAAAGAGAGCCAAGGCTTTCGGCAGCATCCTCGATTACTGGCACATTGTATTTTTGACAAATCTCTAGAATTGCATCCATGTCGGCACACAGTCCATACAGGTGAACAACCAATACCGCCTTTACATTAGGATATTTGCGAAACGCCTCTTCCAATGCTTGCGGGCTCATATTCCACGTCGCTTTATCACTGTCTATGAATACCGGAACAGCCTGCTGATAAATTATTGGATTAGCTGTTGCCGAGAATGTTAGTGTCGGACAAAAAACAATATCCCCTTTCCCTACCCCAGCAGCTTTTAATGCCATATGGATAGCCGCTGTACCTGAGGATAATGCTGCTGCCGCTTTGCTTCCTACCATCAAAGCAAGTTGTTTTTCAAACTCATTTACATTTTCGCCAAGGGGGGATATCCAATTCGTCTGAAATGCCTCCTGAACCCATGCTATCTCATACCCTTCTTCACTCATATGAGGGGATGCTAAATAAATCCTTTTCTGCTGACTATGATCAGGTCTTTGGATACACGTATCATAATTTTTTTTCAAAGGACCTCTCCTTTTTCGTTACTTTAAACATGCCTGCTATTTTAGTATTTGATCATTACGCAATTGTCTTTGGGGTAAGTTCCTGGCTATTCATCCAATCACCATTTGCTAATTCAATAACCCTTTGCTTCATTAAATCTAGAGGCAGGAATTCTAATTGTGCGAGGAACTCGATGAGCACACTTTCTTCAGGGCAATGGGCTTTTCCAACATGAATTTTTGGATGTATATACTCCTCCTGAATTTCTTCCGCATTCAGCAATTCTTCATACATCTTCTCACCTGGACGGATACCGGAAAATTCGATATGAATCTCTTCTTCTGTAAAGCCCGATAATCGAATAAGATTTTTTGCCAATTCTACTATTTTTATAGGTTCACCCATATCCAGTACAAAAACTTCCCCTCCCCGAGCCA
Organism: Lysinibacillus sp.; assembly: GCA_031181585.1. GTDB lineage: Bacteria > Bacillota > Bacilli > Bacillales_A > Planococcaceae > Lysinibacillus_B. Next base: position 23,168 of record JAPSKP010000022.1, read on the forward strand.
GTGTGCCTGCCTGTAAAACAAGACGTGAGGCCTCCGGGATTGTCATAAAATAGCGTGTCATTTCTGGATGCGTCACTGTCACTGGCCCTCCCGCTGCAATTTGAGCCTGAAAACGCGGTACAACACTTCCACGGGAACCAAGCACATTGCCGAAACGAACGGCCGTAAAGTTCGTTTCACTGCATCTGGACAAATTTTGGATAATCATTTCTGCGATTCGCTTTGTTGCACCCATTATATTTGGGGGATTTACCGCTTTATCGGTGGAAATCATTACAAAGTTCGCAACACCATATGCATGTGCGGCCTCTGCTATATTTTGTGTTCCGACAATATTATTTTTAACGGCCTCAGCAGGATTGATTTCCATCAGTGGAACATGTTTATGTGCGGCAGCATGATAAATAACATCGGGCATAAACTCATGGACCACTTCAAAAATCCGCTTCCGGTCCTGTACATCCGCAATGATAGGTATAAACTCCACTTCCCGGTATTCTTTGCCCTCTGATAATTCAGCATGAATGTTATAAATTGAGGTTTCTCCATGACCCACTAAAACTACCCGGGATGGCTTGAACCTGGAAACCTGGCGGCAAATTTCCGAGCCAATCGATCCACCTGCCCCTGTCACTAGTACAACTTTATCTGTTAGTTTATTAAAAAGGGCAATCATATCCAGCTTCACTTCCTCCCTTCCGAGCAGATCCTCAATTTTTACCTCCTGCATGTCATTGACAGATACTTTACCGATGATGATATCCTCCATTTTCGGCATAATTTTAATTGGTATTTTTGTACTTAAACAGCGTTCATACATTTGACGGATACCGATCTTTCCAAGAGAAGGAATGGCTAAAAAAATCTCATCAATTCTTTTTTCCTGCACAATCCGGCCGATATCCTTTGTCATACCGCATACTTTAATATCCATCAGTTTCATCTTTTGTTTATGAGGGTCATCATCAACAATAGCGACGACCTGATACTCAGTCAGCGGATCTCTCTTTATACTGCGTAACAGTATTGTTCCAGCCTCTCCAGCACCAATTACCAGTACGCGCTTCAGATTACCCTGAGCTTGAAACAATGACCGGTCATGTATGACACGTAATAGAAACCTCGATCCACCGATCAGGAGAATATCTAAAACCCAGGTGATGACCATCACTCGAAAATGAATATCCTCTTTCATAAAAAATTGAATGATGCTAGCTATCAGCACAGAAATGGTCACTGCATACCCGATTGCTAATAACTCTCTAATTGATGCTACGCTCCAGATTCGATTGTACAGATGGAAAAAGTAGGCCATAATATGGTGGCTAATAAGCAGCGTTAGCGAGCCTACAAGAATAACGGAATTAGAATGAATAAGATGTGCTGGATCAAGCAGCCAGTAACTAATAAAAATTACAGACAGCACAATGAGGGAATCCAACATGAAGAAAATGGAATACCGTATTGTAGAATTCACTATTTACACCTCTTTTATTTGCACATAAATATTAGGTTTCTCTTTAATAGCGGAGAAAAATCCCTCTCTTATTTTTCATAGGGAAGCCAGCCGCTTATCGGACATTGATCACAATAAGAAAGGCTTGTACTATTATTGACGTTTTGCCTATAGATTACCGATGTATAACAGCCTGCCTAAAGAAATTGGTATCAGGGTATCCACCCTTTTACTTGAAGGATGATCTTGATGTAAATTGGTGATTTTTATGAAGTAGGGATTTCTCCCTCATTGAAGCAGTGCCTTGTAGTAAAAGCAGGTGGAAGGAAACGAACTCAAATTATTTACCAGCAAGTCGAGCCTCTCTCACCTTGGCGACTAATCGCTTTATATAGCGGATAAAAAATTATGCCGTATAATACGCGTCTAATTTGCAGCTACCTTTCCTGCGGAGGGCTATATAAAGAAAGATACTATTGTTCCAACTTGCAACTAGCTTTATTCCTCTTTTAAATCTTCTGTGAGGAGAAAGAATTAGTTAAAGTAGAGAACTTACATCAATTTTATTAAGAGAGGTTAATAAATATTACTTAAATTTTCGACATACATTCTATATTTTATTTATACCTCTCTCATACTCTTTACACATAGATAGCCACTGGGCTTTATCATTCTTTCATAATAGAAAGTGTACAAAGGTTTTTCGGATAAAAAAGCAGATTTCATCCTTTTCTCTTGCCTCTTCATTAAATTTCTAGATGTTCTTGTAAGGTCGTCTGTATGGATTTCAATTCCACTTCATCCGGCATATAATAATAAATACCTTCCATTCTTGTGTCAGTTCCCTTATTCAAATACAGCTGCTCGATTGTTTGGAAACTGCCTCCATAATGCTTGCGAACGTTCATCAGTTCATCAAACCGGATATTCATTTCTACATTTTTCTCCAGCGTTTCAAATATGGACTTATAGTTGAAAATGGTGTTCATCGATAAGCTTTCCTTCAAAACCCCTTGAATGACCTGTTTCTGGCGGTTTTGCCGGCCAAAATCGCCCTGCGGATCTTCATAGCGCATCCTTACATACTTCAAAGCCTTATTTCCATCCAGCTCAATTTCACCGATTGGAAAATGCTCCCCGTCGTAAGAAAAATCCAGTTCATTGTTCACTGTTATACCGCCTACAATATCAATAATTTCCTGAAAGCTTTTCATATTAATTTTGGCTACATAATCAATCGGAATATCTAGTAATTGTTCCACTGTGAGCTTGGACATTTCCATCCCACCGTAGGCAAAAGCATGATTGATTTTATCTTTCATGTCAGCTCCAATAATCTCTGTATACGTGTCCCGTGGGATACTTAAAATTTTTGTTGTACCAAGGGACGGATTGACTGTCAGTACAACCATCGTATCCGAGCGTCCTGCATCCCCCTCTCTTTCATCTACCCCTAAAAGAAGAGCAGAGAAAGGCTCTTGCTGCTTAACATCTACTAACTCTTCCCGCTCTGCCGGCACTTCTTGTGCAAGGGGGGTATAGAGCTTCTCGGCAGTTATTTTCATATCACTGTAAACCTTAACCCCCACACCGACGATGAAGATACAGAGAGTAATTCCAATTACTCCTGCCCATTTTACCCATTTTCTCATCTATATCCTCCTAAAATCTGCTGTTCCAACTGGAATGTAATGAGTTACTCTTTTAGCCGCCTATCTATAATATCCACCATTTTCTTGTTCGATTTAGGGACGGCTCTTCTATAAGAAGCGGCTTATTTTCAATAACTCGTCTGTTATTTTCTAATAGTAAATCAACTGCATTAAGCTCCTTTTTTTTCTCCAAATAATAAAGACCTTCCCGAAAAAGAAAAGGGCGGGATGTAAGGTTATGAACATCTGATCCATACGTATGAATGAGGTTTGCCTTTAGTAATTCAAATGACAATTTCTGAACCGCGCGCCCAAAATGCCCAGTCAAACTGCCTGCTGTGAGCTGAGTGACTGCTCCTTCTATCACTAGACGTTCAAGAAGACTCGGATTTTCCATAATTGCTCTATTTCGTTCAGGATGGGCAATAATAGGGATCAGGCCTTCTCCAATAAAGGCTCGAATGATATGGGTGGCATAATAGGGAACCGTATGAGAGGGCAATTCTAATAAGAAATAATTTGAGTGCGCCAATGTGTAAAATTGCTTTTCTCGATAAAGAGATAATATCTCCCCTGTCAACCGGACTTCATGTCCTGTATGAAGTATAAGAGGGATATTCGCCTTTTCTATTTCTTTTTGTAAAAGAAATAGCTGTTTCTTCACACTTTCTTTTTGAACATGATAATGAGGGTGGGCATAATGAGGCGTGATAATTATTTCTGTAATACCTTCTTGTTTAGCAGATACGGCAATCTTTAGTGTTTCCTCTAAGCTATGGGGACCATCATCCACCTGCCAAAGTAAATGGCTATGTAGATCAATCATGTAAGCATCTCTCCTCTATCGTAAGTAGATAGTACTAATGCCTTTCTTTATGCAGGCCAGTCTTGCTTTATGTACGAAGAGATAAAATACTGTAATAAGGCCCCACCGTTTCTTTCTTAAAACAAATTTTATTACGTAACACGCTTGATTATATTCAAAAAAATTGGAAATTGGACGCACCTTTAGCAGTAGAAATATATTTACCATTTACATATTACTATATACACTTTTAACCAAAATATTCATTTTTACTCAAATAATCGTATTAAACTTTTCTCTTCGCCGCACATCTAAAAATTCTCTCTTTTATTCATAGGTAAACAGAAAAAACCCCTACACCGACCCACTTTTAAGTGTCCCGGAATGTAGGGGGAATTTGTTTTTAATGATTATTTTTTAGAAATGTCCTCACAGCGTAAGACGAACGAGGCAAGCTGGCCACGCTTTACGGGTGTGTTTGGACTGAATGTTGATTTGGATGTACCTTTTGTGATACCTAGTTCATATAAAGTGTTAATAAAGTTAAGGTACTCGGAACTTTTCACATCCGTAAACGGTGTCGCAGCGCTTCCTGTCTCTTTGAATTGGAAAGCCTTTACGAGGATTTTTGCCATTTGTCCACGTGTTAACGCAGCATTAGGATGAAATGTACCATCCCCGTACCCGCTTAAAACGCCTGCATCAACAAGCGCTGCAATACCATGATAGTGGGATTTGCCCGGTGTTACATCGGTAAAACCCGGATTTGGCACATTTGTTGTATCTATATTAAGTATGCTGGTGATAATGCTGGCTACTTGCCCTCGTGTCACTTGCTCATTAGGCCGGAATGTACCATCTTTATAACCTTTGATGATTTGACGGTCTGCTAATTTGTAAATGCTGGCGGAATGACTATGTCTATCATTTACATCTTTAAATTTGTAAGCGCCGGGTTTTCCGCCTGCTGGATGGGCATCTACACTGACTGGTATAACAACGGCAGCTGTCATGAGAGAGGCTGTAGTGGCTAATGCAACAACTTTCTTTCGATTCATTGGTAATATCCCTCCATAATCCAAAAGTTATCATTAGCATACGCCCTTTTTCTATTACGTGAGATGCCAAACTGTTAACAATTATATTTCACACAGTAAACTTCGTAATATTCTATCATCTATCCGATATTTATAGTTCAACCCGTCGGCAAACATTTCCAAGGCAGGATAGGTAAAACTTTATTTTAAAAAACCAGCTGAAAAAATGTAAAGACAAAGTCAAGAAACGACTTTGTCTTTATACGGATCTGTAGTTATTCGATCCTATTATTGCTGCTAAAATTTCTTAGAGAATATTTTTTACTTCCTTGCTTTCATCCTTCTTCTCCAAACATATATCCCTACAAGCAACAGTGAAATAATAGAAATAACGAGGCTTTCTTTGAAGAACGGTGACACATAAGACATTTCGATTTTGTGTTCACCTCGTGAAAGCGGGAAGCCGATAAACGCATGGTTTACTTCATAAATATCCTGTTTCTCCCCATCCACTTTCACACTCCATCCCCTGCTGTACGGAATGGACATAAAGAAGATGCTATCTTCGGCAATCGCAACATCCCCTGATAGTTTGTTACGATGATATGTTATGTTTTCCAGCCCTTGCTGCTGCAGCGTATTGACTCGCTCCTCAAACGGCTCATAGCTGTTACGGTAAATTCTGATCTCACCAATGTCATACAAGCCAGGCGTCAGCTTGATCTGGATTGTTTCTTTTTCATACATCCACCCTAAGTTAAATGTAAAGGATTCCTTCGGATAGGACCAGGTCCATTTATTTGCATACTGAAGCATCTCTTTGTCTTGAATCGTGATAGTAAAATCTTTATCCTTAAGCGGCTTTATATCAATTTCTACTATCAGCTCCCCAGTTGTATCTGTTTTTCTATATGGAACCTCAATGTAGGCATCTTCTTCTACGCTATATGTTTGCCTTTCCATTTTTTCCATATTTACAAGGGTAACGTCCTCCATACCAGTAAAGAGTGTTTCTACCTCCAATACTCGAGGATCGAACGTAGAAGGCGTTTGTTGAAGCTCCCTATCCTTTACAGTTACTGCCGAGAGAATCGATTGATCTTTTGCAGGAGTCGATAAGGAATCGAACGTTTCTTCTGTCATCCATGAATCTGAGGGATACGCAAAGCCAATAGGCAGCTTATTTTCATTTTGCCGCACATGCCAATTCGTCGTCATATATACTGATTCGTATCCATAAGGCTCATACCATGTCTTCGCCTCACTTACATAAAATTCATTACCAAGAGCAGTCTCTAGGTATAAACGATTGTCGTAATTATGATATAGGCTGACTGTTCCTGTCTGGCGGATATTATACTTCTCTTTATACAACTGATGAAGATTACGCGGAATGAGACTATGGTAGGTACTGTGCGTCTTCAAGCCGTAATACATGCCTGAATTGTGCTGCATTTTTGGCGAATCCCAAATCGTTCGGCCAAATTCTTCTTCTAACTGCCTAATTTTATTGGATACTTGCAGTCCCTCATAATGCCCATAGCCGACCGTATCAAAATAATTATCGAATTGCTGTATTCCATCCGTCACATCTTCATTGATCTTCGTAAAATAAGCATAGTACTGAAGGGCTCCTGTCCAAATAAGACTTACAATGATGAGTCCGCTCGCAAACGGCCGCCACTTTCTTTGTGCTGCCCCGTAAATGACAATTCCTACGATTTCTGCAGCCCCCAGCAGGAGGAGCTTCTGGTCATAATCAACCGCAATCTCCGGACGATCGGGCCAGCGCCAAAGCATATAGGCTGTCAGTGCCGCGAGAGACAATACAGCAGGCATCCAAACCTTCTTCCGCTCTACTACCTCGTCAAAGAAATAGCCTGCTATGAAACTGCAAGTAAAGGCGATTAAATAATACCAGCGATTTTGCATCGCAGATAATCCGTTAAATAGAGAGTACATAAAAGGAATAAGATAAAAGCTCATTACAACGAGTACAAACAGCTTCTTCGGCAGCAGCTCACGCTTGCGAATGCTCCACCCGCTAACAAGGAGCACAAGAACCAGCACTGACATACCGATTGTATAATTACTATGGTAGGACATGAAAAACAGCTGTGGCACTTTTTCATAAAAAGTGTTCGCAAAAGCTGCTGGAATATCGTAATCCTTGGCCAGCCGGTCGCTGCTTAAAAACTGATAGACAGCAGGGAAGAAGCTGAAGGCAGCTATTCCAATACTAGCTGTATAACATAACGCCAGCCGAAGTGTATATCTCCCGAAATGTCTGATACTTTTTGGTTCATTTAGCTCTGTATATTTGTAAATGGCGTAAATAATAAAGTAAACAGTCGCAATAAAAGCGAAATAAAAATTTGATATTACAATGAATGCAAAGGTAAATATAAAGAATAACGGCTTTTTCGTTTTAAGATAATGATGGAACGATAAAATCAGCAGCGGAAGCCAGACAAACGCATCCACCATAAAATCAAAAATAAAACTGTAAATGGCGAACGTAGCTGATCCACCGTATAATAGACCGCCAACGATCGATGCTGTAAAGCTGCGTTTTTCATATTGCAGCAGTAAAAACATAAAGAACATCGCTAAAAATACTTTACCAATGGACAATGGTAAATTCAGCGCTATGACATCTTCAATCGTACCAACGTCAAACAAAGCCGAAAGTAAAAAGAAAATGGATGTGGAATAATAGTAATTGAACTGTGCAAATAGATCACCGCCAAGCCCGTAGGACCAAGACCAGAAAAAATTTAAATCGCGGTATTCATCCGTTAATAAATAACGATAGAAAAGCATCTGCCTTGTCGCATCCGTCCCCCGTGGCGTGAGCGGCAGTTTGGTTAATAGAAAATAAATATGTATGAAAATAGAGCTTATGAGCAGTGTCATACAACCAAGCGTTATTTTTTTCATGCTGTCACCTCTCTTTCATTATAACAAAGCATACAGCCTTGATTTGCATTATTTCCTGAGAACGATACAATAGTAATGATTTAATAAAAAATATTGTAGGTGTAATATGAGATTATCTATAGTTGTACCTTGTTATAATGAAGAATCAGTGCTGCCAATGTTTTATGAGGTGATTAATAACGTTCTTCAACAGTTAAACACCTCTTACGAAGTAGTATTCGTTAACGATGGCAGTAGAGATAAAACACAGAATATATTGCAGATGCTTTCAGAACAAGATCACCTGGTAAAATATGTGTCTTTCAGCAAGAACTTTGGAAAAGAGTCTGCTATGCTTGCCGGGCTTTCCTATGCTTCTGGAGAGTATGTGCTCATCATGGATGCAGATTTACAGCATCCTCCTTCCCTTATTCCGGCAATGCTTGCAAAGGCAGAAGAAGGCTATGATCAGGTTATTGCCAAACGGGATCGTTCCGGGGAAAAATTTACCCGTTCCTTCCTGACAAGAATTTATTATAAGCTGATTAACTCCCTTGTTGACGTCCGGCTTGAAAATGGGATTGGGGATTTCCGCCTGTTGAGCCGGCAGGCAGTCGACGCACTGCTCTCTTTGAAGGAGTATAACCGTTTTTCAAAAGGTTTATTTTCGTGGATTGGTTTTAATGAAGCTATTATTGAATATGAGAATATTACCCGTGAAGAGGGTGCGAGCAAATGGTCCTTTGCGAGCCTGCTGAATTATGGGATTGACGGAGTAATTTCCTTTAATAATAAGCCTCTCCGTATCGCCATCTATCTGGGGCTTACCGTGACATTGCTTGATATTTTATACGTTCTTTATATGCTTGTGCAGATTACGATTAAAGGCATTGATGTACCGGGTTATTTTACGACAATTGCTGCTATTTTGCTCGTTGGTGGTTTACAGCTTTTCTTTATGGGGATTATCGGTGAATATATTGGCCGTATTTATTATGAAGTGAAAAGACGTCCGCACTATATCGTCGCGAAAACTGCCAATTTTGAAAAGGAGAAACAGCGTGAAAAGACTTATTAACGGCGAGGTGCTTCGCTTTATCATTGTCGGATTTATGAATACCGGCAATTACTATATTCTCTATCTACTATTTTTGCATGTATTCAAATGGAATTATATGCTTTCCCATATTTTAGCCTTTTTGATCAGCATGGTCGGCTCTTTTTTCCTGAATTCGTATTTTACATACAAAACAAAGCCAACATGGAAAAAGTTTATGCAGTTTCCGTTGACCTATGTAGTAAATATTTCGGTGACAACTGCAAGCATTTATATTTTAGTGGATGTGCTTAGGTTAAATGAAACGATTTCGCCTTTGCTTGCCTCTGTCATCGCCATTCCATTTACTTTCTTCATTTCTAAAAAGATACTAAAAAGCGGACCATCCCAGTAAGGGTCGTCCGCTAAAATCAACATATAAACATGGCCTGCAATTACGGAAGGCTTATTCAAAGGCTCCAAGGTATCTTACTCAAAAAATGCGGCATTCCCAAAGGAGTGCCGCATTTCTTTATTTCGCGTATTCTACTGCACGTGTTTCACGAATGACTGTAACTTTAATATGTCCTGGATAATCCAGTTCTTCTTCAATTCGTTTGCGAATGTCTCGTGCAAGTCGGTGCGAGGCAAGATCGTCAATTTTATCTGGTTGAACGATGATGCGGATTTCACGACCAGCTTGAATCGCGTATGATTTTTCTACACCATCATAACTTTCAGAAATTTCTTCAAGCTTCTCTAGACGGCGGATATAATTTTCAAGCGTTTCACTACGTGCACCTGGACGTGCTGCTGATAGTGCATCAGCCGCAGCGACTAAGACTGCGATGACAGAAGTCGGCTCTGTATCCCCGTGGTGGGAAGCGATACTATTAATAACAACAGGATGCTCTTTATACTTCGTAGCAAGCTCTACGCCAATTTCGACGTGGCTTCCTTCCACCTCATGGTCAATTGCTTTACCAATGTCATGCAGCAGGCCAGCTCGTTTTGCCAGCGTTACGTCTTCGCCAAGTTCCGCAGCTAATAATCCCGCTAAATGTGCTACTTCGATGGAATGCTTCAGCACATTTTGACCATAGCTTGTACGATACTTCATACGGCCAAGGATTTTCATTAAATCTGGATGCAGATTGTGGATGCCAACCTCGAAAGTTGTCTGTTCACCTGTTTCACGTATCTGCTCGTCCACCTCACGACGTGATTTTTCGACCATCTCTTCGATTCGAGCCGGGTGGATACGTCCATCCTGCACCAGCTTCTCCAATGCCAGGCGAGCTGTTTCTCGGCGGATTGGGTCGAAACCAGATAAAATAACCGCTTCCGGTGTATCATCGATAATAAGATCAATACCCGTAAGTGTTTCAAGAGTACGAATATTACGACCTTCACGGCCAATAATCCGGCCTTTCATTTCATCGTTCGGTAAGTTCACGACCGATACAGTCGTTTCAGCCACATGGTCTGCAGCAAAACGTTGTAGCGCAAGTGATAAAATTTCGCGTGCCTTTTTATCGGATTCTTCTTTTGCACGTGTTTCTGCCTCTTTTGTCATGACAGCGATGTCCGTCGAAAGCTCGTTCTCTACTTCCTTTAAAATAAAGCCTTTCGCCTCTTCGCGTGTCAATGCAGCAATACGTTCTAGTTCCGATTTTTGAGCCGCAACAAGCTCTTCCACTTTGCTTTCCATCTGTTCAATATGCTGTTGTCTCTCGGCTAGAGCTTCTTCTTTACGCTCTAGGCCTGTTTCTCTCTTGTTCAGAGCATCATCCTTGCGATCAAGATTTTCTTCTCTTTGCAATAAACGGTTCTCTTGTTTCTGAAGTTCCAAGCGACGTTCACGAATGTCATTTTCAGCTTCAGTACGAAATTTGTGAGTTTCATCTTTTGCTTCAAGCAGTGCTTCCTTTTTCAGTGCATCAGCTTCGCGTTTTGCCTCATCGACAATAGCAGCAGCCTGATGTTTTGCACCAGTCACTTTTGATTCATTCACTTGTTTCATGTAGAAATAGATAACAGCGGCACCGACGATGAATCCAAGCAAAGCGGGGATAATCATTTCCATCATGTAACCCCTCCTACTTGCTCATTATGTCTGATGTTCCAATCAGCGAATATTAGACAATCTAATATGTGCCTATTTCATTTCAAATGTAAAAAATTATACATGATTAATTGTATAGTTCCAACCTAGGTCTGTCAAGGATTCCCGTCATACAAGGCATTTGGGCTTATATATACAATAGCATGATTTTATGCTATATATTCTTCTAGAAAGATAGAATACCTGCCAGCTTCTATAAAAAAAACCATCGAGGAAAATCTTCCCCAATGGTTTGAACTAAAATATAAGGCTGGATCAGGATTGCTTATTCTTCACCTAGATCAAGCAATAATGCTTCATCCATTTCCTCGTCTTCCTCAATCGCATCGATTTCATGAACGCTGCCTTTACCAATTCCATAAGCATCGCGGATTTTTTCAGCAATTTCGTCACGAATAGCAGGATTTTCTTTTAAGAACTGCTTAGCGTTTTCACGCCCTTGCCCAATTCGCTCATCGCCATATGCATACCAAGAGCCGGACTTTTGAATAATATCCAGTTCTGCACCGATATCAACGATTTCTCCCTCTTTAGAAATCCCTTCTCCATACATAATGTCTACTTCTGCTGTACGGAATGGTGGTGCAACCTTATTTTTTACAATTTTAATTTTTGTTTTATTACCGATCATTTCAGTACCTTGCTTGATTGTTTCCGCCCTGCGTACCTCTAAACGTACAGAAGAGTAGAATTTAAGTGCACGGCCCCCTGGTGTTGTTTCGGGGTTCCCGAACATGACACCAATTTTTTCACGTACTTGGTTAATGAAAATTGCTAACGTTTTAGATTTATTGATTGCACCTGACAACTTACGCAATGCTTGAGACATTAAACGTGCTTGAAGACCCATATGGGAATCACCCATTTCGCCTTCAATCTCTGCTTTAGGCACTAACGCAGCTACGGAGTCGATGACCAGGATATCGACCGCACCGCTTCGTACTAATGCTTCAGCAATTTCTAGCGCTTGCTCCCCTGTATCTGGCTGTGAAAGCAATAATTCGTCAATGTTTACACCTAGCTTTTGAGCATATACCGGATCTAAGGCATGCTCTGCATCTATAAATGCAGCTTGTCCACCATTTGCTTGGATTTCTGCAATCGCATGAAGTGCTACAGTCGTTTTACCTGAAGACTCTGGTCCATAAATTTCAATAATACGGCCACGAGGGTAGCCACCTACACCAAGTGCTGCATCAAGAGCCAGCGAGCCGCTTGAAGAAGTTGCAATTTGACGATCTGTCGTTTCCCCAAGCTTCATAATAGAACCTTTACCGAATTGCTTTTCAATTTGTTTTAATGCCATATCTAACGCGGCTTTACGATCACTCACGAATGTTTTCCTCCTTTAAATACGAACTCTTTTCGTTATGTCTCTATTATACTTCTTATTGAGACAAACCACAAGAAAAAAGCGAACATATTTTCGTTTTTTAGGGAAAATAAAAATTTGGGCATAATACCTATACCCAAATTTAATGTTTACCTTATTTTTTATAACCTTTTTCTATTAAGTTACGCATTAAATAACTGCATGTAAATTTCACAGTGCGTAAACGGTTCGTATTGCGTGAACCAGATAACTGGAGACGATAAGTCAATGGGGGCTCCTGTCCGATACTAATTCCTATCCAGACTGTGCCTGCCGGTTCATTGCCGTGCGCATCCGGCCCGGCTGCACCTGTCAGCCCTACACCGATTTCCGTACCGAATTTTTCCCGGACATTAAAGGCCATAGCCGCAGCACACTCGCTGCTTACTACACTATGCTCTTTAATAATTTCTACAGATATGCCCAGCTGTTCAATTTTCGCCTGTTCTGTATACGTTACTACACCGCCTGCAAGAGCAGTGCCTACCCCTGGAATCTCAGCCAGCTCCGCTTGAAATAGCCCTGCAGTCAAACTTTCAGCTGCTGCAATCGTTAAATTATTTTCAACAAGCATTTCTACCAATTTTGAAGGAAGGGAATCATTATCTACCCCGTAGCAATACTCCCCTACAACTTCTAAAATTTCCTCTTTTTTCTCATTAATCATTGTCCATGCAGCTTCTTCTGTATCCGCTTTAGCCGTTATACGGAGTGTTACCTCCCCATCTGCGGCTAACGGTGCAATCGTAGGGTTACTTTGACGCTCTAGAATGTCTTGTATACGGACTTCAAGCTCCGCCTCCCCTATTCCGTAAAAACGGAGTACATGAGAAATGATTTTCGAACCTTTCGCCTGTTTTTTAGCAAGACATGGTTTTGCCTCATGCTGAAACATCGGCTCGAGCTCTTTTGGTGGACCCGGCAGCAGAATATACGTATGCTCTCCACGCTCTAGAAGCATACCAGGCGCCATGCCGTTATGGTTAGCCAATACATGGCTCCCTTGAAGGACTAAAGCCTGTTTTCGGTTATTCTCCGTCATTTCACGTCCATGCTTCGTAAAATACTCTTCTATCAATTTAAGTGCTTTCTCATCGTGAACGAGTTCCACTCCTAAATGATCAGCAATTGTTTCCTTCGTCAAATCATCTTTTGTCGGTCCTAAGCCGCCAGAAAAGATAACGCAGTCTGCACGATTTTCCGCTATTTGAATCGCTTCTTTTAGACGTCTTGCATTATCTCCTACTACTGTATGGTAGTAGACATCAATTCCCAGCTCCGAAAGCTGCTGAGAAATAAATTTAGCATTTGTATTCGCGATTTGCCCTAATAGTAGTTCTGACCCTACTGCAATAATTTCTGCCTTCATAATTAACCTCGCTTATTTGGAGTCTAATAATACACGGCGGTTTAAATAGAAATAATCCCAACCAGACCAAATGGTAAAGAATAGCGCTACATAAAGCGCAATAATATCAAACGGGATGCCCATCATTATAAAAATGGTATTGTGTAAAAAAAGTGCTGAAATGGCTACAATTTGCGCCCACGTCTTAATTTTGCCTAGTTGGTTTGCTGCTACTACTTCGCCTTCACCCGCCAAGATCAGGCGAAGACCCGTTACAGCAAATTCCCGGGAAATAATAATAATAACGATCCAGGCAGGAGCCAGGTCGATTTCTACCAGCAGGATAAGAGCCGCCGAAACGAGCAGCTTGTCCGCCAGAGGATCTAAAAACTTCCCTAGATTTGTAACAAGATTGTATTTACGTGCATAATAACCGTCCACCCAGTCAGTTACTGATGCGGCAATGAAAATCATTGCCCCTACAAAATGATGGACGGGCATTTCTGCCCCGAACAGTTCCATCGTTCCCCAGCCAAAGTCAAACATAATTACAATCATAAAGAATGGAATCAAGCAAATACGAGAGACTGTAATCTTATTTGGAATATTCATTTGTTAACACCTTTCATTTGAAACAAAGTAGCCATCGTAAAGATGACTACTGAGCTTGTTGTTCTTGAGCTAATTGGATAATGAAGTTTTGTGTTACACCATTTGAAGGTGATGTCACTTCCTCATCATTCACAAATACTTTCGCACTTGCTGCACTGCCTAATCGGATACGTACATACCCATCGGCAGTAGCATCATATTCTACTGTTTCACCCGGATTGTACATTTTGCCAAGGTTATCTACGCCTTGTGTATTACGGAAAGCAATCCAACTAGCGCTGTTGGTAATTTCAACGCGTATTTTTAATTCTTCCGTGCCAGTCACTTCAAAGTTTACATCTTCCCCATTTACTTGCCCTGGCGAGATGGCTTGAGCAGGCTCTTCCACTACAGGCTCTTCTTCCTCAACTGACTCTTCTGTATCCTCAGTTGCTGCGCCATCTTCAGTGCCCTGCTGATCTTCATCTGTCGTCGGCTTCACGTACTCGATTGGCTTTGCCTCATCCTCATAAACATCATTTGATTCCTGGGATTTTGCCCAGTATAATATCGAAATTACCGCGATAATAACAATAATAAACAACGCCACTATAACCTTTGGCATTACTTCCATTGTTTTATTAGAAGAGCGATTTGCTAGTTTACGCCGGCTTGGACTTTGTTTGTATGATTCCACTACCTCCGCTGTCTGCGTTCCAGGTACATCCTTCTTGAACTGGTCAAGCAGTTCCTCAGGATCCAGTCCTACAGCCTCTGCATATTGTTTTATAAATGCTCTCACATAGAAGGACCCTGGCATGATTGAATAGTTTCCCTCTTCTATACCCACTAAATACCGTTTTTGAATCTTGGTAAGCTCTTGTAAATCTTCTAAGCTATATCCTTTTGCTAATCTCGCTTCTTTGAGGCGAGTTCCTAATTCTGTCAACCATAACACCTACTTTTTATTTAAAAATTAAATCCTCCAAAATCATTTACTGAAGACATCATATTATTTTTATCAATCAATTCATACGTAATTTCTTCGTCTGGATGATTACGCAGCTCTATAATATAATCAAAGTCCTCCAATTTATATTCGGAATGTTGTACGAAAATATCCGGATGTTCCACTACTTTGATCGTATCCATATGCATCATTTCCCGAACGAGCTGTTGATGCCGCTCATCATTGGACCTTCGCGTCACAGCACCATCTAATATAAAAATATTATTCCCGTTAAACTCATCACCTATGAGTGAGCTTCGGACCGTCTGCTTGATCATTGTGGAGGATAGGAAGATCCACCTTTTATTAGCACAGACGCTGGCCGCTACGATGGATTCTGTCTTGCCGACCCGCGGCATTCCCCTTATCCCTATCAGCTTATTGCCATCCTTTTTAAAGAGCTCAGCCATGAAGTCGACTAAAATACCTAGTTCGCTGCGTACGAAACGAAATGTATTTTTTTCATCCGCGTCTTTAGGAATATAATGTCCGTGCCGCACGGCTAATCGATCTCGCAGCTTAGGGACCCGGAACTTTGTAATATTAATATGCTCCATTGTAGAAACAATGGATATGAAACGCTCGATTGATTCGTCTTTTTCAGCCTTAACAAGCATACCACGGCGGACTTCATCCACGCCATTAATGGTAACAATATTTACACGAAGCATCCCTAGCAGTGAGGCGATATCTCCTAGCAGCCCCGGTCGATTTACTTGAATTTCATACTCGAAATACCATTCGCCCATGAATGTATCCGTCCCCTCTATTTAGAAACGCCAAAAACTTTTATAAGTTCCATGATAGCGGATTTTGTATGTATTGAAAAGTTCGAAAGCACTGTTTTTTACTACAATAATAAAAATAAAGTTACTGGAAAGTTATCCTCCCTAATTATTCACCAGAAAATCAAAAGGGAAACCTAAAAAGGCTCCCTTTTCATTGCTTTTTATAAGCAGTTACGAAACTTTATGTTCCACTAATTTAACAACGCAGCTTGCAAGTGCTCTCTTTTCATCTGACGACGCCACTGACCATAAGTCGGCCAAGACACGCTCTTGCTCATTTTGAGGTTCAACATTTTTAGCTAAATATTCCCCAATTTGAAGAGCTGCTTGATCGATCATTTTTGATGAAACGCCATCGCCTTTTGCATCTTCAACCTTCTCGCCTAAGAAGTGCGTCCATTGCTGCCAGCTTTCAAGTAATCCCATGTTCTCGCCTCCTCTCGACAATAGTATGTCCGAGGTAAACGATTATATGTACCAGCCGCCATTAACATGAAGGATTTGTCCTGTAACGTAATCAGCAGCACCGCTCAAGTAAAAGCGAGTAAGCCTTGAGACGTCGTCTACAGAACCAAGCTGCTGCAACGGTATTTCTTGTGCAATTTCCTGTTTTTCCTCTTCATTTAAATGGCTATTCATCTGCGTATTAATAAAACCCGGTGCTATGGCATTAACACGAATGCCATTATAGGCAACTTCTTGGGCATAGGCTTTTACAAAGGCATGCTGCGCTCCTTTAACAGCCGAGTAGACTACTTCTCCTGCCGCCCCTGCAGCACCCCAAATAGAGCCGATAAAGAGTACATAGCTTTTTGTATTTGATCGCAGCTTATGTGAGACACATGCAAGCAGTCTCATCGGATTTTGTACATGAACGCGCCAAAGCTTTTCCATTTCCTCATAAGGCGTGTCCTCGAGCAGCTGCGTATATGCATGTCCATTTGCAAATACAACTGCATGCAGGGAGAAAATTTGAGCAGCCAACCGGTCGGCTCCACCAGAATCGGAAAAGTCCGCCTGTACAGGAAGAAATTCCTGAGATGGATAGGCGTCCATATAAGACGCCGCCATCCTTGTTGCACGTTCTTTCCCTAAATGGTAATGAAGGTAAAGTGACCAGCCGTCTGCTGCCAAATCATCGCATATCGCTCGGCCGATTTCGCCGGATGCGCCGCATACTAATGCAAATTTTTTCATTTTTGGCGCTCATTCACAGGCAGAATTTTAAATACAGTCTGCTGCTCCTCGCCTTGAATTGACTTGAACGCTTCTTTAATATCTTCCACTGTCAGCTTTTCAATTGTCGGTACTGCGTCAAATAAGTTCATCTCATTAAATTTATAGCGCGTAAATTGGTTTGCTATAAACTCAAGAGAGTTCAGTGCCCGCAGGAAGTAACCAATCTTCTTGCGTTTAATACGCTCTACATCTTCTTCCTTGAAGACAGAACCGTCCTCTGCTTCAGCCAAACGTCCTTTAATCGCCTTTTCAAGTTCGTCCGATTTCGGTGTATCCGAGCCTATGAGTGCAAAACCATAGCCTTTTTCCAGCGAGAAATCAAATGCATATGATTCGTCGATCAGACCGTTCTCATATATATTAGTATAAAAATCCGAAGCACGGCCAAACAGGCATTCAAGAGCAATTGACATTGCTAATTCGTGCTTTAACATTGCTTCCCCTGACAAATTTACTTCCTTTGCTTTAAGCCCGACATATACTTTTGGCTGCTGTACATCCATTTTCATTTCTCGTTCTTTAACCGCTACTTCTGTTGGCTCATCTTCAAAGATTCGCGTTAATTGTTCGGGCTCCGGAAATTCTTTCTTGTTTTGATTGCCCTCAATGAAGGCCATCATTTCTGTCGGGTCGACTGCACCAACGACAAATAACAGCATGTTAGAAGGATGATAAAACGTGTTGTAGCATGTATAAAGATGTTCTGCTGTAATTTTATCAATGGATTCAATTGTACCAGCAATATCAATTTTTACCGGATGATTATGGTACATGTTTTCAATCGCGCCAAAGTACAGGCGCCAATCCGGTTGATCATCGTACATCGTAATTTCTTGACCGATAATCCCCTTTTCCTTGTTTACCGTCTCTTCCGTGAAGTAAGGTTCCTGAACAAAGTCCAAAAGTGTTTCTGTACTCTTATAAATATGGTTTGTTGCAGAAAATAAATATGCGGTACGTGTAAAAGAAGTGAAGGCATTTGCCTGCGCTCCTACCTCACTGAATTTCTGGAAGACATCTCCTTCTTCTTTTTCGAACATTTTGTGCTCTAAAAAGTGTGCAATACCATCTGGCACTGTAATCGGATCTTCTTCACCGAGAGGGACAAATGTGCGGTCAATAGAACCGTATTTCGTTGTGAACGTCACAAACGCTTTAGAAAATCCCTTTTTCGGCAAAATATAAACGTCCAGGCCATTTTCCAACTGTTTATAATATAATGTTTCATCTAGTTGTTGAAATTCAATTGTCTGCAAAATTAATCCTCCTTACCGCTTAAGAAATAAACCGCTTCCTGGTTGACTTGTTGGGCCATCTTTTGAACATCTTCCTTTGTAACATCTTGCCAACGAGCTGCCCATGTATCAATCGTAAATGCTTCGTTTAAATCTTTGTATTGGTCATAAATCTCAATCTGCCCGCGTGCCGAATCCACTGCTTCCTTCAATTGGTTTATCAGCATCGCTTTTGTTTGTGCCAATTCCAACTCGGAAATCTCTCCGTTTTGCATCGCTTTCAACTGCTCGTTAATGACATCAATCGCCTTTTCCTCATTTGAAGGTTCGATACCGGAAACGACAAATACAAGGCCATATTGAGAAGAGTAGGAGCTTGATGCATAATAAGCAAGGCTTTCACGTTCCCGTACATTCATAAATAGCTTCGAATGTGCATATCCCCCGAATATTCCGTTAAAGATCTGCATTTTAGCAAAATCCTCGTGTCCGAAATGGACAGGTGTCGAAAAACCGATATGCAGTTTTCCCTGCTTCATTTCCTGGCGCTCTTTTGTATAAGCCTCTGGTTTGGATTCTACCTTAATTGGAGCCTGCTTTTCATGTAGCTCCCGGTCCCCGAAAGGCAACGCTTTACTTAATTTTTCTTTTATTTCTTCTGTATTAATATCGCCTACGACATAAATATCGATTGTATCATCAGCCAGCATGGAATCATATGCCTGCTTCAGTGACTGTGGCGTCACTGCGTCCACTTGTTCGATTGTACCGTTTGCCGAAATGGAGGCAGGATGGTTTGGACGAAGAATTTGTGTGAGACGGTATTGAGCATAGCGCGACTTATCATCGAAAATAGACTGGATACGCTGTTTTACCATTTCTTTCTCGCGCTCAACAATGGCTGATACAAATGCATTGTTTTCAAGATTTGGTTTAAAAATAGCTGTATGAAGCAGATCAAGAACATCATTCAGCACGTTCGAATTCGCTAAATACTGCTCATTGACTGTTTCTACATTCATTAAAACCGTATGCTCATTTCCACGCTTTCCCGTATCGAAATATAAAATCGTGCCGAACAGGTCATCTAAATAGCTGCGGAATGCTGCGGATGTGTTGAACCTTTCATTTGAATGCTGTAGCACATTCGTCAATACCGTTCGCTCTGCTGCATCTTTCTCTGTAAGCGGACGTCTCCATTTAATCGAAAAATTGACCGTTTTAAACTGGGCCGTTTGTCGAATATGTAAAGAAACGCCTTTCGCCAATTGTGTCGTTAAAAACAAAAAAACTCCTCCTGACTACCTATTAAATACAGTTCTATTCTTTATTACTATACATGTGAATATGCGCATAATGCAAAGTTATTATACGACTTTCTGGAAAAGACTACGTTCATAAGAAAAAGCCGCCTCGAAACGAAGCGGCTTATAATTAAATGCTAGTTATTCTATATTGGCTGTAATTTATTTTGCAGCTGAATGCCCAAAACGATTATCGTTTTCCTTTAATATAAGGAATACCAGATGCTTTTGGAGCAGTTGCTTTTCCGATAAATCCAGCTAACGCTAAAATTGTCAGGACATACGGCAAGATTGTTAGGAATACTGGCGGTACTTCCTTAATATATGGAATAGATCCGCCTGCGATTGATAATGCCTGCGCTAAACCAAAGAATAATGCTGCACCCATCGCGCCAATTGGGTGCCATTTCCCGAAGATCATTGCGGCAATTGCCATGAAGCCTTGTCCATTAATCGTGGCATGGCCAAAATCGTTCGTAATTGTTTGTGCATAAATCGCACCGCCTATCCCTGCCATAGCGCCAGAAATCATCACGGCAACATAGCGCATTTTCGTTACGTTGATACCCATTGTATCAGCCGCCATCGGGTGCTCCCCAACAGCCCGGAGACGAAGGCCAAACGGTGTTTTATAAATAACAAACCAAGCAGCAAAAGCGACTACAATTGCGAGAATTGAAGTTCCATATATATCTTGGAACAACAATGGTCCAAAGAAGGGGATGTCTGATAATAACGGGATATCAAAACGGGCCAGGCGTTCAGAGATAAAGTCTGTTTGGCCTTTTCCGTCGAAAATTAACTTTACTAGGAACAATGCTACTGCAATACCTAATAGATTAAGTGCTACCCCTGTTACCGTCTGATCCGCACGGAATGATATGGCTGCAACAGCAAGGAATAGTGAGAATACTGCCCCGACTATCATCGCTGCAACCAATGCTACCCAAGGTGTTAATCCGCCAAGTGAATCTGCTGTAAATAGATTAAATACAATCCCTACGAAGGCACCAATAACCATGATTCCTTCAATCCCGATGTTTACTACACCTGAACGCTCAGAGAATACGCCGCCGATCGCGCCGAAAATCAATGGAGCTGCGTAGAAAATAGCAGAAGGGACGATGAAATACAATACTTCTATAAAGCTCATATTATTTGCCCTCCTTTTTGCTACC
>JAPSKP010000111.1 GCA_031181585.1 Lysinibacillus sp.
ATGACCGGGTTTCCGCTGACCCGTTCGGAGATCGTAATGGCATGTAAAATTGGCACTGCACTGCTGAATAAAGAAGAAAGTGTACGTGTCAGTCTTGAAATAGCTGTTTTCTGCAGTAATGGACCGAATACAGGCAGCCGCAGCATCGAATAATGGACCATATAGTGAAATCTCTTGTTCTTTTTATAAAGCGAGTTGAACCCTATTGCTGCGCCTAAAATCACTACTAAAATGAGCCACCAAAAGCTTACGAGCCACTCACTAATTTTCACTGTAATGACAGTAATAAGCGGCAGTTCTGCCCCCATCTCTTCAAATGTTTGAACAAAGGTTGGGACAATATAAATAAGAAGAAAGAATACGACGCCAATTGTAATCAGCAGCAGGATCGCCGGATATGTCAGCGTTGACTGAACCTTCTTTTTAATGCGAAACTGCTTTTCAAATGTATTGGCAAGCCGCTCCAACGTTTCATCGATATTTCCGGTTGCTTCTCCTGACCGCATCATATTGATAAATAAATCAGGAAATACCTTTGGGTGCTTTGCAATCGCCTGGGAGAATGCGGTACCTGCCCGAACATCTTCCTCCACCTCTTCAAGAGCCTTTTTCAACGGCTTACTTGTCGATTGACGTGCAAGGATGTTTGTTGCTTCTATAATCGAAATACCAGCTCGAATCAGTGTCGCAAATTGACGGCAGTAGATGACGAAATCTTGGTTTTTGATACCACCGCCAATAGTCAGATCCTTATGCAGAATACTGTTTGACTCTTCGACTTCCCGCGGGTTAATCCCCTCTTCGCGAAGCTTTAAAATAGCGGCATTTTTATTCATCGCCTGAATCGTTCCTTTTTTTAAAGCACCGGTTTTAGAGCGTCCGCTATATTTAAAGACGGTCAATTGTACTCACCTACATTCAAATAAGGCCGTGCTTCTTCTAGGGAAATTTGCCCCTCTGAAATAAGCCCCTGGATGTTCGATTCGAGCGTATGCATGCCAAGTGCACGGCTTGTCTGCATCACACTTGGAATCTGATGAACTTTCTCACTACGAATCAGGTTCGTTACAGCCGGTACGCCTACCAAAATTTCCGTCGCTGCAACCCTGCCCCTGCCATCTTTTTTGACAAAAAGGCGCTGTGAAATAATGCCCTGCAGGACATTGGCTAACTGAATCCGGATCTGCCCTTGCTGATGCGGCGGAAACACATCAATAATACGGTCGATCGTTGTCGGGGCACTTGATGTATGTAATGTTGCGAATACCAAGTGTCCCGTTTCCGCCGCGGTAATTGCCGTCGAAATCGTCTCCAAATCTCGCATCTCTCCGACTAAAATAATATCCGGGTCCTGCCTTAGGGAAGCACGCAGACCGTTAGCAAAACTTGCTGTATCTGTTCCGACTTCCCGTTGATTGATGATCGACTTCTTATGGTGATGGACATATTCAATCGGATCTTCGAGCGTAATGATATGCTTCGCTTTATTTTCATTAATATAATTGATCATCGCTGCTAAAGTCGTTGATTTTCCCGAACCCGTAGGACCCGTGACTAATATGAGTCCTTGCGGTTTTTCCGCTAAATCATAGAGCACCTTTGGCATATTCAGCGATTCAATTGTGGGAATGTTACTGGAAATAAGACGTGCAGCAATTGCACTAGCATTACGTTGATGATAGGCATTTACACGAAAGCGGCAATAGCCTTCCAGCGTATAGTCAAAATCCGTTTCTCCCTTTTCATCGAACTCTTCTGCCTTGGCTTGCGGTAAAATTTCCCGTACCATCTTATTTACCATATCCGGTGTAATGTACGTTTCTCCGTAGTGAGCCAGCTTGCCGTTTACACGATACACAGGCGGTACGCCAACAGTCACATGCAGATCAGATGCATTCTGTTCATAGGCATAGAGCAGCAAGTTTTTAATTTGCAGGGTGTCAGTCATTGTCATTTCTCCACTTCCTATTCCGTCGTCGCCACGCGCAATACTTCCTCGGTAGTTGTAATGCCGCTCAACACTTTCAGAAGGCCGTCCTGCAGCAGCGTATTGTATCCTTTTTGCTTCATATAGTCACGGAGCACATTGCCGCTTACCTGAGAAAGTATTAACTCCTTCAATTCCCGGTCAATTGGCAGAATTTCGTGAATAGCCATACGCCCTCTGTATCCAGTGTTGCTGCATGCAGAGCAGCCACGTCCTCGATAGACATTCGTAACAGCCATTCCATTTTCCGCAAAAATTTCTTTTTCACGGTCCGTTGCGGGTACTTCTGTCGAGCAGTCCCGGCAGATTTTCCGCACGAGCCGTTGAGCCATCGCCCCTACGAGAGAAGAAGAAATAAGGAACGGCTCAATTCCCATATCCTTTAATCGGGAAATCGACTCTACTGCACTATTCGTATGCAATGTACTAAGTACTAGGTGCCCCGTAAGAGACGCTCGTATCGCAATTTGCGCCGTCTCTAAGTCCCTTATTTCACCTATCATTACAATATCTGGGTCCTGACGCAAAATTGAGCGGAGTCCGGCAGCGAATGTCAGCCCGACCTCTTCTTTTACTTGAATCTGGTTAATCCCTGTCATCTGATACTCAACCGGGTCTTCAACAGTGATAATGTTGACTCCCTCATCGTTCAATTCAGAAAGTGCAGCATATAATGTGGAGGATTTCCCTGAACCAGTTGGGCCCGTTATCAGAACAATTCCGTTTGGACGGTTAATAATTTGTCCAAAGAGATTCTCGTTCTCCGGCGAAAATCCAATTTGTCTAATATCGTTTGGTGCATTACTTAAATCCAAAATACGCATGACGATTTTTTCACCGTATACAGTCGGCAATGTCGACAACCGGATATCAACCGGCCTAAAATTCACATTAATTTTAATCCGCCCATCCTGAGGAATCCGGCTTTCCGTAATGTTCAAATTCCCCATGATTTTTACACGCGCTGTCATCATATTTTGCATATGCTTTGGCAATGAACGTTCGGTACGCAGCACACCGTCCACACGGTAACGTACTCTGAATTCTGTTTCCTGCGGGTCAAAGTGAATATCCGACGCGCGTTGAGCTACACCATTTGCGATAATTTGGTTGACGAGACGTACAATGGGAGAATCTTCATCCGTGATTTCCAGCTGAGAGTCTTGCATATTCGCCTGTACATCAGATAAGGCTGCTTCCATCGATTCCTGGAGATCATAATACTTCGTGATCGTCCGGTATAGATCATCTTTCGCTGCAATCGTCGTCTCGATCTGACAGCCTGTCGCCATCCGCACTTCTTCAATGGCAAAGTAGTCCATCGGATCAGCCATAGCAATGAACAATTTGTTTTTCTCACGCCGAATCGGGATAAGCTGAGCCCTTTTTGCCAGTTCAGCCGGGACAAGCTGCAAAAGCTCCGGGTCAATTGGGATTTGATTGAGCGAAATATGGGGAATCCCAAGCTGGAATTCTAATACCTCAATGAGCTGCTGTTCTGTTAAAATATTTTCCTTGATTAGGAAATCTCCTAGCTTTTCATCTCGGCTTTTATTCTCAAGCGCATGCGTCAATTGTTGTTCCGTGATAACACCTGCCTCTAAAAGCAAATCCCCTATTCGTTTGCGAGCTGCCGTTCTCATCATCAGCCCCCCTTTCTATGGTGTAATTAAATTGCCGCCTTTATCGTAATAGCTGCCTGGAGGTAGGATTGGATTCCCATTCTCATCTACCTCAAGCTCGTTTTCATTTATTGTTTCGCCTTCCACATCGTCACTAGACTCTACATCAGCTAACCCGTCACCATCCAGATCCATCTGTAGATCCGGATCTGTTTCAGTTGGCTGCTGTGTCTGCAGCTGGTTTGAAGAGTTTAGTAAAATACGATTGACCGGCGGATAGTAGTCCCGACTGACCAATTCCTCCACGCCGTCCAGCACCCGGTACACTGAAACGCGCATCCCCTGTTCTCCTTTTTGAACTTCTTTTACTTGTCCAGTTGAGAGTTCATTCGAATAACGTGTGATAGTACGTGGTTTAATTTCTTCATCTCTCACAACTCTTGTCGTTACACTTGCTTCCTGCTGCGTTGTGTAAACTTCCACCTTTAGCTGCTGCGCCTCTACCGAGAGCTTCAATTTGATTGGTGTCACCAGACGATTAATAAACTGTAAATCTTCTCCGTTTCTATTGATCGCTGCCTCAATACCAGGCTCCGAGTAATCTGGCACTTTTTGTTGAGAGTGACGCTCTAGAATTTCAGAATTGATATTTAGAGCACTTTGATAAACAAGGGAAGCTGTGAAGTTAAGCGCCTCACTATTTGCTGCATCAATATTTTCTCCAAGCGCTTGGATGAATGAAAATGTCTCATCCGGCGCAATCACCTGATCATTCAATGCGTGAGCAATATCATATGTACCGAAAGCCGTTTCAGGAATTTCTTCTATCGCAAGTGCGATACGGTTTGCTTCTAAAGCAGTTGTATCTTCCACTACTGCTTCTATTTTCCCCGCCTTTAAATAGCCGGCAGTATTCATGACCTGTGTATAGGTCTCTTCCAGATTCCATATATTCACCTTTGAAATTTCAGTCTTCAACTCTTCACTTGGTAAAATCTCCAGTGGAATATGTACAACACTTTCTTTCTCCCAAAAAGCATACCAGTCTTTTTTTACTATCGAATTATATAAATCTATCGTACTATCAATATCATGATGGAAGATTGCGGGATTTAAGACAACCTCACTTTCTCCTCCCGAAATGAGAAGGGGCTCATTCATCCACTGATTGATTGCGTCGGTCAGTTTCCCTCTTATCTCATTTTCTGTTAGATTACCAACTTCAATACCGGCAATCGTTGAAATAGAGGCTTTCTCTTCAGCGTGTGCCGTTTTGAATTTAACACTGCCTAGAGGGGAAATAACATAAATCAGCACACTTACCAGCAGAGCCAAAACCATTATATTTTTCTTCACCCTCACCACTCCTACCATATTTTAAATTTTCTATACATTAGTTACATTTAGACTAGAAAATAACTATAAGGATAAGATACACTACTAATATACACTTTGTATAGTCCTTTAGTCTTTTTTATATTTTTTATATGTTTAAAATAGGAACTTTATGTAAAAAATATAGATTTTATTTCACTTTATCAATATAATAAATAGAATATTTTTACTTTTAAAGAAGTATTATTACCTAATTTTTAAGGAGTGATATATACCTTGGAATTATTATCCAAATCCCCTTCCGAGCAAGGGTTTTCGCTTATCGAAGTAGTTGCTTCCATAGTAATCGTTGCAATTTTACTTATTAGTTTCGCCCAATTATTTGTACAAGCAAACAAGACAGCTGCACATAATAATGAGAAATTAGTAGCTATCAACTTAGCAGATGCAGCTCTAGCTAAACTACAGGCGGAAACACTCGCTAAAAATTCAAGTATCACTGATGTAAACCATTACTTTGTTGACAATAGTGTTAATGATCCTACACAGAAAAAACCGCCTCTCGCTATTTTTATGAATGGTAAAAATTACTCTATTACCTATAAGGCTTCACAGAATAATAAAAAAGAGTTAATTACAAACTCTACTTATTCTGAAAAAGAATTGGATTTAATTAAGGTAGTAGTAACCGTAACTGCACCAGATGGAAAAATTAAAGGTTCTTCGGAAGGATATGTTTCACTTGAATAAACACCAAAAGAATGAAAGAGGTTTAACGTTAGTCGAGCTTTTGGCAAGCATTGTGCTGCTATCTATCATCTCTATTTTTCTGTTCTCTATTGTGACAAAAACGATGGAGAATAACCGCGTCATTCAACAAGAAACGATGCTGCGGGATGAGGCTGATATTATTGTAAGTAAATTTATAAAGTCCCTTTATTCCACGAAACAGGGATATATCATCAGAAACACAACAAATAGTACTGGAAATAGCTATATTGAAGTGACAAATGACTTGGGGAAATGTCAGAAAAATGAGGAGGGTGTTTTAATTGATAAAAACGCTTGTGACAGAACCTTGAAACCAATCGGATTCAAAACTGCCAACGGTGTTACGAGCCTATATATTTTAGATGAGCAATATTCTGTCGCACATCCAAACATAAAAATATTATCTACCTCCCATATAAAAGGAGATCCCAATAACACTACTTTATACGAGGTTAATTTAACATTACAGATCACTCATAAAAGAGGAAATAAAGAGATTCCAAAGCAAAAGACATTCATTAATCGAATTCAGCCTATTTTAACTTCAAAATAAAAAGAATGAAAGGAGGATTATAGAATGAAGAAATATTTACAAAACGACAAGGGTTATTCATTATTATTAGCAATTGGCGCTATTCTTATTTTTACTGTTCTTGGCTTAAGTTTGATTACTTTGACTACAAATGGAATTGCAAAAAATTCACACCGCGAAGACACGATCTTAGCACAAGATCTATCTGATAAAGGTATTGATTTTGCAGTAAACGATATACAAAATACCCTTGAAAAACAAATTATAGCTACACCCATGGGGAAAACCGAATTCGGTACTTTCTTAGACACCACTTTAAATAAAACAAACTTAAAATGTCCAGCTGCCGGGCAGCCACTCCCTGCTAACATCGGCTTTCATATACCAACAGAAAATAATAATATAACCAAGGTCTGTATCGAAGCAGTCAAAATGATAACAAATTCTTCTGGTATAACGGAAGAGAAGGATAAATATAAGCGGCTTGTCACGTTTAGAAGTTATGGGGTCGTTAAAAAGAAGGAACATATTTCAAAAACAGATGTAATTATTGGGACAGATGCAATACCAGATCAGCTACGTTATGCAGTTTCTAGTAACGAAAGAGGAAGTTTATATTTTCATGGCGGTGTCGAAGTTACAGGAGATATTAAATCTACCGAAGACATTCATATTATAAAAAAAGCCTACTCAGGGTGGGATTATTCGCCTACTTGGCATAACAGTGTCACTTTGAAGATGAACCCAACTTTAGGTAGTGTAAGTTCAAAAATCATACTTTCTAATCAAGCAAACAAAATATATTACTATAATGGCAATCAATTTAGAAATGGAAAAACTATAGAATATAAATCCCCCAGCAATACTTTCTCTATCAACAATCAAAACGAAATAAGAAGTATTTTAACCCATTCGGATAAAACAAATGTCATCTCTAAATCTTTACCTGAAGATATTATAAATGTTGCTTCTAAAGTTGAATCAGTTTACAAAGAAAAGAAATTCGATTATAAATTAACCGGAAACACAATTGAAGGAAGTACAAATAACTTAAAACGCCCAGTAGATTCTATAACGAGTATTTATAATGAAGTTTGCGTTAAAAAGGATACTAAAAAACCATATGATTGCCTGGACTATGCAATGAGTGATACTAATTTAGTTATAAATGGGTATTCGAACAATTATAAAGAAAACGTAGATATTCAAGGAACCTATTATATAAAAGGTGATGTGACTATAAATTATGCTAATATTAAAAGTAACGCGATACTATATGTGGATGGAAATGTTAATGTTAGATTTAGTACTTTAAGAGAACTTCAAGCGGGTAGCAGTTTAATCATTTTCGCTAGCGGCTCCATCTTTATCGCTAACATTTCTGAATACTCAGATTCACCTAGTATAATTAAAGGATTTTTTTACAGTCAAAATGACATGACCCTTTATGGAGTAGGTTCGAACATAAAAGTTATCGGTGGATTATCTGCCAAAAATATTTATTTAACAGCTCTTAGAGGCAAGGTTTCTAGTAGTAGCTTCAATATTCCTGAAAGCACACAACTTGTTTCAAATTCTCGCTTACAAATTATATATGATGAAAATATAATCAAACAATATACTGAATTCAAACGCGATGAAAGGGAAGAATTTATTACACAATTAAATACCCCTGAAACAATTAAGCGTTATTAACCTAAAACTGCTTTAACCAGCTGTGCCTTTTCTGTTGGTTAAAGTAGTTTTTATGCTATTCTACTAGATTTCTTACATACCAATCCTGCTTTTGGAAGTTTTTCATCCCATTTACCCGTCGTTACACCCCCCTCATTCCCCCTAAATAAGCACCTTCCTATACGCCTATACATACTCTATCCCAAAAGGAGTGTTCACAATGTTATGGCAATACAAGATTCAGTATTTGATAGGTCAGCCAATAGGCATATCCTTTACAAGCGGACAAGGAACCTCAGGAATTTTATGCGGGGTTTCGGAGGAAAAGCTGCTTGTGCTTGAATATATGTATCAAAGTCAATTTGCATTGAAGCACTACGATTTTCAAATGATCCAGGATATCAACGGTTTCCCGCCCTGCCATGTCCAACAGCCATTCTATTAACAAAACCGCAGACATGCTCTTATAAACAAAAAAGCGTTGAAGCCCTTCCGCTTCAACGCTTTTTCCTATTAGTACATTTTCATGTACATGTCACGTTCCCACTGGTGTACAGTGGTACGGAACATTTCTGATTCGATTTCTTTTGCTTCACGGAAGTTTTCGTAGATGTGTTCGCCTAGAGCGTTTTTCACTACTTCGTCTTGTGCAAGCAATTCTAGTGCATCGTCTAGAGATGCAGGCAGGTTATCGATGCCGTTTGATTTACGTTCTTGTTCACTCATTACGTAGATGTTACGGTTGATTGCTGGCGGCGGCGTCATTTTGTTACGAATACCTTCCAAGCCAGCTTCTAAAATAACTGCCATCGCCAAGTATGGGTTAGCCGATGGATCTACTGAACGTACCTCAATACGCGTTGATACGCCGCGTGAAGATGGGATACGGATTAGTGGTGAACGGTTTTGCGCAGACCACGCTACGTAACATGGCGCTTCATAACCTGGTACTAAACGTTTGTAAGAGTTAATTGTTGGGTTAATGACAGCTGTAAAGCCTTTTACGTGTGCAAGAACTCCAGCCATGAATTGCATTGCTGTCTCAGATAAGCCAATCTCCGTAGACTCATCATAAAATGCATTTTCTTTACCCTTGAATAACGACACGTTAAAGTGCATACCTGATCCAGCTTCGCCGAATAATGGCTTTGGCATGAATGTCGCATGCAAACCATGTTTACGTGCGATTGTTTTCACAACTAATTTGAACGTTTGGATATTGTCACAAGCAGTGACAGCATCTGCGTATTTGAAGTCGATTTCGTGTTGGCCTGGTGCTACCTCATGGTGGGACGCTTCAATTTCAAAGCCCATTTCCTCAAGCTCTAATACGATATCACGACGACAGTTTTCACCAAGGTCAGTCGGTGCCAGGTCGAAATAACCGCCGTGGTCATTTACTTCTAACGTCGGCTCGCCCTTTTGGTCAAGTTTGAATAGGAAGAACTCTGGCTCAGGTCCCAAGTTGAAATCTGTGAAGCCCAGCTCTTTCATTTCTTTTAATAGGCGTTTTAAGTTCGAACGTGGGTCACCAGCGAACGGTGTACCATCCGGACGTGCGATGTCACAGATAAGACGTGCTACTTTTCCTTTTTCAGCAGTCCATGGGAAAACCATGAAAGTATCATAATCTGGGAATAGATACATATCGGACTCTTCAATACGCACAAACCCTTCAATAGAAGAACCATCAAACATCATCTTATTGTCCAGTGCTTTATCAAGCTGACTTACTGGGATTTCAACGTTTTTGATTGTTCCTAAAATGTCTGTAAATTGTAAACGAATGAATTTTACTTCTTGTTCTTGCACGAGACGTTTAATATCATCTTTTGTGTATTTACCCACAATTCCACACTCCTAAAATGTTTAAGCTATCCGAGGTTTTCCCTCATTCTTATATAATTTACACGCTCATGTACCGCACCAAATGTTTCTTCATCCTTTCCAGTTCTCAAACAGCAGCCGTTTGCCTTCTTGCTACTAGGCTTACTGTTTAAAGGACAGGCTGGATAGAGGGAACATCATTATTATTGGTAGAAGCGCGATAAATCCCCTTGACGTAACGAAGTCTTTTGCATACGTTGTGCCTGACGCATTTCTTCACGTAAAATTTTACGCAGTTCGCCATCTGTAATTTCTTTTGCCTGCGCCTGAGCTGCGGGGTCATTTTTCATCGCGAACACTTTTTTAATGCCCGCCATATTTACGCCCTGCTCAAGCATGTCCTTGATTTCCAATAAAGTATCGACGTCATTTAAACTGAACATACGACGATTCCCTTCTGTACGGTGCGGCTGAATTAAATCATGCTCCTCGTAATAGCGGATTTGCCGTGCTGTCAGCTCCGTCAATTGCATTACAATGCTTATTGGTAAAAGCGGCATTGTTCTTCTGATTTCACTACTCATTCAATCAACCTCCCTTACCGTTATATTACTCGCCGTCATATACATTGTCAATCATATGTAAGAAAAACTAACACATTCGGGAAAATAAGCTCAAAAAAATGGTTAAAAGAGCAAATAATCTTATTATTTTTAATATTATT
>JAPSKP010000112.1:0-4103 GCA_031181585.1 Lysinibacillus sp.
AGGTATAGCAATATTATCGTAGACTGTCGCTGTTTTTAGTAAATTAAAATGCTGAAATATCATTCCGATTTTTTGTCGTGATTGTCGAAGCTGTTCTGGGGAAGCTTCTGTCAGATCAATACCGTTAATGATTACCTTGCCGCTTGTTGGACGTTCGAGAAGGTTGACACATCGGATGAGTGTACTTTTACCTGCACCCGAATAGCCGATTACCCCGTGGATCTCACCTTTTTTAACTTGTATATCTACCTGGTCAACAGCAGTAACTGTGCCGTTTTTTGCTTCGAATTGTTTAACAACCGATTGGAGTTGAATCATTGTTTTCCGCCTTTCTAGCTAAAAAGCTACCGGCGTCAATGCCGATAACTTTTGGCCATGTATTGGATTAGAAGCCTGGAATGACAGCTCCATCGTATGTTTCTTCAATGTATTGGCGCACTTCTTCTGAATGATATGCTTCGATGAATTTCTTCAAGTCTTCACTGTCTTCATCACCAGGACGTACAACAATTACATTTACATAAGGGGAGTCTGCAGATTCAAGCAGGATGGAATCATCTTTAGGACTCAAGCCTGCCTCCATTGCAAAGTTTGTATTGATAGCGGCAAATTCCACTTCTGCGAGCTGAGTTGGAATTTGTGCCGCCTCTAATTCAATAAATTCCAGGTTTTTTGGATTTTCTTCAATATCATAGATTGTTCCGTTAATGCCTACGCCCTCAGCCAATGTGATATAGCCGGCATCAGCAAGTACCGCTAGTGCGCGTCCGCCGTTTGTTGGGTCGTTAGGAATGGCAACCTTTGAACCTTCCGGGACAGCATCGATCGACTCATATTTCTCTGAATAGAAGCCCATTGGGTTTAAGATTGTCTCTGCTACAGCCACAAGTTCCTCTCCGCGGTCATTATTAAAGTTGTCCAGGAAAGGCTCATGCTGGAAGTTATTTACGTCCAGATCTCCCTCTACTAGTGCTGTATTCGGCAGCACGTAATCAGAAAACACTTCAATCTGTACTTCCAAATCATTTTTTGCTGCTATTTCAGCGGCCACTTCTGTAATTTCCTCATGCAGGCCTGCTGTTACGCCGACCTTGATCACGCCGTCATTTAATTTCGAGGCTGAATCTTCATCGCTGCTGCATGCTGCGAGTGATAGGGCAAGTGCTGCACCTGCGAATAAATAACCGAATTTTTTTGTTTTCATAGATGATTCCTCCAACGTGTTTGTATTTGTCCTTTAATAAAAAATGCCTCTCCTTTGAAAAGAGAGGCATGAATAGACAAAGACAATATTCAAACACCACTCTTATCTTTCAAAACGAATTCGTTTTGTAGGAATTAGCACCTTGCAAATGCGTCTTTCGCATATGCTGGTTGCTGAGCTTCATCGGGCCAGTCCCTCAGCTACTCTTAATAAGAGAGAAACACTATATTAAAAAACTATGAAACTTAATATACAGACTATTTATTAGTTTCGCAATAGTATTTTATTATTTTTCTAAAAAAAATTACGCGCAACTGCTTTTTGCGAAAGAAAATTACTTAACAGGTATTTGAAAAAGTCCTAACTTTTCTACACGAGCAATCGCCTCTTTCAGCCGTTCTTCTGAAACGAGCAGACCAACGCGTATATAGCCTTCCCCGTATTCACCAAAACCATTGCCTGCTGCGACGGCAACATCCGCATTGTCTAGCAGCAAATCAGCAAACTGCTGGCTGGTAAATCCTTTTGGAACAGGCAGCCAGGCGAAAAATGAGCCTTTGGGTGCCTGCACATTCCAGCCGATACGTCTTGCTTCTTTCACGAGTATATTGCGGCGTCTTTCGTATGTATCGCGCAATCCCTCTACACTATTCTGCTCAGCTGTTAAAGCCTCGGCAGCTGCATGCTGGATAGCGGGGAAGATACTGCAAAACAGGTGATCTTGAATCAAATTAATCGCTTCAATCATTTTTTCATTACCAACAGCAAACCCGACACGCCATCCGGCCATATTATACGATTTTGATAGTGTGTACAATTCGATGCCGACATCTTTAGCGCCTTCTGCCTGCAGGAAGCTAACCGGCTTTATACCGTCAAATCCGAGTGCTCCATATGCAAAGTCATGCGCGACAGCAATATGGTGTTGCTTTGCAAAGGCAACTGTTTTTTCAAAAAATTGCTGGTCTGCCACACCTCCAGTAGGATTGTTCGGATAATTGATGTACATCATTTTGGCACGGTCTTTTATTTTCTCGGGCAGCGCATCGTAGTCGGGCAGGAAGTTATTCTCTTTTATGAGCGGCATTGTATCAAATTTTACATCTGCAAGTGCGACACCTGATAAATAATCTGGATAGCCCGGATCCGGCAGCAGCATTGTATCTCCAGGATTCAACATAGCTAACGGTAATTCCACAAGTCCAACTTTTGTCCCTCCTAATATAGCCACTTCTTTATCGGGATTGATGTCCACATTATATTCGCGTTTGTAAAATTCAGCTGCTGCCTGGCGAAGTTCCGGAATCCCGCGAAACGGCGAGTATTTATGTGTAGATGGATCAGCTGCCGCCTCCTGTAAGGCTTCGATAATATGTGGGGGAGTTGGCTGATCAGGGTTACCTTGTCCTAAATTGATGATGTCGCGTCCCTCAGCAACTGCCTGCGCTACTTTTCCAGCAAGCGCAGCAAAAAATTGAGGCGGAAGCTGCTGTAGTCTAGTCGAAAATTCCATTTTATAAATCACCTATTTTTCAGAATATATTAAAAATTATACGAACCATGTTATGATATTTAAGAGAAAAAGTCTATAGGCGGTGTAGGAATTATGAAAATCGGATGTATTCAACTAAATATGGGGTTTGGAAAAGTAGAAGAGAATTATGAACGTGCCGAGAAATTTATCCGGGAAGCAGCAGAAAAGGGAGCAGAAATTATTGTTTTACCGGAAATGTGGAACACCGGTTACGCACTGGAAAAACTAGAAGAGCTGGCCGATGTAGATGGGGAACGTACAAAAGCCTTTTTGACCCGGTTGGCAAAAGAACTTGGTGTTCATATCGTTGGCGGCTCCGTTTCAGTAAAAAAGGGAGATAAATTTTACAATACGATGTATACGGTAAATAAAGAAGGAGAGCTTGCCGGAGAATATAATAAGGCTCATCTATTCCGGTTGATGGACGAGCACCTTTATTTAGAGGCGGGCTCAGAAATGAACCGTTTTGCTCTAGGAGATTTGGAGGCGGGTGGTGTCATCTGCTACGATATCCGTTTCCCTGAATGGCTCCGCAGCCACGCATTGTCCGGCGCGAAGGTATTGTTTGTACCAGCACAATGGCCAACCCCTCGCATTGATCATTGGAAAACACTGTTACAGGCACGTGCTATTGAAAATCAATGCTTTGTGATTGCAGTGAACCGTATTTCAAGAAAGCCAGAAAATTTTAATGGTCAATCGATGGTTATCCAGCCATGGGGCGAAGTGTTGTGGACAGGAGCAGAAGATGAGGAACTGGCAATCATTGATGTAGATTTCTCGATTGTAGATGAAGTGCGTGGAAGAATTCCTGTTTATGATGATCGCAGACCTGAATTGTATGAAACAGTAATAAAAAAATAAAGCGCGTGGCCTTCCACTGATGGAAGGCCTTTTGCTATTTTCAGTATTATTGGCTGCATACTAATCAAAGAATTTATGATTAAAAGCTTCAATTTTTGGGACTTTTAGGTTGTCGTCTCAATTGTCTCATTTTAATATAGGAACAAACGTTCTTTTTGAGGTGATTGGATGTATGAGAAGGCGCCAAATAAATCAATTATGTGTATTGATATGAGATGCTTTTATGCAAGCTGTATGGCACATCTTCACAATCTGGATGTAATGAAAGTACCGATTGCGGTTATTGGGAGCTTTCAGCAGCCGGGGAGCATTGTACTAGCTGCTTCACCACCGATGAAGAAACGCTTCGGCATTAAAACGGGCTCCCGCTATTTTGAAATTCCAAAGCATCCAGATATCCGATTATTTGAACCGAAGATGGAGTTTTTTGTACGTATCTCGATGGAAATCACACGCCTTTTCAATCAGTTCGTACCAAAGGAGGCAATCCATGTGTACAGT
>JAPSKP010000112.1:4203-10413 GCA_031181585.1 Lysinibacillus sp.
GCTAAAACGATTGATGAACCGACAAATGATACCCTCGTAATTTATAAAGTTTGTGTCGATCTGCTTGACACATTTTATGCCGAACGTCCGGCACGCCAGCTCACGGTGACGCTGCATAACCTGGAAAGTGAGCATTCAATGCAGCTGAGTCTGTTTGATGAACAAAAATGGCGGAGGAGGAAGCTTGGGATGGTCATGGATGCTATCCGAGCGAAATATGGGTCGACAGCTCTCTTGCGTGCAGTTTCCTACACGGAAGCAGGAACTGCACTTGGACGGAGTACGTTACTTGGTGGACATAAGAAGTAAGGAGAATGTGCTGAAAATGAATAGAGATAGAGGAACCATCAAATGGAACACTATGATGCTGCCGGAACATGTTAAATTGCTGCGTGAATGGAAAGCGGAGGATGAAAAAGCAGAAAAGCCGAATCTCGATGAGTGGGCGTTGGAGGAATTGAGTAATCAGATTACACTAGCTTATCAACACCGGCTGCCCATTCAGTTAACAGTTTGGAAAGAGAAAAAAGCGGCTGAATGGGTGACCGTTATTGAAAGGATTGATTATAACCAGCAATCTATTTATACGGAAGAAGGTAAGGAAATTGCCATTCAACACCTTTATAGTGCAATCGTAATGGATTAATGCTGGAAATACGTATGCTTTCAAAAAGGTACAGAGCGATGAAAGCTTTAGGTTGGAAAAATATATAAAGGGGAATAGGCAAAGCAATCAGCGCACCTTTCTTGAGAAAACAGCGAAAATACCAATCCGTCACGGCAGGAAGGTATATGCATATAATAACGGGGAAAGCAGACTGTTAGCTTCGGTTATATCATTGCGCATATTGGTTCTCAGTCGTCGAAAAATAAATATAATTACCATATTTGCACCTCTAAATTTAGTACTAAAAGAAAAAATACCGTCATTTTAAAGTTATAAAAAGGAATAGGCTGTCCAATAAGCCAAACTTATCGGGCAGCTTCTTCATGTAAATTGTACTAAAAAGATTTAATCTGCCAGTAGCTGCAACATAACTGTTTTATTTATGTTTTAGGGTTGTCTTTTTTCGTGCGGCTTCATTTTTTCGAATTGAATGGAAAAATGAAATAAAAATATTGTACTTTCGAAGAGGACGTTATATAATGCGATTAGCTAATGAAGGTTGATATATTAGTGTTTCTGTGTACTTGTGGAATGTACAAATGTTTCGCATCAGAGGAGGGCTTCTATTGAAAAAGATTATGGTTACAGGCGCGCTTGGTCAGATTGGTTCTGAACTAGTAGTGAAACTGCGTGAAATATATGGAACGGATGCCGTTTTGGCTACGGATATCCGCAAGGTCGAAAATAGCGCGGGTCCATTTGAGGTATTGGATGTAACAGACGACAAGCGTATGTTTACGCTTGCGAAAGATTTCGGTGCAGATACGATGATTCACATGGCTGCATTACTTTCTGCAACAGCTGAAAAGAATCCGTTGCTCGCATGGAATTTAAACATGGGTGGGTTAGTGAATGCGCTGGAAGTAGCTCGCGAACTCGATATGCAATTTTTTACGCCAAGTTCAATTGGTGCATTTGGACCAACAACACCAAAAGATCAAACACCGCAAGATACATTGCAGCGGCCAACAACGATGTATGGTGTAAATAAAGTAGCAGGAGAACTGCTATGCGATTACTATCATACAAAATATGGACTTGATACACGCGGAGTACGATTCCCTGGTTTAATTTCATATGTTACACCTCCTGGAGGAGGAACGACTGATTATGCAGTCGATATTTATTACAAAGCAATTGAAGAAGGGCGCTATACTTCCTACATTGCAGAAGGTACGTACATGGACATGATGTATATGCCGGATGCACTTCAGGCAATTGTCGATCTAATGGAAGCAGATGGCAGCAAGCTTATCCATCGTAATGCCTTCAATATTTCAGCAATGAGTTTCGACCCGGAGGAAATCGCTGCGGAAATCAAAAAGCATATTCCTCACTTCAAAATGAGCTATAATGTTGACCCGGCTCGTCAGACTATTGCAGATAGCTGGCCGAATGCCATTGATTCCTCAGCTGCATGTGAGGAGTGGGGCTTTAAAGCAGAGTATGACTTAGCAAAAATGACGATTGATATGCTGGAGAAGCTGAAAAGAAAGTTAGAAAGAAAAGCAATTTCTTAATAGACAATAGAAAGCGGTTGTCCTATCGGACACCGCTTCAGAGTGAAGAAAAAATGCCTTGCGAGACGGACTCTCAAGGCATTTTGTCATTTTTGCAGGTAGTTGAATGTAGCTTTTCAACTGAGTTTTCTTTGTAAAATGCCTCTACGAGACGCTTTCATCTCGTATTAGATAGCTTGCCATGTCCAAGTGGCAAGCTTTTTTAAATTCATGGCAGCATCCAGTTTACGGACCAGATGGTCCTTTGGTACAAGTGGTTCAATTGTCAGCATTTTAAGTTGTTCGCGTTCATTGATTTGGTTTTTCGTCATCATAGTTATCATTACCTCAGAATAGTAGGAAATGTAGAAGGACCATCCTTTTTCAGTAGCTGATACAAGTCGATTGAAGTGGCGGGCGCGAAGACACCAACGGGAACAGCGCGAGCCGAAGCACCCGGACTGAGCGCAGCGAGGGAGAAGGCTGAGGCCGTGCCCGTGGTAAGCGTAGCGCCTAAAGCGGAAATCGACAGTTTCTTACTATGTATTGTAAATAGAAAAAAGACTGAAGACAATTTCAAATTTGAGTTTGTCTTCAGTCTGAAGCGGTTGTCCTATCGGACACCGCTTTTTCGTTTTAAACAAGAAGATATCTGATTATGTTGAAGCGTTCAGAAGCTTACTATAGCATTTAAAAATGAGACAAAGGTTCACTAGCTTACATACTTACGAATGAAGTAACCAAACAGGCGGCCCGATATACGCATTAAAAAAACTGGGATAAAAAGGGGGTAAATCCGCTCGTTTGTATGGAAGCAACAGTACTAAAAGAATTCATAAAACAAGCTATGGAAAATTTACATGAAAGTTACTCGCAGCTGATGATCGGCTGATATGACAACAAAGAGCTGTACAGAAGGTGAAAACTCTCTGTACAGTTCTTTTGTTACTGGAAATTGTCCCTTAAAAGTATTACTTTTGCGGAAGTCGTACAAAAAGCTATAATCCTTGTTGCAACATGGGCGGATTCACCTTTTAACTGCCCTGCTTAAGGGTACCGCTGTAACCCTGCCAGGACGACAGCGGTGAAGTAATTCATCTCTTTTACCAGGTCGAAAGTTTCGTTATGAATGAGCCAATCATACACATTGGCACGCATGCAGCGCTGAATGACAGCCTGCATTTCCTCAGGCTCTATATCCTGCCGGAATTCCCCTGTCTGGATACCTTCCTCAACATACTGATTGAGAATCTGGAAGATTTTACGCTGAGGGCTGATTAAATAATGATCTTGCCCTGCATGATTCGTTATAGCGGCCGTATAGACAGTCCGCATGACGTCCTTTCCGGCGACTGTTGTTAAATAAATCATCTGTTCTTCATAGATTTTAAGAATTTTTTTGCTGGCTGGAAGGTGGGAATCAATTTTCTTTTCTACTGTCATATAAAAATTATCCAGCTCTTTGAACTTTTCTAAAATAACATCGTACTTGGATGGAAAGTGCGTATAAAACGTTCCCTTAGATACGTTACAAGCCTTTGTAATTTGCTCGATCGAAACATGTTCGAAACCATACTTACCGAATAACTCCAGCGATTTAGCAAGTAATTTTTCACGGGTTTCCAATGCCTTCTTTTGTCGCTCAGTTAAATTTTTCATAAAACTCTCCTCATTACATACTATTTAAAGATAATAAAATGTTGATAAAGTGTTTAAAAGAGAAAAAATGCGCATTGACGATGAAAAATGCAACGGGTATCATTTAATTGACCACGGTTATTGACTGTGGTCAGTGAATTGTGTTTTTCTCATCTTACGACAAAATAAGATGGTTGACTAGTCGTGACTTGAATCTTTCAAACTGTATTTTTCTTGATTATTTAGGAGGGGTTACGTATGAAGACAGCACAAGGAGTAAGCGTATTGACACATTTTATTGGCGGTGAAATGGTGGAGGGGAAAAGCGGAAGATTTGGCTCCGTTTATAATCCATCAACAGGGACGGTTATTGCCAAAGTTCCGCTCGCTACATCAGAGGAAACGCGGCAGGCAATTGAGACGGCGAAAAAGGCCTTTCCTGCATGGCGGGATCTTTCTGTAGCAAAGCGCGCGGAAGTACTGCTGAAATTCCGTAATTTGCTGACGGAACATATGGATGAACTACTTCAAATTATTTGTACAGAAAGCGGTAAAACAAAAGAGGATGCTAGAGGAGAAGTAACCAGGGGGATCGAATCGGTGGATCTGGCAATTGGTGCCCCGCATTTAATGAAGGGTGAGTATTCGGTGAATGTCGGTGGACAAATCAATGCCTACTCGGCGAAGTATCCACTTGGTGTAGTAGCTGCTATCTCTCCGTTTAACTTTCCGATTATGGTCCCGCTTGCCCAAACAAGTATGGCAGTAGCTGTTGGAAACGCAGTCATTTTAAAATCATCCGAGCGTGTTCCGATGACTGCCTTATTTGTAAGTAAGCTATGGAAAAAAGCAGGATTACCTGATGGAATTTGGACCGTCATCAATGGTGATAAGGATGCGGTGAATGAACTATTAGAAAATCCGGCAGTACAAGCAATATCCTTTGTCGGTTCAACGCCTGTTGCCCGTTATATCTATGAAACAGGAGCAAAATACGGCAAACGTGTAACGGCACTTGGCGGAGGAAAAAACAACATGGTCGTCATGCCGGATGCAGATCTTGAGCAGGTGGCAGACGCCTTTATTGGCGCCGCTTATGGTGCAGCATCCCAACGCTGCATGGCAATTTCCACACTCATGCCTGTAGGAGAGGAAACAGCGGATAGAATCGTAGCCATTTTAAAGAAGAAAATTGCTGGATTGAAGGTAGGGGCTTATACAGAACCTGATACAGATTTTGGCCCTGTCATTTCGCAGCAATCAAAAGAGGCTATTCTGGGGGCAATTGAACGTGGCGAGGCTGAAGGGGCAGAAGTCGTTTGTGACGGTCGTGAACTGCCGATTGTTAAGGAATCCAACGGGTTTTTTGTTGGTCCGACGCTTTTGGATCATGTAAAGCCAGGTATGGAGATTTATGAACAAGAAGTCTTCGGTCCAGCGCGCAATATCGTCCGTGTGGCCTCGTTAGAAGAAGCAATTGAATTGATTAATGAACATGAACTCGGCAATGGTGTAACCATTTTTACCAATGACGGAGCGGCTGCTCGAAAGTTTACAACGGAAATTGATGTTGGGATGGTAGGGGTGAATGTACCGATTCCAATTCCTGTCGGCTATCATAATTTTGCAGGCTTTAAAGGCTCCCGCTTTGGTGATGGTGTAATGTTTGGTCCAGAGCAGGCACGTTTCTTTACAAAAACAAAGACGGTTTCAGAGCGTTGGGTGACACCAGCTTCTACGAAATCTACATTTGCTTTTCCAAGTAACGAATAACGAAAAAATGTTCGGGGGGATGGACATGATTCAAACAAAGACGGCGTTTACAGTACAATCGCCAGAAACAATCGTATATGGACGCGATGCTTTTGAAGAGGCAGGGGTGTATGCTAAAAAGCTTGGTACGAAGGCATTGATTGTCAGTGATCCAATTATGGACAGCTTGGGAATTGTAGTGAAATGTATTGCTTTATTAAAAGAGCAAGGTCTTGAAACAGTTTCCTATTTAGGGGTAACGACAGAACCAATCGATACGTATGTAGAAGAGGCGTTAGAGCTGGCGGATCAGGAAAACTGTGATGTTATTATTTCAGTAGGTGGCGGCAGCTGTATTGATACGGCGAAGGCTGTAGCAGTTGTTGCAACAAATGGCGGCTATATCAAGGATTATATGAACATGAACAAAATAGCAAGTGAGCAGCCGATTCCGCATATTGCAATTCCAACAACAGCAGGAACAGGCTCAGAGGCAACGAATGCGACCGTTATTACAGATACGACGAACGATGTGAAAATGATGATCAAGCAGCCCGCTTTTATGCCTGATGTAGCCATCGTTGATCCGGTTCTTACGATGACTTCGCCGCCGGCTATTACCGCAGCAACTGGTATCGACGCATTAAGCCATGC
>JAPSKP010000023.1:0-2146 GCA_031181585.1 Lysinibacillus sp.
CCGTTAAAATATGACTAGAAATTAATATAGTTATTTGTTTTTCCTGATTGAGCTTCTTCAACAACTTGCGGATTTCCATAATTCCTTCCACATCCAACCCATTGATCGGCTCATCAAGCACTAAACAATCGGGGCTGCTTAAAAGACAAAGGGCAATGCCTAATCGCTGTTTCATCCCCATAGAATAGTTTCTAAACCGTTTTTTCTTTTCATTTGCCAGCCCGACAATCTCAAGGACTTCGTAAATGCGTTTCTTGTCAACGACGCCACGTTGAATCTGGAAATATTCCAGATTTCGAGCTGCCGTAAAATCCGGAAAAAATGCAGGTGTTTCAATCATAAAACCCATTCTTTTTTTCGCAAGCTCGATCTCTTTGCCGGATTTGCCAAATAGCTGAACCTCTCCAGATGTCGGCATGATTTGTCCTGAAATAATTTTAAAGAGTGTGGATTTCCCCGCACCGTTTTTTCCAATTATTGCACAAATTTCTCCTTTTTCTAATGAGAAATCAAGCGGTTTAATGACCTCTTGTTCCTTGAATTTTTTCGTCAATTGATAAGTTTGTATAATGGTGTCCACCTTTTTTCGACTCCTTCATTAAATTTCTTGATGTTTTCAGTCTAGCTTAGAGGTCTTTAAAATCCTTTAAGCAAAACATAAAGAATTCATAAAGAAATCAAACAAACATGAAACCTACTCCCCAAATAGTCTTTATATATTCTTCAGTTGTGATTTCTGAAATTTTCTTGCGGAGATTGGAGACGTGAACACTGATTGTATTATCATCACCATAATAGGTCCCCGTCCAGATACTTTCATAGATTTCCTTTTTCGAAAGCGCACGCTCTGGATTGTTTAGGAAAAATGTTAAAATATCAAACTCGGCATTCGTCAACTGCAGCTCTTTCCCGTTTAAAGTGACAGACCTTTTTTCTATGTTCAATTTAAGCCCTCGCCACCCGATTTTCGTTGGCTGCATCGGCTGAAAACCTGCTTTTCGTAATTGAACTTCTATTCGGGCCATTACTTCTTCATGATGAAACGGTTTGGTTATGTAATCGTCCGCCCCCATTTTCAATAGTTGCACTTTGTTCTCGATATCAACTTTGGCTGAAATTACAATGATCGGAATCATACTCTTTTCTCTAATCTCTTTTATAAGTTCCTCCCCGCTTTTCCCCGGGAGCATCAAATCCAATAAAATTAAATGAAACGAATTATTTTGTAACTGCAGCAAACCTTCTGTACCGGAATAAGCCGTAACCGGTTCCATCTGGGATTTCTCCACAATTACACTTAGTAGTCTGCTAATCTCTTGATCGTCTTCAACAATTAAAATTCTTTTACCTTCATACATAACATCACCCATTTTTTGAAATGTAGCATTTTATACTATTATTAATTATATCCTAACTTTTAGGATAATATTGAACTTATAGTATTATATGTATTTATTCTTATTCCTAACAGCGTTGCAAACTTCCTCTTTAGAACAGAAGCTCTAGTAAACTGCGGACAATCGAGACTTTCTCACGTCAAAACAAATATCATCAGCTTTAATTTTCTATACAAATGGCTGAACAAAGATTCATGCCATTACGGCTGTCGATTCCACTCTTTTTTCTTTGGTTTAAGCTTTGATAAAGAATAATGTGGTTATTTGATTTGCTCGAATGGTTGTTCCCTAAGAGGTGGATTAAAATTACCGAGAGCGAGTGAGTTTTCATGGTGTCAGTGGACATCATGAACCAAATCAGAAATTTTAGCCGAAGAGACGGAGGAATAAAATTCTAACTGCATGAAAGCAGATGGATTTTGGATTTTTTGAAGACATAGCAGAAAGGAATGAAACCCATTTTCTCTATTCCAAGGAAGGAAAAAGATATATAGGAAGAGAACTATTTGATATACCGTATTTAATTAAGGAGAGAAGGCTATGAGTAAATCATTTATTGAACAAGTACATTATATTAGAATTCCTGTAAAAGATTTAGAACTGTCTGCTAAGTGGTATAGAGATGTATTAGGGCTTCAGTTACTAAACAATACTGAGGAACTTGCAATTTTAAAAGTAAATGAAGGACCTTTCTTACTTATCTTAGTTCCTACCCAAGATGAAACATTTGCACATTTTACAATTGATAA
>JAPSKP010000023.1:2246-42998 GCA_031181585.1 Lysinibacillus sp.
ATGTATTAGGGCTTCAGTTACTAAACAATACTGAGGAACTTGCAATTTTAAAAGTAAATGAAGGACCTTTCTTACTTATCTTAGTTCCTACCCAAGATGAAACATTTGCACATTTTACAATTGATAACGAACAAGAATTCAGCATTGGCTTTACAAGTCCAGAATTATCAAAATTTCATCAACATTTACTTGATAATCAAGTTAAGGTCGAGGAGATAAAAGAAGATAATGGTCATGCCTTTTTCCACTTTTATGACCCGAATGGTAATAAACTTCAAGCACACTGGTAAGATGATAATAAACAAATTACCTTATTTCATTAACGGGTACTTTAACGGAATAAGAACGGGAACGTCCAGTTCAGACATTCCTCTATTTTTTGTCTTGCCTTACTAATTAATGATTCATTTGAAGTAACCCAGCAATCCAAATGAATATTGGAGCAAATTTTAAAATTTTACCTCTTACAGCTGTCAGCGCGAGGAGGTTACTTTTTATTAAAATTCATTACCGATTCTAGCAACACCTTTAATGAAAAAAGACGCATTTCTTATTAAAGAAACGCGGCCGATTTTGGAATAATTAATTAGATGGTTATTAAGCTAAACTTAATTCGTATTGGTAAAATTTCGAATCTTTTTTGTACCCATTTTTTTCATATAGCCTTTGAGCAGCATAATTATCTGGTGCTGTACTTAGGCTAATGCTTTTAGCCCCCGTTTCAATAGCGTACGCTTTTACATTTTGTAAGAGCATCTCTGCTATTCCCTGTTTTCTGGCTTCTGCTGCTACATACAAGTCATTCAGTATCCATGCCCTTTTCATAGATATGGAGGAAAACGTAGGATACAGTTGAG
This sequence comes from Lysinibacillus sp., assembly GCA_031181585.1. Classification (GTDB taxonomy): domain Bacteria; phylum Bacillota; class Bacilli; order Bacillales_A; family Planococcaceae; genus Lysinibacillus_B. The sequence goes on from JAPSKP010000023.1 coordinate 3,104, forward strand.
TAAAACCTACATACCCTTGTTTGTTTTTAACAACGAATATCACAGAATCCTTGTTTTCTAAACGTTCTTTTATATAAGCTTTAGCACCTTCTAAATCCGATGTTTGCTGGTAAAACAGACGGTACAAGTTAAATAAACTGGATACCCCTTCTAAATCTTCAATCGCAGCTTGATATATTTCCATTTTAATACCCTCCCGACTAGCTATATTTAATATAGCTGATAAACTTACAGACTTTTACATAAATTCAAAAATCATATTCCAGTCAATGGCCTTTCCATGAAGATGAGCACAATCCTTTTTTGAAGAAACACTCGCGATTATTGAAGTTTATGATGAAAGAAAATTTCCTGTTTAATAAGAAGTGACGTTTATTTGTATTTTTTCAGATTTTTCTTCATAAGAGATGCAATTTGGAGATTATGTTGATCAGAAGTGTTTTCTAGATGCTTAATAACTAGTTCTTGACGTTCTACAGGATGGTTTTGACTTAACTTAGCTTTTGCTTCAATTTTTGTTATGTTTACTTTGAATGCTACAATCCCTTTATTCATTCCTTCGATAAATTTTGAATCGACATCTTTTAAATTGTATGAGCTATCTGCTCTTTCATATTTATTTACCATGTCATCTAACGAATTGAATACTATGTTTGGATTTTCCACAATCTCCATCTTTCCGTATAGATGGATAGATACATAATTCCAGGTTGGAACTGCTTTGGATGTCTCGTACCAAGACGGTGAAATATAGCAGTGAGGACCTTGAAACACTACAAGAACCTTTTGGTTTTCAATATCCTTCCATTGTTCATTTTGACGTGCAAAATGACCATATAAAACATTTTCAGATTTATTTAGCGTGAGCGGCAGATGGGTAGCGTAAGGCTCTCCATTATGCTGAGAAAATAAAGTCGCAAAACTGTATTTTTCGATAAAATCATAAATTAATTCTTCATCAGTCACTTGAAAATGTTTAGGGATATACAAATGATAACGCCTCCTTAATTTGTCTCAATAATTAAGTTCATACGGAAAATTTGAAAATAAAGCTCCGATATCAAATAGTCTACAATGCAATCTGACATCTAAAAAGGTACAATTATAAGAAATAATACATGTCAAAGGTGGCTGTAAATGCATAATACGATTTTTGCTTTTAAAGAAGGTACGCCGAAATATAAACAAATTTACGATCAGTTTAAATTATTTATTGAGAGAGGCGACATTCCAGCGAATGATCCACTCCCTTCTATCCGCCAACTTGCAGATTCCCTTCAAGTAAGCCGTAATACAACACTTAATGCATATGAGCAGCTTGTAGCAGAGGGCTATATCCGTGGGGAAGGGAGAAAAGGATATTTTGTTAATGAATTAGAACCGCTTTTGCTTCAAAACACTTCACTCCCTCCTAATAAAAAGAAATCAGCGTCGGACAGCCAAATCATCATTGATTTCCGGCCGGGAGCCGTAGATCAGCCCCATTTTCCCCTACAAATTTGGAGGAGAATAGCGAATCAAGTTTTGACATTACAGGAGAGTTTCCGATATGGAAATCCTTTTGGGGAAGAATGCTTACGTGAACAAATTGCCGCCTACTTACTTCAATCTCGCGGGCTTAAAGCAGATCCAAGTGCCATTATCATCGGCAGTAGTACGCAGCAAATGTTGATTTATCTTGGACAAATTCTGAAGGAGGAGTTTCCTAGCATTATTGTAGAAAATCCTGGGTATGACGGGGCCAAGGAAGCTTTTCAATTTCATCGTTTCATGCTTGAGACTTTACCAGTTTATGAAACAGGTACTGACTTTTCAACATTAGAACAGATGGTGTCACGGTTAATCTATGTAACCCCCTCCCATCAAAGTCCCATCGGCGTTAGTATGTCAATTCAAGAAAGGCACATGCTTATTCACTGGGCAAACAACATACAAGGCTATATCATCGAAGACGATTATGATAGTGAATTCCGTTATACACAACAGCCATTCCCGGCTCTGGCTTCAATCGATTCCACTAGAGTCATATATCTAGGGAATTTCTCAAAGTCCTTTCTTCCGGGAATCCGGCTAAGCTATATGGTGCTGCCGCAGCCACTCCTCAATCAGTATAAAAAACAATTTCTTCACTTTGAGAGCACTACTTCCCTTCTTAGCCAGCTTACAATGGCTAAATTTATGGAAGAAGGGGAATGGAATCGCCATATTAAACGAATGCGTCTTGTTTATAAGCGAAAAATGCAATGCATCGTTTCAGAGCTAAGAAAAAAGTTTCAACAAACTATATCGATTATTGGGGAGCAATCCGGATTGTACATACTCGCCAAGATCCATCTAAACCGTTCAGAAGAATGGCTGATCGAGCGCGCTGCCCTGCATGGAGTTAAAGTATATCCTACCTCCATCTATTTCATAAAAAATCACTTTGATGAACCAACTATTAAGCTGGGATTTAGTAATCTGACTTGTGAGGAAATCCAGTTAGGGGTAGAGCTTTTGAAAAAAGCGTGGTCTCAATAAGTAGTTTAGTGAAACCGTGACTATGTACAGGTAGTTACGGTTCCACTTTTCATTGAAGTGCTAATAAAACTTTTCCCCGCCTTTCCTCTACTTTTACAAGAAGGGGTCCTCTGTAATCTGGCCCTATTGTTGAAAATGGCTTAGTGAGAATGATATAGTTTTTGCACAAATGCTCCCGGAGAATTTTAAACTCTACCTGTTTGCAGTGCTTTTACCCAATCTATTCTTCCATTTTTTTCACTTTGTTTGATAGCTGCATTTCGACTATAAGGAATAAGTATTTGCTCTATCATCCAGTCATCTTCTTTTTTTGTTACAATTGTATAATTTGCATAAGGAGAACCAGACTCCATTTTGTGATAGATTGGTAATTCATCTTCATAGGCTGGTAATCCCACACTACCCGGATTAATAACTATTTTATTATTAGGCAAATATACAACTCTAGGTATATGGGTATGTGCACAAAAAATAATGTCCTGCGAAATTCCATTAACCAACTTCAAAATATCTTCTGTCTTCTTAAGCGTAGAGCCATTTGGACTTATTTCCTCTAATAAATACATTTCATCACTAGTGGGCGTACCGTGACAAAAATAAAAGTCTTCAGTTTGCAAAGAAAAAGGCAAATTAGAAATCCATTCTTTATGCTCTTCTTCCAATAAATTTTGAACATATTGTACTGTTGGATTTTTTGGATTGCTATCTAATAAGATTCTATCGCAATTGCCCCTAATATTTCGAATGTTCTCTTTTACTAATAATTTATAAGTTTCTATGGGGAAAAGTGGTCCATAAAAGCTATCACCTAAATTATATATATCTTTAATGCCGCGATTTTTAATATCTAATAGAACTGCTTGTAATGCATCTATATTGCCATGAATGTCAGAAATAATAGCCGTCTTCACAATAAGAACCCCCTTTATATCCTATACATCTACTCTCTTTCTTACTATCTTTCTAAAGCAAGCACTCATTAACTTAAGTTTAAGGTTGGGGATCGCTTCAATTTTTCCCTATATGCTACTGGCCCGCCAGTATGAAGAAATTCCCGTATAAAAATTTCCAAATTCCAATATTTTTCCTCTTATGAAACACTTTTCCCTCCTCTTGAACAGCTCGCTCTTGAACTTGATGATACTGTTCAGTAGTTCAACAACATTCGTATTCGGGGAACACTGGGCTATTTAACGCTTGTGGAGTTCAAACAACAGCCCCTATAATTTTTGTCCAGTTTAGTGTTGACACTCCAGAGACCTCTCGTCTTCCCGCTTCTTCCGTACTTTCTCCCAATTCCATAAATCCGCCGGGAACTCCCCACAGGCCGTCGCTTCTTTTTTGTAATAAAAGCTCTCCTTTTTCATTAACGACAGCTACCGCCACTCCAACTAATAATAAAGGCTGCGCCCCTACAATCTTACACAAATCTTCAATATAGCCCATATAGTCTCCTCCTTAAATATAGTTTCACACGTAACCGCCAATACTACTAGTCATCCTGCTGCTCTGTCATGTTTATATACAGCACACTGACCATGGATTATCTCAATGAAAACTCAGCCCTTCACATACCCTGTCTTTTTAAGCAGCTTCTCTGTTGTAGCATTCAGCTTTGGCAATACGTCCAGCGGAAAATAGCCAAGTTCCAAGCTTTCTTCATCACACTTTAGAGTACCTGATACGTTAGCTGCCTTAAAAATAGCGGTCACATTATAAATTTCATCACCATGCGGAAATCGATAGTAATACTCCTTGCCTGATGCAATATCGAGCAGCTCCAGCTCAAGCGCCACAAGACCTGTCTCCTCTTGCAGCTCTCTTCCCGCGGTTTCTTCAAAGCTGTCGCCTAGTTCCATACCACCGCCTGGAATTCCCCAATCATTAGTATCTGACCGTAATTGAAGTAATAGCTCGTTTTGTTCATTGAAAACAATCACTGCTGATCCGGGCGCAATGATCGGTTTTGTACCTATGGCTTTTCGTAATGATTGAATGTAATTCACGGTATGTATCTCCTTTTGCTTCGTTATTCTAAACTGGTAGATGACAGATACGTTTCAATAGGATGCTATTTCTCTTGGTCTTGAATGAATCACTCGATCGCCTGTTGAAACTGAACCTTATTTTCAATATAAGGGTGATGGGCGGTTTCCGTGATCCGTACACCCCCCTCTGATACAGCTTTACTCCTCCATCTCAAGCCGCTCTTCTATCCGTTCTTTTACCTTTTCATGCGGATTCGTAAAAGCATTGTACCAGTCAAGATCGGTATCTAATAGCTGCTCTAAATCCGTGACAATGGCATTGATTTTTTTGACATTTGCATTGAACTCCTCCTGTTTTTCCTGTGAAAGGGCTCCGTCATGCTTATAGTCCGATATAAGCATAATCGTATTCGAAAGAAGCGAGTATACTTCCGGCAGCCCTTCATACGACTGAAGTTCTGAATATCTCAATGTAATATAAAGCTTATCCAGGCTGCCATATGTATTCCCCTCCGTGCTCAGCCCAGTCAGTTTTTCATAATCCAGGCCACTCAACGCTGTAGCGATGTGTACCATATTAATATGATAGCCTCGTCCGATTTCCTTCTTTAAATCCCGCTGCGCGCCAAAATGATAGGCGTATAACATAATAAGCAAAACAGCTGCGAGCAGTAACTTTCCAATCAATCGTTTGTTCATATAAATGCTCCTTCCTCTAGTGCTTCTATGAGAGATATAGCAGCTTTCATTGTCCTTTTGGAACTGCATGGCCGCATCAGCTTTCTTAAAAATTCATGAGCAATCGCTCTTGTACCCGTTTTTGGATTGCTTCGGTTGGCTCCACGAAAGCATAGTACCAGTCAATCTCGCTGCCGAGCATGTCCTCTAACTCCATCACAATGAATCTCACTTTCCGTACGTTTGAATCAAACGCTGCCTGCTGTTTGTTTGTGAGTTCTCCGTTGATTTTATATTCCGATAAAAGCTTATTAATATCTTGCAGCAGCGACCTGATTTCCGGCTGCCCTTTGAAGGATTGGACATCTAAATACATCAACATAGAATACAAGTTATTCAGGCTCCCGTATTCCGAATTGTCAGCTTCCATCTTTTCTAATATGTCATAATCCAGATTTTTGAACGTGTTAGATACGTTCACCATATTCACAAGATAGCCTCGTCCAATTTCCTTTTTCATCTCCTGCTGTACATTGAAATGATAGGCTTGTAGAGCGATAAAAACTGCTAGTACCCCTAAACCAAGGACAATCAACTGTTTTTTCATAGGCAGACCCATTCTCATAAGCGCTCCTTCTAGAGTAGTTTATTTTCCAATTTTATTCAATTAATGAATGAATAGTATATTCTAGTATATAGCTGATGATAGGCGAAAATGTTTGCTTAATCGGCGAAATTTTAATGATATTTGGCGAAATTATGCTTTATTTTGGCGAAATAATTCATAGAGTTGGCGAATAAAATCCTAAACATAAAAACCCCCTGCCAAAAACTAGCAGGGGGTTGTAAATTGGATTTTCTATCTACGACTCTTTCCAACCTCTAATACAAGCTTCTCTCACTTGTCGTCTTTTTAAAGACTACGCCTGTATCGAGTGCAGCGAAATGCTTTCTTCCGCATTTGATCTTTGCAAGCTCGGTCGGCCGGATGTCTTCAGAAGCTGTGCTGCCCTTCGTTTCCACAATGAAATACAGTCGTTCCTGGCCGAATTTTTCAAGCAGAATGGCCCAGTCCGGATTGTACGGTCCGAGCGGTGTTTTCACCTTGAACCAAGAAGGCAGCTTGATGTAGCTTTTCACGTTTTCATCCTGCTCACATTCCTTCACAAATGCGCGCTCTACCTCGGAGTCCACAATGATGTGCTTAAACGGCGAGCGGTCGCCCTTTACTTCCACTGTATTGTCCTTATAGCTGATGAGCTCTTCTTGAAGAAACAGCTGCTGGTCATAGGCTTCCCCGCTTGGCAGCTTTTCGTATTTGACACCATCGACCATCGCCAGGCGTTTTGCTGCATTCAAAATACGTGCGGTCTGCATCATGTACAGCTGTGGATTGCGTTTGAAGTCCGTCAGCGTGCCACTTTCCTTTAGAATCGCGATAATCGTCTTTCGCGTGAGCTTCGTCTCATGCTGTAAATAGCTCACAATGTCAGGTACTTCCCGGTATTCTTGCTTAGACGCTTCAATACTAGTAACTGTTTGTTCTCCCGTATCAATTCCTGATGCGGCCTGTACGAGACTTGCCTTCATGTATTCCAGTTTTGCAAGTCTTACTTCAAGCTCATCGGCCAGCTTCTCAGCGGCACTGTGGATGAACTGTTCTGAATCAAACGATATGGAGTAGTTTGTTTTATATTTAATTTTCTCCCACAGCTCAAGGAACGGACCAGCAAGTGCCTCCTTTTTCACTTTGACAGAGACTCGCTCGTCCCGATTTTTAATATCGACCTTACTGCTGTCAAATTTCCGCTTGATTACTTCCAGCACCTTTTCCTTTACTCGTTCTCCAAGAGAGGTAAAACGTTCAGGCAGTTCAAACGTCCCTTCCTGAAGTGCCTTCGCTAATTTTTCTGTTCCTTTGCTGCGGCTATCGATATAACCGTTTTCGCGCATATAGCGGACAAGCTCTGTTGAATGCTCGCGCCCAAGCGGCTTTTTGATGCCCGTGTGCTCTTCAATCTCCAGGATAATCGCACTGAATACCATGTCATCAAACATGCCGAACTGAACACCTTCCTCTTCATACTCGCGCTGCAGCCCTTTGGCAAAATCCTCATAGCTTTCATTTGCCATGACGGTCAGTGTGTTGACCTCAAAGCCTGGAACCCGCTCGCCTTGCTGATTGACGGCAATACGCAGGCCGCGGCCAATTTTCTGCCTTTTCGTAATCGTGTCCTTCGATTCAATGAGCGTGCAGATCTGAAAGACATTCGGGTTGTCCCAGCCTTCCTTCAGTGCCGAGTGGGAGAAGATAAAGCGCAGCTTGTTCGCCCTTTTCACCTGGCCCTTTTCTTCATCATAGAACGTCAGCAAGTCTTCCTTATCCTTCATAATGATTTGATACGTACTTTCATCCGCTTGCGTTTCGCCGCTTGTATTTTTCAATCTGCCTTTACCGTCCTGAGCGAAGTACCCGTCATGCACATCCGCAGCAAGGATTGCTCGGTCCCGCAGCGAGCGGTATTTGTCCAGGCTGATCAGCTGTTCGTATTCCTCTTCAAATATGCGGGCGTACTCGCCTTTTAGCGGACTGCCTGCCTCATCATACTGGCGGTAGTTTGCTACATTATCGAGGAAGAACAGGCTCAACACCTTGATGCCGAGCGGATTTAGCGTAAGTTCCTTGTTCAGGTGTTCCTCAATCGTTTTGCGGATTTGGGCACGCTTGATCTGCCGGTCGTTTTCCACCGATTCCCGCAGCCTGATGATAGACGGCTCGCCTGATAGCTCGATGTATTCATTGCCGGGATCCGCGGAGATTTCCTTGACAAAGCCCAGCTTTTCATAGGTGGAAATTCGCTTCGATTTGATATACAAATCGTCGCCCTGCTTAAGTTTGATTTCCTTTTTTGTAATGTCCGTCTTGGACTTTTCATACATCTCTACGGTTGCCGTAACAGCACTTTTTGTCGCTTTAATCGCCAGCAGCCGGATATATGCCTCGTTGCCGTCCGTATTGTGCCGAATGCCCGCTACCTCGATTTGCTTCACGAGCTTGTTCTCGTAAGCTTCTACCGGTCCTAACTTATAGAGCAGCGGGTAGTCCGTATTTTTATGTGTAGCCGAGTAGCGGAACGTAACAGCGGGATTTAATGCAGCAATCGCTTTTTTTGCATTATCCGTGTTGTCCACGCTTTGCGGCTCATCGATGACAACAACCGGATTCGTCTCTGCAATGAGCTCGATGGGTGCAATACCGAACAAGGAGTCCATATCCTTACGGTAGATGATGTTCATATTGTCCTCGTTTTTACTGCTTTTCGAGAACGCCTGGATATTGATGACCATAATCTCAATCGATTCGCTCTGCGCAAAATCACGGACTTCATTTAACCGCTTGCTGTCGTACATGAAGGAACGATAAATCAAACCGTTCAGCTGCGCTTTAAAGTAGTCCTTTGTTATTTCAAGTGTCTTCATGACACCTTCCTTTATGGCTACAGATGGGACGACAATAACAAACTTCGTAAAGCCGTACGACCGGTTTAATTCAAGAATTGTCTTTAAATAGACGAATGTCTTACCCGTCCCTGTTTCCATTTCAATATTAAACTGCGGAAACGACCCCGGCAGCTCATCCGATACGGGAATTCCGTTATCAATCTGGATTTGCTGGACATTCCGCAGCATGCGGGCACGGTCTTGTTCGACCCGGTTGCCGATTCCTTTTTCACCAAACAGCTTCCCTTGTTTGTCGTCACCTGCAATCGTAAAGTCCGACTTGCGGATTTGCTGCCCTTCAAATATGCGGATGACCGATTGAATGGCTTCTGTTTGATACGCTAATTCATCAAATTGTATTTTCATGCTGCTCACCTCTAAATAGACAGCAGATTATCTTCTGGATAACCCGCATCCTTTAGGTATTCGTAGCAGTTCAGTTTCTCTGCATCATTGCCGCCAAAGCCTGCATCCTTGAAAATCACAGAACCCATTCCAGCTCCTGACTTCTTCTGCGCTTCAACAATCGCCGCTGCAATTTGCCGGTCAATGTGATCATCAAGGCAAATAAACAAACGTCCGTGTGCGACATTGTAGATATTCTTTCCGTCCACCTGGAACACAGCAACTGGACTTGTAAGCTCTAATCCATTCTTCAGCATCATTTCATAGACAATATCAAGCTCGGAGCGTCCCTCAACAAAGACCTCTTCAAACAGTTCTAGCTCGTCCGCAAGATGATCAAAATCTGTATTCCAGTCACGGATATTCGACTTATCAAGCTTGAGCACCTTAAAGCCGGTATCGAGTTTTTCAGGATTCAGCTGGTCATTCCCTAATAATCCTGCATTTTTCACGCTTTCTATCATGGCTTCCTTTATTTTCTCTCCAGATCGGCGGATCCGCTCTTCGCCGATATCGCAGATCGTACTGTAGCCGTCCGCATTTTCTGCAAGCGGTTCAGGCAGCTGCACAAGAATAAAGCGGCGGCTTTTCCCATCCTCGGCATTTCGCTTCATCACCGCATGTGCTGTTGTGGCAGAGCCGGAAAAGAAGTCAAGGATGATTTCGTTTTCCTCTGTCACGACACGGTCAATTAAGTACTGAATCAGATTGACAGGCTTTGAATAATCAAATATATTCCCCATCCCGATACTATCGAGGAATTTTGAAGCCTGTGTACTCGAGTATTCCTCGATGATTCCAAGCGGCCGCTGTGTGCGGGTGATCAGATGACCGTCATTGTCCATCTTTAAATATTGCTTTGTGTATACTGTCCAGACGTCCTTTGAATCCTTTTGGATAACGATGAAATCATTTTCAACACCCCATTTGAATTTCGTCTCAGACCAGCGCCAGCAAGCCTTTTTGCCATTGTTGTTGTCAGCCGGGTAAACACTTGTCCCGTCCGGTGCTTGTATTGGATAATCGAGCGACTGGGAATACTGGATCGAACCCATGCCAAGCTTTTGCAGGTAATACGGCCCCCGTACACTTTCATGCTGATCCTTCAGTTTATAGCGGTCCTCATTACTGATAGCCACCCCTGTTATATCAAGCTTTTCAATCGATTTCGCGTAGCAGACGATATACTCATGCTTAATACGGAACAGCCGTGAATCGGAGCTGCCGCCTCCCTCTTTGTTTGCCCACACGAGATTTGCAACAAAATTGTGCTGTCCGAAAATCTCGTCACATACTTTGATCAGGTTGCTCTGCTCATGGTCATCGATGCTGATAAAAATAACGCCGTCTTCCTTCAATAAATTACGGGCAAGCTTCAAACGCGGGTAAATCATATTCAGCCAGTCCGAATGGAAGCGTCCATTGCTTTCTGTATTCGTCGCCATACGGTTGCCTTCCGAATCAACCTGCCCTGTCTGCTCCAGGTAGTTGTCGACCCCTTTAGAAAAATTATCCTTATAGACGAAATCCTTGCCGGTATTGTACGGCGGATCAATATAAATCATTTTGATTTTGTTGTTATATGATTTTTGGAGAAGCTTGAGGACTTCGAGGTTATCCCCTTCGATATAAAGATTTTGTGTTGTATCAAAATCCTTGCTCTTCCCTGGAAGCGGCCGCAGTGTTCCCTTTGACGGTTTTTGCGCACCAAGCAAAGCCTCTTTCTTGCCATTCCAGCTGAAGAAATAGCGCTCATTACCCTGTTCGACTGCTTCGCCAAGCAGCGTACGAAGCTGGTCAAAATCAATACGTCCACCTTCCGTTACGACCTCTGGAAACAGCTCGGCCAGCTTTCTGCTATTCGTTTTTGTGAAGTCCGTAGATTCGCCGGACATTTTATGGTACATAGTCATTCTCCATTTCTATTGCTGAATTTCATTGACTGATCGGTTTCTTTTTCTATTAATCTACTAAAAAGTATCTTTAAGAACGAGCCACGCTGCACTCGCTTTATGTAAGTGTTTGTCCACTCTTCATTGTAGACAATTTTTCTTGTAAAAACAAAGTGGAATCTCTTCCAGTATAAGTGGGAGAAGCAGTCAGACCATCTGTTGGGTAGATGGGGGAATTTTTTAGTGGGGAGCATAGGAAAGAAGGCGAGCGTAAGAGCGGCTAGAGAACAACAATGGAAGAGGCTGAGGAATTTTATCGTTTGTAAACTCAAAAATATCTTAACCAGTTCTCACTTTTACGGAGGTTTTGGCTTTGCTGGCAAGCATATGGTATCACAGCTGCTAACTCTTTAGAAAAAGGAATCCTTCTCTTTTACAGCTACAACAATAATCGCAGCTAGTATGAACAAAAAACCGGCGCTTGTCGTCCATTTTGAATCCTTTTCCTTTGGGATCCCTCTAATAACAAGCGAACAAAGAACTGAAATTAACAGGAAAGCAAGCGTGTTAAAATAGCCGGTGAATAGCATCGCAAGCATAATAACAAAGTAAACGGCTCCTACTGTCAGCATCATTTTGTACTACCCCTTCCTATAATCTACACATACCTTGGCGAACCGTCCATATATCGGCCGGTCCTTTTCGTTTAAGCAAGCATTCACTTCCGAATGAGGTTTGTTATATGTAACAAAAAAGGCTTCTCTCAGCAGGCGGAAAATCTTCCCACCATGCTTCAAAGCCTTTGCGAATTTCTTGAAAATTATTCAACCCTTATAAATCTGAGACGAATAAACCGTTCTAGATTTTCTGCGGTTCCTTATAAAAGCTTCGCCATATAATATTCATCGGCGTAGGCTCCATCAATGAACAGTGAGTGCTTTTTTACTCCTTCCGTCTCATAACCCATTTTTTCATAAAGCTTGTACGCCTGTTCGTTCGTTGAGATCACCGTCAGCTCGACGCGGTGAATCTCCCTTTCCTTCGCCCAGCGATGGGCATATTCAAACAGTGATTTCCCCACACCTTTCCCGCGGCTTTCGCTATGTACGCCGATTGCAACGCTTACTCTATGGGAAACACGTTTTGGCTTTACTTCTCCCTGCATAATAAGATAGCCCAGGATTTTGCCTTCTTCCACGGCTACAAACAGCTCAGAGTGCTCCTTTCCGTTCATCACATCGATGAACCGCTGGAATTGTTCAGCCGTCATTTCCCGTTCTCCTGGTCCATACATCATGAAGTTTGACGCTTCCGCATCCTTCATCACTTCCACGATTTGTGCAGCGTCGTCACTTATTGCAGTCCTTACTATCATAGTCTTCACTCCCCTATAGTAAATCGGAGCAGCTAGATTGCAGCTTCCGGTACCTTATTCTACCATTTTAATATTCACATATACTAGCAGCCCAAGCAAAATCACTACACTCGCAATAATAAGGTATTCTTCTGGATGTACGTCGACAAATCCTCCAATGATCAGCATTGCTCCAAGTAAAATTTGCGCTCCTCCGACAAGGTTGGCTAGCTTTTCTTTGTCCTTTACCCGCCTTTCGTTAAAGCCGGAAAGCAGCCAAGTCATTTTCTTTACGCCGACAAAATAGCCAATTGTTAGAAGGAGTAACCCAATGATAATTAAATTAATATTCACCAAAAAACCTCCTTTGTTTTGCTTTAAATTGATGATAATTTACCCTCTTTTATGAGAGAGTTACTTCCGAAAAGATAAAATTTGTCTTAGTATGTGCCAGTGGCTGCAGTTCGTCAATCAACTTTTCCGCATCTTCAAATGTTTGAAAATGTGCCTTCAGCAAAAAGCAGGCTTCACCGGCAATCCGGTAGCAGAAGTCAATAGTTGGATAGGTCTGAATCTGCTGCTTAAAATCGGTATACCGGTTATTTTTAATCGTCGCCTCAATAATGGCTTCAATCGGATAACCCATTTTCTTTACATCAATGTCGATCGTAAATCCTTTGATGATTCCCTGCTCTTCCAGCTGGCGCACCCGCTCCCTGACAGCGGGCGGTGATAGATGCACCCTTCTGCTGAGCTCACTTATAGAAATTCTACTATCCTTCTTCAATTGTTCTATAATCAGTTCATTTATGGTATCCATTTCAACTGAATTCCTTTCTATTCGGAAAGTTTCATAAGCTTTTTTCCTTCAATTCGCTATGTAGTGCTTCTTCCCTCTATTCTATAATCAGTACAGGAGGGATCAACATGACACTTATACCATTACATGAAACAGGCGAGACGCCGTTTCAACAATTGCTTGCTTATAATCAAGACATCCAGGCTGCCTGGGCTCAGCTTGGCAGCACGCTTGAAAAAGACCAATGGCTGTCCGCCAAGCTAAAAGAGGAAGTTCGCCGAACGCTTGCGCAAAAAAACGGCTGCGAATATTGTAAAGCAAAAGGCAAGCCCAATCCGGCAGACTATGATGAGAAAACAGCCGTTTGTACCGGCTTTGCGGAAGCCTTTCTCGCATCAAAGGGCCAAACCTCCGCAAGCATTACAGCTGTTTTAAAGGACTACCTATCGGATGCTGAAATCAGCGAACTGCTGGCATTCATTTGCTTTACGACTGCCTCTCAATATTTTGGCGCGTTAATGCAGTTGCAAGCGCAATAGCCGAAAATAAAAGATGCCGGACTAACGCTCTTAGCCGTTAGCCCGGCGAAACTACTTCTCGTTATTCTTTCTTGTAAAGCCGTGCAATCTGCTCTGCAACATATTCAGAACTAAATTGAATACCGTCCTTTACCCACCACATAATAATTCCTAACAGGGACGCTCCGATAATATCCAGCGATACAAGATTTGGCGGCAAGTCTTCTCCCCGCGCGTCTCTTCTAGCTTGAATTGTTTTCTTTAATAAATTCGTAAGGCTCGTCTTAAACCCTTTATGCTCAACCAATACTGCAAACAGTTTACGATATTCATAAATATAGTCTAAAAAAGCTACCAGCTGCTCATGTTCATTAGATCGCGGAATCTTTAAGAGTGGGTCAACTTTTTTTGACAACTCGTCAAATATTTCATGAACAATTTGACGCAGCAGGTCATTGATATCCTCGTAATGTAAATAAAACGTCGCACGGTTCAGTTCGGCACGGTTTGTGATTTTTTGGACCGTTAATTGTGATACATCCTCATTTTCCGCAAGCAGCGTAAACACTGCCTCCTTCAACATTCGTCTTGAACGGATGGAGCGCGGATCTTCTTTTTTCATGGTAAACAAATACTTCCCTTCTATCGATTAATCCCTTTTTCATCAACAATTGTTGACTATTCGTTGTATAGTCAACAATTTCTCCAAAATTGCGGATAGGATTCTTCCAGCTATATTGCTATTATCTATTTTATCGACATTCCGTCAATAAAACAATATAGAAAGGACTACTTATGGCACAACAACAAAAAGAAATCAAAAAAGGGATTTTACTAACGGTCCTGATCGTCGGGTGTTTCCTTTCGACATTAAATCAGACATTACTAAATGTAGCACTCAGTAGTCTAAAAGATGCCTTCGAGGTAGAGGCGACAACTGTCCAGTGGCTTGCTACAGGGTTCATGCTCGTAAACGGCGTGCTCGTTCCCATTACAGCTTATTTGATGAAACGCTTTACAACACGGCAGCTGTTCATCAGTGCCATGCTGTTTCTACTCGTTGGTTCCATCATCTGTGCTGCTGCCCCTATCTTTGGTGTACTCCTTGCAGGACGCATGATCCAGGCAGCTGGTGCCGGTATTTTGATGCCCCTTATGATGGGGGTTGTCCTCGCGGTAATCCCTCAGGAAAAGCGTGGTAGTGCCATGGGCTTCCTTGGCCTCGCCATCATTTTCGCACCGGCTATCGCGCCGACTCTATCCGGTTTTGTCATCGACTACTATTCATGGCGCTGGCTGTTCATCGGGCTATCGGTTCTGTCTCTGCTCGTTATCCTGCTCGCTTTGAAATACTTGGTCAATGTATCGGAAACGGCAAAGGCAAAACTAGATGTATTCAGTGTCATCTTATCGACAGTCGGATTTGGCCTTATTTTATACGGATTCAGTAACGCAGGAAGTAAAGGATGGGACGACTGGATCGTTATTCTATCTATTGTCATCGGGGTTGCCGTAACAGCCGGTTTCTGTATTCGCCAGGTTAAATCAGACGACCCGCTGCTGAATCTATCGGTCTTCACTAATAAAGTATTTACTCTAACTTCTATCATTAATGTAGCGGTTACGATGATGATGTATGCGGACATGATTTTACTGCCAATCTACCTGCAGGACGGCCGAGGATTTACGGCATTTGACGCCGGACTTATTTTGCTGCCGGGGGCGATCATCAACGCCCTGATGTCTCCTGTGACCGGGAAGCTCTATGACCGCTTCGGCGCAAAACCGCTCTTTATTACAGGTCTGCTATTTATCATCCCGTCGATGTGGGCTGTCACAGACTTATCTGAGACAACATCCTTTATGTATGTAACGATCCGGACCATTTTCCTGCGTATCGGCTTGAGCTTTATTACGATGCCGCTGAATACTGCCGGGCTGAATGCCTTACCGAAAGAACTGGGTACTCACGGTTCTGCTGTAAACAATACGATTCGTCAGATTGCCGGTGCAATCGGTACAGCTGTCATCGTAACCATTTATACTGGACAGGCAACTTCCCACGCCGAAACAGTTATCGTGAACAATCCATCTGCCTCAGCTGAGACTATCTCTTCTCTAGCATCCATGCTCGGTTCAGGAGATGCCTATTATTTCATGACAATCCTTGCGATTATTGCGCTGATCCTGACCTTGTTTATGCCGAAGAAAAAGCAGGAAGTACAACAAGCTAAATAGTATTATAAAAAATCGCTGAAAAACAACAAATGTACGCCATTTCCCAAACAGGATGGCGTACATTTTTTAAGTTTATTATCATCATTACTGCATGCTAATCCTCTTCATTGAGACACAGTTCTATAAACTCAAACAGGCTCTTTGCCTCCACTGAACGATCTCCCCAATCATGCCAAAAATACAGAATCTGCCCCGCTGTTCCGGATTCAGCAGGATCAGTATCAATACAAACATAATCCCCTGCGCCATTTTCTGCTATCGGAATCCATTTTGAATTCCAAAGCAATGGTTTGACTTCATCTTCATTCTCAAGTTCCAACTCATCATCCGGATCAAATTCCTCCTGCAAAAACCTCCAATTCTCTATAATCTCAAACGTAGGGGAAAGGATTAAATTCCTTACAAATGCGTTACCCCCTGTGTTCCAAACTTGTCCGTTATGTATTCTGTACAGACTTTTCATTTCTTCTGGCAGCCTCACACCGAGTGTCGATTCCACGAGTTCAAAATCTTTATCCGTAGCACCTTGCTGGAGATTTAACGATTCTTTAAAGTTTTCCTCCACACTCTCCCCTTTTTCAATAATTTGCTGCCATAGCTGCTCTGCTTTGTTTTTCATTCTATTAGATCCCCCCATTGTAAAATAACGATAAAGTTATGAATGTTCATTGTCCAGACAAGCTAGACTTTTTATATCTTTCATTGTTAACCTAAAACTAATTCAGACAGGATTAATCCAAAAAATAATTCTATAATGAGAATAAAAGCATATAGCAGCTTCATTTTCATTGTTTATTCATTGAAAACCATCCCCGAATAACGATACATCCAATAAAATTTATTACAATACAACAACTGCCGCGTATGCCGGAAAATCTCTAAAATTCTGGTTGTAACATCTTTATATACCTTTACAAGAAAAGCTATTAAAGATCATGCTCATAGAACAAGCCATAAAATACTGATTATCAACTATTTGCGACCTTCGAATATATTACTAAAATTTGATTATCTGCTACCAAAATGTCACATATGATAGTAATAATCACCAGTCAAATGCTGAAAGAGGAATTATTGAATAATATTGTTATAATAATAATTACATAACCGGCTTACCGCCCTTAGCATGAATTGGCGTGATCCATATACTTATTATTCGATATGAGGTGTATTTAGTGAAATACCAAGAATTGGCCGAGAGTGTGATCATGGAGAAAAAAGGAAAGACACCGCAGTTAAAAAGTTATAATAGCACGCTGCAACTGATTGGAACAGGTAGAAGTGCTTTTGTATTTAAGGTGAAGAACGAACAGGTTGCTTTAAAAGTATTCTTTCCTGATAAAGCACATATTGCTGAAGAAGAAGCTGCCATTTACAGAAAGCTGCCACCTAGCAGCTACTATCCTGCCTTACACGAGGCTGGCAAAAACTATATCGTAATAGATTACCTTGACGGACATACACTATTCCAACATTTAGAAAATGGTATATATATTCAAGAAGAAAAAATACATGCAATTAATGAAGCATTGGAAATGGCAAGAAAAGTTGGACTTAACCCTTCCGACATTCACTTAAAAAATATCATCATCACTTCAAATGGAGAAGTGAAGTTAATCGATGTAGCTCGTTTTCGCCAAACGAAAAATGATAGGCAATGGGATGATTTACAAAAAGCTTATTTTAAAGGCTATGTAAAATCGTATTTTCCGAAAAGAATCCCTCGTGCTCTCTTAAACTGCATAGCGGCAGTTTATAAAACCGGGCTGCGTTTTTAAAATGAATTGCGTGCAGAATGCAGCTATTACATTCTGCACTTTTTGCCTACAGCATTCCTCGTAAGCTCTAAAATACAAAACTGGATATGAAAAGCATTTATTTGTTGTATTCCTTCATACAAGTAAATTAACCTTCATTCAACCATAAGAAATGCCAGGTACCTGACAGAACCCGGTATCTGAATAATGATTATCTGCATAAGCTTTTCTAGTAAAAAAGCTTTCTTTAGCATCCTCTGTTATCTGAAGACTTTTATTTCATTATTTCCCCTTCGATTTCGATCATCATATCAAAGGCGCCCTCTGACTTATTCGAGCATACCACCACTTTACGAGATGAATCCGGATAATAAGCAGAGTGAAAGCTAACGCCCGGGTCATAGCCCATGACATGATATTTAAAGATTGCATTATTCCTTATTTTAATCCATACACCGTAGCCGTAATGGTCTTCCTCGTCTTCCTCAGCGTGAGGCGTCAGAAGCAGCTTCGTTGTCTCTTCAGTTAATAATGAATAACTCATCAGCGCGTCCCACAACTTCGCCATGTCATGCACTGTAATAAACGCACCGCCATCCGAACCGCCTTTTGCCGGTAAGGAATAGATATTTGTTTTCCATGTACCATCTTCAAAATCAATATAGCCCTGTGCAGTGTTAGCAGGCAGAGCGTCTAATTCGAAATAGCCTGCGCTCGTCATATCCGCTTTTTGAAAAATGTTCTTTACGACGTATTCATCAAATGTGCTTTGACTTGCCTGCTCTACGATTAAGCCAAGCAAAATGTATCCCGCATTGTTATAATGGAATCTTTCACCGACCTTCGATTTCATCGGCAAGTGCTGGAATAATGGCAGGAAATCCTCTAACCGCCGGATTCGATACATCGGCGTTTGGATCCACAGCTCTTCAAAGTCATCCATCGTCTCCTCATCAAAATAATCCGGAATTCCAGCAGTATGTGTCAGCAAATGGTGAATTGTAATCTCTTCATCAAAGTGCTGAAAATCATATTGAAGATAATCCTTTACTTTTGTGTCTAAAGAGATGGTCCCTTTTTCAATAAGCTGAAGGACAGCTATAGCCGTAAAGAGTTTACACCCCGATGCAATTCCAAAGCGGGTCGATGAAGTGTTGGCTAGTTGCTCTGAGCGATTGGCGAAGCTATAGCTTTCATTTAATAACAAGCTCCCGTCATGGCCTTCCACTAACACCGCACCTGAAAAGCCGACTTCATGCTGGACCCCTTCTACTACCTCGCGTAAATTCATGCCCATATCCCCCTTGATTTCATCTATATTTTATAACGCATAAATCAATATTCATCAGACGTCAATAACACTAAGTCTTCCTTACAGAGTCCTGACTTTTTCTCGTGCTTGAACTGCGTTAAATTCCCCAGGAAATTACGTACAGTATCCTCCAGCGCTTGTTCTATTGAAATCCCGGAGCCGAAGCCCCCCTCATATCCACCTTCTGGAGTTTTTATTCTAAGGTTTGTGTATCCAGAATAAAAGGGGCTGGTTTGTCCCTCATAAATCTTCACTTTGAAAAGGCCGTAATGGATAATATCGCCCTCAAACAATTCTTCAAAAAAACGCAGGGCGGTAATCTCAAATTCACCCACACATTTTTCGATCGTTTCAACATTTTCGTTTCTGATATCTTTCCAGCTCAATAAAACACCTCCTTTGTAATGGGGCTAAAAATGACTTTATTAATGGATTATAATTACAACAAACTCTTTGCCAGCTGGCGATTTTCCTTATCCATCGAACGATCGCTGACGTACTTCAGCGCCTCTACCATTTCCGGCTTGTACCACGCTGCTTTCTCCTGCCCACTAATTGCCGACAAGGCAAAGCCCTGTACATTTACATCTACTGAACGCAAGCATTTTTCTATGAACGCGAGCCCCGTTCCTTCAAGGTCACCTAAAGCTTCCAGCAGCACAATCACGGTCGCTTTCTCTTCATCTGTTAACTCATCAAGTGAGACGAAGCGGTCTGTAAACGCTACTAAAGCTTCGGTTACCTCTTTATCTTCCATCTCAAGTAATGCCAGGTGGTATTCGAGTCTGTTTGGCTCCTTTTTCAGCTTGTTAAACAATACATCTTTAATATCTGCTTTATAAAATTTCGCAATCGCTAATGCCTGGAGCTGGTCCTTCTCTTCTGAATGAAGAATTGCTAAAGCCTCTTGCAGCCATTTTGGATCCGCCGCAATTTCCTGGATGGCTTCACCTGCGATACGTCGTTCATGAGGCTTCCAGGTATTCTCATAGCGCGCCTCCCACGTTTCTTCCTCTTCATCCATATAATCAGCAATACGTGCCAGCATATAAAAGTCCTTCAGCTCTTGGCAATGCGTTTTGGCATGATATGCATAGCGCATAAGTACCTGCCCTGCGTATTCATATTCGTCAATCGGCATGTGTCCGTCCTCTGACAGCAGTCCGGCAATGATCTCGGTCGTACCGATAAATAATTCATTTGATATTCCTGGTTCGTGCAGCGCGACGTCAAGTCTGCCTTTTTCTGCACAGACAACTGAAGAATAGCTGTTCAGAATATCATTTTTCGTACCTTCTGTTAAAAACCAGTAGCGGATTTCCTCCGTTTCAGGCTCCAAAAAGTTAACCGCCTCTATTTTCCCCCAGCCTTTTACTTTCTGGGCCAGCTGCCAAATATAATCGTTTGCATGACGTGTGCCGTTCTTCAGCGCAAATAAAGCGACTCCCGTGAATTCCTCATGTAGGGCAATGGACTGAAGACGATCCTTATAGGCTTCGCAATTGGTGCAGCCCAAAATGACCATTGCGAACTTCATCACTTCCCGGTGTGCAGCATTCTCAAGCAGCCAAAGTGCTTCCTGCTGAACGCGCTGTTCATCCTTCTCCTGCTGTACAAATAATTCCACTAATTCATGGAAATAGCTGATGACCAGCTCTTCCTGGATCTTTTCGTACGTCGCCTTCCGTGTTTGATTCGTCGGCTTCTCCACTTGCTCCATAAAGTATTTAATGAGCTTTTTCGTATAAAAAGGTGTGACGACATCTGCCAGCAACCTGTCTGACAAACCTGGCGCAAGTTTTGGGTGATTTTCGTCAAATAAATATTCCTCATCAGGTAAATCCGTATATAAAATCCGGCCATGTTGCTGGACTTGCTTTTCAAGGTACGGCAAGATTTTCTCTTTATGTGACCACGGTAAAAACTCTAATGTCACAGCTTCCTTCAAAATAACTTGCCTGTCCACCTTCACCGTAATATTCAGCCGGACAAAGCCGCCGATCTTCACGTGTATCTTATGTACGTGCCCATCTGCCGTCTGAAAAGTTCCCGACAATGTAGAGTACGGCATTAAATGCGACCACATCGACTGGCGGGTATGCTGGTCAATCACTTGACCATCAACAAGTAATGTTTCCTCCATCATTTTGTTATGAATCTCAATTTTATGCCCTTCAAAATCAATTGCCCAGTATTTGTCGACTTCCTTTGCAGCATCGTTTTTCACATTACGTATTTCTCGTTTCAATTCTTCTTTTAAACCCATTTCTAAACTCCTTTAATCATGCTAATTTATGTGATCCTACTTTTTATTTTTAAAATGCCCTTCATTACTGCCCTTATTAAAAAGTGAATAATATAATGAAAATTTCCGTTCTAGGATTTCAGTTACTCCTTCTCAACTAGAAATCCAGGAATTATAACATTTCACAGTATTTAGTATACATGATAATGCATGGATGTGTCGGGATAGTTTCTATTTCTAGTGATTAACCGTTATATGCTTCAGTGACAGGGTTTCTATTAATGCTAATAGCGACTGCCCGGTGTTGCTCTCCGTCAGTCTCCTATCTCAGACGTATCTTCAGGAATTCTTAAGATTTATCCCCAATATCTGTTAAGATTTCCCTGTTACACTGAACATAACAAGCTGTTCAGGAGGAACCTTATTATGGATGTCATTTCTATCGTTTCTGGTCTTTTGCCGTATATTAAATATTCGATTGCTTTACTCATCATTCTACTGGCTGCATACGTTGTTTATCGAAAATTTTTCTACAAAAAATATCCGGTACAACTCTCTACGTTTATAGTCGTTACGTTGCTGATTTGCTGGGCCGTAGTCGTATTAGGCATTACCACCCTCAGCAGACCGGCATTTTTTACGGGACAGCTGAATTTCAGTCTATTCAGCGGCTATCTAAATGCATGGAATAAATGGTCATTGTCTGAGTTTCAGCTAATCATCTTTAATGTGATTATGTTTATGCCGCTCGGCGGACTGCTGCCGCTGCTTCACCGAAAAAACAGATCATTTTGGCGTGTCTTCTTTCTGTCGTTTATGTTCACGCTGTGCGTCGAAGTTTTCCAATTAGTTTCTGGTAAAGGGATTTTTGAATTGGACGACCTGTTGCATAATACAATCGGAAGCATCGCGGGATACTTCATCGTAATGGCTTTCATCGTGATGATTGAACAGCGTCAAGTAAAGCTGGCACCGATTGTAAAGGCCCTTTCCATTCCCCTGTTTTTTATCGCGCTGTTCGGTATTGCGAATACAGTCTATCAAGCACAGGAATTCGGGAATCTGCCCTTCAAGCCTGCCCAAAAGCAAAGCATGGAGCAAATTCAAGTACAGCTGGAAACCGAGCTTTCCGATCAAGAAGCAGAGGCATGTATTTATTACAATGAGGATATAAGAAACAAAAAAGTATTAACCCAAATCGCCCAGTCCATCGCCGAGCAATTCGATTTACAGCAGCAGGGCGGAATGCGCAGAGAATCGGAAAACCTTGGCTTTTCATTTCTAGATGAGGAAGGCATCAGCTATTCCCTCATTTACAGCATAACGAAGGGAAGCTGGGACTTGTATACTAATGACCCAAATGATGAACCTCTAACTGCAGATATTAAACAGCAAAAAGAGCTTATAGAGAATTGGCTGGAAAAAGAAGAATTAATGCCGATTAACGCTGTCTATCAGCAGCAGGATGAACGGACAATTCGCTGGGATTTAGCAGAGGCAGAGAATTTGCAGACTGCCTGTGAAGATTTTTCACAAGGCCTGATCATGGCAACACTTTCCAGCCAGCAGACACCCGATAGCATATTCTATATGATCGATGACAACGAAATGGTGGCAAAAAAGCCCATCATTTCACAACAAGATGCATATGAAGCATTGGTAAATGGTGAATTTAGCCTTTTTAATCCTTTACAAAAAGGCGACACGCTTACGGTAACGGATGTTCGCCTAACGTATGAATACGATACAAAAGGCTATTACCAGCCTGTCTATAAATTTACAGGCTTTGTGAATGATCCGGAATCCACAGTTGAGATCTTGATGGCGGCTAGGTAATGCGTGAAGCGGCAAGCTTCCATATAATATTCTTTTATTCACATCTCCCAAGTTAAATAAGGGCGGTCTGCCAGAGATTCCTCTCCGGCAGACCGCCCTTACTAATTCAGAAATTACTTAATTCCGCCTGAAGGATAATGAAAACCTTCCAAGTACCGATTCACACTAATCATCCCGCATCCCCTTCTGTTTTTCATACGCCCAGCTGTACGGCCCATCGTGTACGGTAATGGAGTGATTTTCAATCCATGCTACTTTTGAAAAAATCCTTTGCAAAAAGTAGCGGTCATGACTAATCGCAATGATGGTTCCAGTAAATTTCTCAAGCGTTTCTTCTAACACTTCTCTTGATTCAATATCTAAATGGTTTGTTGGTTCATCCAAAATTAAGACATTACAATTTTGATGCATTAATTGAGCTAGCCGCAGCCTCATTTTCTCCCCGCCGCTTAAATCCCCAACATGTTTGAAAACATCGTGGCCATAGAACAGAAACTGCGCCAGGACCTGACGTGCTTCCCCTTCAGCTAACGATAAGTTCTCTCTAAAGACATCAATTAATCGAGCTGCAGGATTGGTACCATCAAATTGCTGGGCTAAATAGCCGATCTTGACATTACTGCCTTGCCGAACCTTGCCGGACAGCGGTGTAATTTGCTGGAGCAATATTTTTAACAGCGTTGACTTTCCTGTCCCATTGTTTCCGACAATGGCAAATCGGTCCCGCCAGTAAATCGATAAATTGACATCCATAAATAGAATCTCGTCTGCAAAGCCATGCATCACATCCGTTAATTCAAATACTTCCTTGCCAGCCCGATTATCCACCTGCAGCTGCAAATTCATTACCTTTTCATTTTTAGGCTTTCTTACAAGCTCCATTCGTTCCAGCATTTTTTCCATTACTTTTGCTTTACGATATAAATCAGGGTTTGGCGGAGATGCTTCATTAGCCCATTGACGCAGCCTGCGGATAGATTCCTTTATTTTTTGGATTTTCTTCTGCTGTTCCTGATAAGCTGCAAATTGCTGCTCGACCTTCAACTCCTTATTCCGCAAGTAGGCATCATAGTTACCGATGCTCACCCAGATTTCCCCGTCCTCGATCTCCAATACCTTTTGGGCTGTATTATTTAAAAATTGGCGATCATGGGAAATCATCATGACCGTTCCTTTAAAATAATGGATATAGTTTTCCAGCCATTCAATAGCTGCCAAATCTAGATGATTGGTCGGTTCATCTAATAATAAAATGCTTGGCTGCTGCAAAATAATATGCGCAAGCATCACCTTTGTTTTCTCTCCCCCGCTGAGATCATCAAAGAGACTGCTCAGTAATGGATGGATCCCTAATCCATTTGCAACCGAAGAGATTTTCGAATCGATCTCGTAACCGCCGCGTACGATAAATTGTTCCTGGAGTTCCCCGTATTGATGCAGCAATTTATCTGTTGTCTCTCGAATCATTTGTTCTTCAAGCTCTTGCAGGCGTTTTTGCATTTGGATGAGCTCCGTAAATGCCGCATAAAGGACCTCATACACCGTTTTATCCGGAAAGTCCGGAATTTGATGCAAATACCCGACTTTATCACCTTTTGCTTTGATGACTCTTCCGTCATCCGGCTGCTCAATCCCAGCAAGCAGTTGAAAGAGCGTCGTTTTACCGCAGCCATTGCGTCCTACTACCGCTACACGCTCCCCTGGAAGCACCTCGATATTCATCTTCGTAAAAATTGGATTACCACCGATTGATTTTGATATATTTTCTGCTTTTAATTGCATTTCCTACGCCTCCTAGCGCAGCTGAAAAAAGCATACAAAAAAGACTACCCATTAACTAAGCAGTCTTTCACAAATTGTAGAAAGAATGAAGTTAATCAGCTACGCGTTCTTTTGAATTTGTCTAAAAAAGGGCATACCTATCCCGTTAGCAGCAAAATCAAAAGTAATGACACGTGCAAAATACATAGCTGTATCCACATTTACACCTGTCGTCATAGCTAAATTCATCATTCTTTCCACCTCCGTTCATTTTAGTTATTTTAATCTTACCATATTTCAATCAATTTACAATAAAAAATGGCAGAAACTACATAAAATGATTGATTTGGTTAGCGGCAGCATCCAAGATCTCTTTCCTGTCCTGGATAACTTGTCACTTATATGGAGGTATTGGCGGCTTCTATACAACTTCCAATGTAACCTCAATATTTCCTCGTGTTGCCTTTGAATAAGGACAAACTTGATGTGCCTTTTCAACAAGCTCCTTCAATTGTTCTTGATCGATGTCTGTTCCTTTCACTTGTAAGACAACTCCGAGCTTAAAGCCTTGGTCTTCCTCGTCCTTCATCAGGCTGACATTGGCTGTCACCTCGGAAGTGAATTTCACACGTGCCTTGCTCGCCGTTAATTGCAGCGCGCTGTCAAAGCAGGCTGCATAGCCGGCTGCAAATAACTGCTCCGGGTTTGTAGCATGTTCTATTTGTTTTGCTCTTGGTGTACCAGGCATAGCCGTATCAAACTGGATGACACCATCGTCTGATTGAACTTTGCCTTCTCGTCCGCCCAAAGCGGTAGCGCTTGCCGTAAATAATTTTTCTGACATAATGAACAGCTCCTTTTGCTATTTTGCAATCCTTATTCTTATACCCATTTCATCAGCTTTTTATCAATTAACCTTCCTGCAAACTACGTGAACGGCAGGCATTTGCACGCTGTCTACCTATTGCAATGAACTACTTATATATTTTCTCTTATTGTAGAAGCTTTCCACTTAGCGTGTGTGGTAAAGCTGAGATCACCTTGACTTTACTAATAGCAGCACCCCCGGCTATTTCATTTTTCTTCAATTTATCAACTGTCTTCTCCCCGCTTTATTTCGCAAGCTCACACTTTTTTAAAGCTATGTTGAACGATATGAAACAACCGATGATTCATCTCATCGACACTGTCGTTAAAATCACGGCGGTACCATTTAATGATCAAGCCGATCATCGCGTTTGCTGAGTAGGCAGTGAGAAAATCATCGCCCGCTAATTCGTATTTTGTCTGCATATTCAAGCGGCAGACTACATCATAAAACATATAATAATACTTCATTGAAGCATCTTCCGATAAAACGATTTTGTAAAACTCCTCATGTTTTTTCACATGGTGAAAAATTTTAATCATATCTGGGTCCAGATTTTTTTTATGTACAGTAAAGCCCTTTTTGAAAGGTTCAGCGTAGGAATCCTCTAAATCTCGCATAATTTCCCCAAACAGCTCTTCCAGTACGTCACCGATTTCCTGGTAGTGGAAATAAAATGTACCTCTGTTGATTTCAGCTGCCTTGCAGAGCTCCGTGACTTTTATTTGGGAAAGGGGTTTAGTTTTTAACAACAGAAGCAAAGAATTGTATATCGTCTTTTTTGTTTTAATAACGCGTAAATCATTTTTGTTCAAAATGCAGCCTCCTTATTAGACAAAAAATGAAAAAGTGTTAAATATCATACATTGGCGATGTTTTTGTACATTGAATTAAATCACCCATATATTATAATTTTATTGTACAAGTGTCCAACAAATATGAAGCTGGAGGGTAAACTTTATGAAATTACAAGGTAAGGTTGCTATCGTAACTGGAGCTGCATCAGGTATGGGGAAAGCAATTGCAGAGCTTTATGCTCAAGAAGGCGCAAAAGTAGTCGTTTCAGATTACAATTTTGAAGGTGCCAAAACAGTTGCTGAAGATATTAAGGCAAACGGCGGTGAAGCGATCGCCAACCAAGCAAACGTTGCTGAATTAGCTGACATCGAGCGCATGTTTGAAGAAACAAAAGCTGCTTACGGTAAATTAGACATTTTAGTAAACAACGCTGGTATCATGGACGGCATGGAGCCGGTCGGCGAAATTACTGACGAGAAATGGGACCGCCTATTTGCAGTAAATACAACTGGTGTAATGCGTGCTATGCGTATCGCAACAAACATCTTCCTTGAGCAAGGCCACGGTGTAATCGTCAATAACATCTCTGCTGGCGGTTTACGCGGTGCTCGTGCTGGTGCAGCCTATACAGCTTCGAAACACGCGGTTACTGGCTTAACGAAAAACACGGGTTACATGTATGCTCAATCTGGTATCCGCTGTAACGGAATCGCACCAGGCGGCGTTATGACAAATATTCAAACATCGATGACAAATGTTTCTGAATTCGGTGCAGGACGTCAAGGTACTGGTTTAGGTACCATGCCTCGCGCTGGCGAACCAAAAGAAATCGCACAGCTTGCCCTATTCCTAGCTTCAGACGAATCAAGCTTCATCAACGGGCAAGTAATTGCTGCTGATGCCGGCTGGACTGCCTATTAATTAACAAATCGGCTATTTAATGAAAAGCATGATCAACTGCTGATCATGCTTTTTTGCTGGCTTAAAAAAATGCTTCCCAACTATATACAATACCTCTTTGTATATTTGGTAAGAAATTTGAATAACAATATATCATAATAATATGTAATATGGAACTAAATAAGGTCTGTTAGAGATTGCTCTCCGACAGACCTTTCTCACTTTTCTTATGAAAAGCTTCTTCATTATTAATGTAAAACCTTACTTAATTATTTTAGCAACAGTAATTGAGGAATGGTGCTATATTCTCTATGATGTCTCTCTTACTCCGAAATGGATTGCAGGAACTTTAAAAACTCTTGTGCCGAATCTGCTGTTACGATTTCGATGCCTGAATCAATCCGTTCTGGAATTGCCTCCCCATTAATTGCTTTAAGAGCATTTGAAACCCCTTCATAGCCCATATTATATGGACTTTGTGCAATTGTCCCTGTTAAACCGCCATCCAGAATGGACCGCACCGCTTCTTCTGTTCCATCCATCCCAAAAATCTTCACATCTAGTTTTTTCGCCTGCACGGCACGCAGGACACCTATGGCCATATCATCATTTGCTGCGAATACCCCTTTTACATCACCGTTCTTTTCTAGGATGTTTTCCATAACAGACATTGCCTCTGATTTATCAGAGTTAGCCGGCTGCTCTGCGACGATTTCCATACCTGCTTTTTGCAATGCCTCTTTAGCTCCTTCGATACGATCATCTGTTGCCGGATTTCCCAATGCTCCGGAAATGAGCGCTACTTTATCGCCCTTCTCAAGCAGAGCTGCCAATTCTTTGCCGCCTTCATATCCTGCCGTATAGTTTTCTGTTCCGATAAATGTCACTTTTCCTTTAAAGTTAGTATCTGTATCAATTAGTAACACTGGAATATCACTATCTGAAGCGGTTTCTAATACGTTTACAACCGCCTCTGGTTGACTTGGGGATACTAAAAGTGCATTCGGGCGCTGGCTAAGCTGATCTTCCAGCATATTTACTTGTTCTAATAATTGCTTCTCCGATGATGGCCCTACTACTGTCACATGAACGCCCAATTCTTCACCAGCTTTTTTAGCACCTGCCTCGACATACTTCCAATATGGACTCGACAATGTTTTCAATACTACTGAAATAGTAGTATCAGGGTTTATGCCTGCATCGCTCGCCACGCCGCTTGATGTTTCCTCAGAGTTGCATCCTGCCAATAACACCACTGACAATACAGCGAGCAGCAACCAGTTTACTTTTTTCACTCTCCCCACCCCCTTATGAAGATGCCTTTGATCTGCGCTGACGCAGTACGTCGACAAATACTGCCACGATAATGACGACCCCGATGACCGCCATTTGCAAATCCGCTGATACGTTTAACAGATTCAACCCGTTACGTAATACAGCAATGATCAGCACGCCGACTAATGTGCCCCAAACTGTCCCTACACCGCCAAAGAAACTTGCGCCTCCAATAATAACGGCTGCAATGGCGTCTAGTTCATAGCCGGACCCCGCCAACGGAAAGGCTGAATTAACACGGCCTACCATCATCAAGCCTGCTAAACCTGCCATTAATCCGCTAAGTGTATAGACGATGATCAGCACTCTATCTACATTGATACCTGAAAGACGGGCTGCTTCCTTATTGCCCCCAATGGCATAAATATAACGACCCGTTTGAGAACGCGTTAAGAAAATATGGAAAATAAAATAAATGACAAGAACTACTACAAAACTGACAGGAATCGGCCCGACATATTCACTCCCAAAATACTGAATCATATACGGGAAACCGGCAATCGGTGCTGCACCGGTAATGATCAATGCCAGCCCCCGTGCGATATTCATTGTCCCTAGCGTGGAAATGAATGGGTGCGGTAAACGTAATTTTGTTAATAACACACCATTTAACAATCCAAATCCAGCACCTACGAGTAAACAAACTAGTATACCGAGAATAGGGTGCATCCCCATTGTGACAGAAACAACACCCATCACCATAATCGAAACGGCGAGGATAGAACCTACAGATAAATCAATTCCTGCCGTTAAGATAGGCAAAAGCATACCTAGTGCTAAAAGGGCGTTAATAGTCGATTGCCGTGCAATATTCATTAAGTTGGTAACGGTTAAAAATTTATCGGATAAAAACGTTAATACAATCATCAAAATAATAAGTGCAAATAATGAACCAAACTTCCCTAATAGATTTTTATAATTCTTTTCCTGTTTATGCTCTTCTACATTTACTTCACCCAATAGTTGCGTAACTTTTTCCATATGATTCTCTCCTTATAAGCCGATAGTTGCTGCTTTCATTACTTGCTCCTGCGTTGCTTGTGCAATCGGTAAATCCGCTGTGATCCTTCCGGTGTTCATCACGATTACACGGTCACACATCCCCAAAATTTCGGGTAAATCAGATGAAATCATGATGACTATTTTCCCTTCTTCCACCAGCTTGTTCATAAGTCGATAAACTTCCACCTTCGCTCCGACATCGATGCCCCGTGTCGGCTCATCAAATATGAAAACCTTCGCATTTGTACAAAGCCATTTTGCAATGACCACTTTCTGCTGATTTCCTCCACTAAAATTCCGGGCATTTAATTCGATATTATTGGGCCTGATCTGCATCTCCTTCACATACCGTTTTGCCTGTTCCTTCATTTTGTTTAGATTCAACAGCTTAGTCCGGCCTGCAAACTTTTTCATATTGGCCAAACAAACGTTGATATCCAGTGGTAAATCCAGCAGCAATCCTTCTGACTTTCGATCCTCCGTTATAAAAGCGATACCTGCATCGATTGCCTGACGGGGATTGGTGATCTTCACTTCTTTTCCATCGATGACTATTTTGCCGCCCGCTCGTTTATCTGCCCCAAAAATGGCTCTTGCTAACTCTGTCCGGCCTGCACCAACCAACCCTGATAACCCAACAATTTCACCATAATGGACATCTAAATCAATTGGCGCGTGAGATGCTTCGACCGTAAAGCCCTTTAGACTAAAGCCTACATCCCCTCGTTCAAACTGTTTTTTAGGAAATTTTTCTTCTAATGAACGACCGACCATTAACTCAATCCATTCATCAGGTTTAGTTTCACTCACAGGAAGTGTTTCAACGGAGTAGCCATCCCGCAAAATAGTAATTCGGTCGCCGAGACGCTGAATTTCTTCCAATCTATGAGAAATAAAGATAATTGAGATGCCTTCCTCTCTCAATTGATCTACAATTTTATAAAGCTGTTCCACTTCTCTGCCGCTTAAACAAGAGGTAGGCTCGTCCATAATAATGAGCTTTGCTTCTAGGATAAGTGCCTTCGCTATTTCGACAAGCTGCTGCTGCCCTAACCCTAATTGACCTAATGGCACCGTTGCCAGCTTTGGGTTCTGCCCCAACCGAATGAGCAGATCCTGTGCTTTTTCAATCATTTGTTTACGATTGAGTAAACCCATTTTACTGTTCTTTACTTCTCGGCCTAAAAATATATTTTCATAGACTGTCAATTCTTTAATAACATTCAATTCCTGATAGATGGTAGCAATACCCAGCTCCATCGCTTCGATTGGCGTATGGATTTTTACCGCTTGGCCTTCCCAATGGATAGTGCCTTTATCCATTGAATAAGCGCCTGTTAAAATTTTGATAAGTGTTGATTTACCAGCGCCATTTTCACCAAGCAAAACATGGACCTCTCCCGGTAGAACATTAAAGTTAACACCTTTTAATACATGATTATTTGCAAAACTCTTGTATATTTCTTTTACCTCTAATAATGGTTTCGTCATCCTATCACTCCTTCAGGTGTTTCCATTAATAGACTTTTTTGTTGCAGTATATGTAGCTTTTCATGCGCTCCTCGCCTCACAGGTTATTGCCAATAAAGAGGATGTCTGCTCCAGGTGCACTTGTTACTGAATGAAAATGTGTTACAGATGTAACAATTAAGGTTTCTTGAAGCTGCTATCTTCTAGAACGGAGATAGTTTTCCGGGAATTTGGGAGAATCCTGTTTCCTGCTGCTTCTTGTATGTTTGATGGCACAAGGCTCGGCAATTGATTGATCTTTCATACATTCACACCTCCCTAAGTCATTTAGCAAGCTACTAACTTATACCCTGTATACCCACCTTTATACTATTTGTTAAACATCGCTTACAAAAATAATTTGGAAGAGGAAGGCACCTCCCGCTTCTCCAATGGGCTGAATAACACTTTTACACAAACAAAAAGCCTGCCGAAGATCCTTCTCCGGCAGACTTTCTTTACCTATTTACCAAATTATTTTTCTTCATCGCCCAAAGATTTCCGATACCCGCTCTAGAAGATGCGCTATCGAATAAACCACTGCCTCATAAATGCCTCGCCAGCTTTCATGAGGCAGCCGGTATGTGCATAGACGTCGAGAGACCCTTTCACTACGAAAAATACTCATGATTGTATCTCCCCTCCTTTCCCCGCCATGCTTTGTGTGTTTTCACCAAGTACAGTTGCCTCGCACGGAACTCCATCCCCCTACATAAGATAAGGAAGTGATGTCACCTGTAAGGAAAAGTCCTGCTAGAACCTAAACATAAAGACCGTTTATGCAATGGCCATCAATAGTACGCCAGCTGTTCATGTAATAAATAAACCCGCCTTTTTGAAGCCCGGAAATACATTATGTAAAAGCCACATTGATATACCCAAAACGTGAAAAGAACGAACACACCGATCCATCCTTACACGCAGCCAGCTCATAAAAGAGGTGTTATTTCACAAAGCGGCTCCCTTTAGCGACGCTTCCTCAACTTCCATATACCTATAATGGTCCCGCACGTCTCAGCTCTCTTTCAAGTACTTAAAAAGACGGGAGCTAGTGAAACATCAATATTGATAGAGGGAGTGAACAAAAATAAGCGATTTGGTTGCTTTATTGATTTTAGGATTTGCAGTGAGTCTTGATAGTTTTACAGTGGGATTAACCTACGGCATGCGAAATGTAACGATTCCTGTCAAATCATTTATCATCATTTCATCCTGTACCTTCGTGG
This sequence comes from Lysinibacillus sp., assembly GCA_031181585.1. Taxonomy (GTDB): domain Bacteria; phylum Bacillota; class Bacilli; order Bacillales_A; family Planococcaceae; genus Lysinibacillus_B. The sequence continues at coordinate 35,546 of JAPSKP010000023.1, forward strand.
TTTTATTACTCGCCATGCTGCTTGGTTCATTTATCGAGTTATTTATATCGTATGAGGCTGGGGAAAGAATCGGCGGAATCATACTCATCGGGATTGGTATCTGGGTTCTTTATCAATTCATCACTTCCCAAAGGACTGCACGTGAACCGCAAACAGATTACAAGGTGATCGAATTTGAAATCAAACCTCTCTCCATTATTATTAAAATCTTGAAAAAGCCAATGGAAGCTGACTTTGATAAATCCGGGAAGATTAGCGGGATAGAAGCATTATTCCTAGGGCTTGCCCTATCACTAGACTCTTTCGGTGCAGGTATTGGCGCTGCATTAATTGACTTGCCGCCTATTCTGTTTTCTATCGTTGTGACTATTTCAAGTACAATCTTTGTGATAGCCGGGCTCAACATAGGAAAGATTTTTAGAAGTGTGGCGTGGATGAAAAACCTGACGCTGCTACCGGGGATCGCGTTAATTCTCATCGGTCTTTTCAAAATGTAGTTATCTAGATGAATATTATTTGACTAGAGCGTTGATCTCGTATTAACGCTCTTTTCACATATGCTAACGAGACATCGGCTTCTACAAAAAAGAATAGAAAAATAGTCTTATAAAAGTATATTTTGAAGATGCTAACCATACATTTGGTTATATTGAATGATCCAATCGGTTAGGTCAGGTTGAAATAATCGGCTATCAAAATCTGCTTGGCACTCCGGTTAAAGGATAGATCATTCATATAGACCGATGGAGGGGTTTTCTAATGAACGCAACACAATACTACCGAGCCTCTGCCCAAGAGGTAATGAAAGAATTGGACGTAACGCCTCAAGGATTAACGGATTATGAAGTTCAATTACGCCACAAAAAGCATGGGTACAACGAATTAAAAGAAGGTAAACAAAAAAATGCGGTGCAGGTCTTTTTAGAGCAGTTCCAGGACTTCTTGGTCATCATTTTAATTGTGGCAGCTGTGATTTCTATCTTTCTTGGAGATGTTGAAAGTTCCGTCGTCATCATCGTAGTCATTGTTTTAAACTCTATTTTAGGCACCGTACAGCATATAAAAGCGGAGAAATCACTCAACAGCCTAAAAGCCATGGCCGCCCCGATCGCAAAGGTGCTGCGGAATGGAGAAACAATTGAGATTCCGTCTAGAGAGGTTATTGTCGGAGATATTCTTATTTTGGAGTCTGGCGATTATATCAGCGCGGATGGCCGTATCATTCAAAGCCATGGATTGCAAATCAATGAAAGCTCACTCACTGGTGAATCACTGGCAATCGATAAAATGGCAAATATTATTAACGAGACAGATGTAGCACTTGGCGATAAAAAGAACATGGTCTTTTCGGGCAGCTTTGTCACTAAGGGACGTGGACAAGTCATCGTTACATCGATCGGTATGGATACGGAAATCGGGAAAATCGCTAGTTTATTAGATAGTGCAAAGGAAAAGAAAACACCGCTTCAAGTAAGCCTTGATAACTTCGGTAAGCGGCTTGCATTTGGGATCATTGTTATTTGCCTTATTATTTTTGGACTGGATATTTTACGCGGCCGTGAGCTAGTCGATTCCTTCATGTTTGCCGTTTCATTAGCCGTTGCAGCCATTCCAGAGGCATTAAGTTCAATCGTGACGATTGTCCTTGCATTAGGCACACAAAACATGGCGAAGGAAAACGCGATTATGCGCAAATTGCCTGCCGTTGAAAGTCTCGGCAGTGTTTCTATCATTTGTTCGGATAAGACGGGCACGCTTACGCAAAACAAAATGACCGTTCGAAAAATTTATGTAAGTGAAGGAATTTTCGGGCACGATCAGCTGCAGATGAAAAATCAGCTTCATAAAAAATTCGTCGATATGGCTTTGTTATGTAACGATTCCATACTCTCTGATGGCAAGCAAATCGGGGACCCAACAGAATTAGCGCTTGTCAATTTAGGCCGCCACTATGAACTGAATGAACAAATCATAAGAGGCCTTCATCAACGTGTCGGTGAAGTACCGTTTGATTCGACTCGTAAATTGATGAGTACAGTTAACCGTATGGGAACGCGCAGTGTACTCATTACAAAAGGTGCTGTTGATGTTCTGCTGCCGCGTATTAGAAGAATGGAAACGTCACGAGGTGCAATGGGCATCACGGACGAGCACCTTGAAAGCATTCGACGAGCTGCTCATAACTTTTCGAGTGAGGGACTGCGGGTACTGGCCATCGCTTATAAAGATGTCTTCTCCCCCCGCATCAGTCCGGAAGATGAAAATAATTATACATTCGTTGGACTAGTGGCAATGATGGACCCGCCGCGTGAAGAATCTGCGCAGGCCATTGCGGATTGTATTGATGCAGGCATCAAGCCGGTCATGATTACGGGCGACCATAAAATCACCGCCACGGCGATTGCCAAACAAATCGGTATTTTAAAGGACCCTTCTGAAGCAATGGAAGGCGTGGAGATTGAAAGATTAACAGATGAAGAGCTGCGAAACAAAGTAGAAAAGATCTCCGTATACGCACGCGTATCGCCGGAGCATAAAATCCGCATTGTGAAAGCTTGGCAGGAAAAAGGACATGTCGTAGCCATGACTGGTGACGGTGTAAACGATGCCCCTGCCTTAAAACAGGCAAACATCGGTGTTGCGATGGGTATTACAGGAACGGAAGTCGCAAAAGATGCTTCCTCCATGATTTTAACCGACGACAATTTCCTAACGATTGTCAAAGCCATCTCAAATGGGCGAAGTATTTATGCCAACATTAAAAATGCCATTAAGTTTTTATTATCCGGAAATGCAGGGGCTATTCTAGTCGTGCTGTACGCTACACTGCTCGCACTGCCGGTTCCTTTTGCTCCTGTACACTTACTATTTATCAACTTACTAACAGACAGCTTGCCGGCAATTGCCATTGGACTCGAGCCGCACAATAAAAAGCTGATGAAAGAAAAACCGCGTAATATCCAGGAGCCATTACTTAATAAAAAGTTCGCCACCCAGGTAGGATTAGAGGGTCTGGTGATTGCAGCAGTAACCATTATCGCCTTCCAAGTCGGCTTATCATCCGGTGATCCATTAGTAGGCAGTACCATGGCCTTTGCTACATTATGTTTAGCACGTCTGTTCCACGGCTTCAACTGCCGGGCAGATCAATCCATCTTCAAACTAGGACTGTTCTCAAACATCGCTGTGTGGATTGCCTTTTTACTAGGCTTAACCCTTTTAAACACTGTACTGATCGCAGGCTGGTTTGAGGTAGCAACATTAAATCATATCCAATTATTCTGGGTGTACGGATTAGCAGTGATTCCATTGATCATCATTCAGCTTGAAAGAGTGTTCTTCGGGAAAGAAGACTAGAGAGGATTGAATTGAGAGATTACGGGCGTTGACTGTATCGGTCAGCGCTCTTTCTATTGGAATTATTGAATTCCGGCCACGTTCTGAAAAGCCTAGTCACTCAGCACTATCAATATTTCAGCTATATCTTCAAAAACCTCACTTATATAATATAAATCCTCTTTGTTACAATTCTCTAAGTACCTTATTGCCCTCTCCTCATTTCCCGAAAGAACTTCTGTTATTTCGTTCCAGCTTTTTTGTATTCCATAATCATCGTTCAGATGCAGTTCTTTTCTTTTGGATAATATAGCTTCCATTTCATTAGCAATATTCATGATTATCCCCCTGAGCTCTATAAAGCTTGTTTTAGAATTCTCCAATAGTATTGCAGGTACTTAATTCTCTTCTATTTCAAGTACATCCCCAACCGGTCCCAGCTTTTCAATTAGCTTCTTTGCTTTCCCATATGGATAGCTCTCTATCAATGTATACGGAGGATGTTTGGAAGCCTTCAATAGTTCTCCTGGAGAAATTTCAATCCCTAAAACACTTTTTATCTTCACTAAATCTTTTACACCTTCTCTTGGAGCAGTTACTAACACTACCTTACAACTATCCGGTATATCAACTAGTAAATTATTTTCTGTCATACCTATAAAACCCTCGTTTACCCATTTACTAAAATCTGAGGTGATAATCGCAGCATGGTCGGGATTCATATCCCCGCAATCAACAACTAACACTTCTTTTGTGTTTTGCGAAGCATACATTAAGAATACATTTCCTCCGCCATCATCCCCGACAGCGATCGTACCCGGGGCATATTTATCTACTTCCCATGTTTCATTCCTTTCCAAGATATCTTCTGTCCCATAAATGAAAAGTCCACCGCCAATTGACAGGCCATTCGTATGTCTTAACAAATCCTTGTAAGCATTAGGTAAGTTTACGCCTAACCAACTTTCCACTTCTTGAATATCCACTTCGCTAGCTGCTTTGTATCTTACTAACCCTGCAATGCTCGATAAATCTACCATTTATAAAGACCCCCTAAACTTTCTAATTCCTTTTATGTATCCTGCATTATTTCCCCAGCAATTTCGGTGCTGCTTAATACGATCTCCTATTGTATTATAAGTAACTCTAACATCCTCCCGACTTTCAATTTCATTTATTATTGATAAAAAATAGCACTTGCTGTCTTTATTAGACAATCAGGTGCTATCTTCACTTTATTATTTTCTATTAAACTTTTGAATCCAAAACCTTGATCACCAAAAATTAAATATGTATTTCTATACAATCTGTATGCTTCTCTTTAATTCTTAATATCTGGAGGCCCATTTTTCCTAATACCTTACTAAAGGCACTAGAAGATTACACCAAAACTAACATTCTCAAAATTTAAATATGCATTACAAATACCTGAAGTATAATAAGGCTTGATTTTATTAATTTTTCTCTTTGTAATAAACAAACCAAATCCCGATATATCATGACAGTTTTTTTCAAGTAATTGTATCTCTGTGTCTGTATCGTCATTCGCAACGATTATCTCAACATCTTGATTAATTAACTGAATTGCTTGTTCATGTATATTAATCAACTTATCAATTTCTTTATAAATATTTTCGTTGTGAAATTCTACATCAATTATATCAAAGTCCGTTTCAAAATACTTTCGGTCCTCATACTTATAGCTATTCACTTCAATATTTTCAGCATATTCTTTTGTAAATAAATGACGTATGATTGTTATATCTTGTTTCTTTAATTCTTCTACTGAAAGATAAGTATTTACTAATCTCATTACTTACTCACCCCTGTCTCTAATAGAGAGTAAAACTGTAACGGTCTATAGATATTCAACTTTCCCTCATGCTTTAAATTAGGAAAACACTTGCTGCTTTTCGCTGACAATCAGGTGCTAAATTCGATTTTTCCATCTCTAGTCACTCAAGATATTTATCTGCTATCATTAAGATTCTATAGTTGTTCGATCAACAAAGTTATAATTTTCTCTCATAATCAGTCTTGAAAGGCGTCTGCCGGCTCTCTTAAAAAAGAAATCATCTGCAAAATCATTTGATTCTATAGGAGAAATCTGATTAATTACCCCATGTTTTTTATCATATTCAATCCGCCCCATCGTATTCTCATTGGGTCCATAAAAATAAACTACCCTATCCTCATCTTCAAAGTCCTTTACCATTACTACAAAAACTGCCACAATTTTTCACTCCTTGAATTTTTCTCCCTCTTAGTATTATTAAGCAAAAACAGTTTCAACTTGAGTATTTCCCCTCTAAATACTCAATACAAAAACAATTACTTACTCGCCTCTAAGCCATTCTTTATAAGTTTTCGAATTGTATTATTTCCACCAATTAGAAGTAATCTGTTTCAAATTTAATTCAATAAACTCAATCACTTTTTTGTAATCATGTGATGTAAATTCACGAATAGGATTTTCCCACTCTGAATCCTTTACAATTAACACTAAGTAAGCGCCCTCGGGGGGAATGTCAGGATTCCAGCCTAAGTAGTCTAATGTTAATGATGTTTTCTCGTGATGTAATTGCAATAAACTATCGGTAAACATAAACCATCGATCATCATCTGTATCTAACGTCTGTGGATCTATTTCCCAAAAATTATTATAATGAACATTCCATCCTTCAGTTATTCTTAACGGATGAATACTTACTTCTGGAACATCCAACTTAACATATTTCCTCATACTTATGACCTCTTAATCATTAAATTATTTTAATCCTAATTGTCTTGAGTATTTATTTAGCCAATCTCCGGTAACTTGATTTTATCCATATTTGCGGCTTTTTTATAATTTGTTTTGTTGTAAAAATGCTTCTAACATCCTTTCAATAGGCAAACTAGCATTTTTCAATAATTTCTCTACTTTATCCTTTATTTGCTTATTAGAGGCAATTATTTTTTATACTCTTCACCATCAAAAGAACGTAAAGAATCTATTGCATGTTCAGTCACTTCATCACTCTCATTAAGTAAATCTAGCAATAAATGAAATCCATATACTCCATTATCTTCGTCTATACAGTAGGCTAATCTAATTTTATATTTATCATCTTTATCTTTTAATCTTCGAGTTAGATTCTCCCAATCACTATTAGTAAACTCGCTCAGCAATTGTTGCACATAGAGAAATTCATCATCATAAAAATAATTATCTGCACTATTTTCAGATAATACCGCATCTACTTTTTCATACATTCACTTTCCTCCTCTATTTAGTAAAATCATCTGGTAATGGGGCATTAATTTGTCCTGTTGGATAGCCGCTAACTACTTACTGTATCAACTATGGTAATCTCCTCCTTCGCCGAATAGGTACCTGGCGAGGAGGGACTGCCTACATCCATGCCTTATGCCTGTTTGGCCAGTGCGGCATAGATTTCCTCCAGATCTGGATCGCTGCTTTTGCTTACCTGCTGCACCAACTTCTTCAAGTACGACCTTCGTATGGGAGACTCCAGGTACAAAGTCAGCGATTGTCTACATCCAGCTAGAGGGCTTCTCTGCAAATTCTATACCTTTTAAGGTCTTCCTTTCATTAGCTTCAATGCTTTTTAAAGAAAGCTTTATTCTCCTTGTATATTGGTATCTGTAAATATTTAACATTTAGAAGGCTAACTAAATAATTCTTATCTTTTCAAACGATGTACATGAAAATATGAAAAGCACATGTTACCCCTAGTAGATAATCAAGTGCTTTCAATTCATATATTTTCTTGTATGTTCGGAGCTTAGGCCAACCATAGAGAAGTGTTAGCTAATTCAAAAGTATATTGTCCAACTTGTCTCTAATTGTTTTAATAAAATAACATCCTTGATGGTCTAGCCCACATAAATTATTTTTTTCAAATTTAAGAGCTTTTTTACTGTAAACAGATTCACGTTCCATATTATATTGCCCTATTTACCGATACAGACCATAGATTCCTATTCATTCACGTCTGTTGATTAGCTAGTTTTTACCAATAATATTCAACAAAAAAGAGAGATTCCATGTAAAATGTAAGTTACCACACAAACTTTTACGAGGAGGAATCTCTCATGGCTAAGAATACCACGA
>JAPSKP010000113.1 GCA_031181585.1 Lysinibacillus sp.
GCAGCGTTAATTCGCGATTTTTATTTGGCGAGCCTGCAAGGAGAGAAAACAAAATTCAGTTATCCTGTCGTGGTGCCTGAAGTAATGGCCTCCATGCAGGAGCTGACGAACACAAATGTAACCGTTGCCGAAATAAATATGCGTATTCAGCGATTACTATTTGAATGGAATCTAGCTACACAGCTGCTTCCGCTTCAGGAGGAGGAGCTTTCCTACTATACTCATTATTTAGAGAGGGTTTTCAAACGGAATGCTTCTTTATTAAAAAAGCAGGAAAAATAGTAGGGGCTTTCCTGCCGGCTAACTAAATTCTGAACCATGAAAAAAGGGAGCGCTGCTATTGCAGCTGCTCCCCGTTTTCTGGCTGTGGCGAGGAAGCTACTAAGTTACCGTTTCGCTCCATTTTAAACACAGGTGCGATTCGTTCTTCCTCGTTATCAAGTGTGACAAGGCGGCGTGCGCGGTTCATAATATTAACGAACTGTTCATAGTCATCTTTGATTTCACGGTTTTCGCGTTCAAGTCTTGCCACTTCCTGCTCTAATTCTTTCATTTTTTCAGTCGTTACATTGGCCATATGGCGCCATTTTGTTACTTCTGTTTCTGCTGAACTATGATGCTGTAAACGTGCCAGATAGGCAATGACAATATCCAGTGATAGTGCAGATAATGGAATCGTGCGTCCTTCTTCTTCTTGTGCTGATGGTAGTAAGTAGATTTGCTGTGCACGACGCTTTCCAATCGTTCCAAGTACGCGAAGACGCTCTTTCCGCTCTTTTTTTGCTTCTGCTAGTTCTGACTCATAGAATCTACGAACTACTGCGTTCCAGCGAAAACCACATGCAGCTGCTGTGCGGTTTAACGCATCTCCTGCTTCCTCAAAAGCATTTAATTGTGTACTACCTTCTTTTACATGTCTTAATACTGCCTCGGCTAAAAGTTCATCATTTTCTTTCAACCATGCATCCTGTCTGATTTTTACCATGGAAAAATCCCCCTAACTTATGATTTCAATACTAATATGTCCACATTTACGAGAGTTTATTCTTTATTTTTTTTTAAGTAAAAAATAGCTTCAGACCTTTGACCGAAGTATATCTTTTTCTCTTGAATAGACAAGCATTTTTAAGCTACAATAGGGAAGGTTTAAGATATAACAAGTCTGCTTAAAAAAGCGTAAAATAGTATAGAAGGGGTGTTGACACTATGGCAAACATTTTCCACGTTTGCGATGAATGTCAGGCCGTTAATTTAAAAACGTTAATTCCAAAATTAAAAGAGATAGATCCAGAAGCAACGGTTGAAATTGGCTGTCATTCATATTGCGGGCCGGGCCGCAAAAAGACCTTTACATTTGTAAATAATCGTCCAGTAGCTGCGCTTACAGAGGATGAGCTGATGGAGAAGGTAATTGCAAAGCTAAAAAAGTAGTATAAAAGAGATGGTTCGAAATAGCGGACTGTCTCTTTTTTAATGATAAAGAGCGAGTTCTTTCATATAATAAAAGTAGAAGTATTGTATAGGGGGTAGAGAGAATGGATTACGCGACGTCGAAACTAGCAGAAGAAAAAGTATTTAAAGATCCGGTACATCGTTATGTACATGTACGGGACCAGGTAATCTGGGATTTAATCAGCACGCGCGAGTTTCAGCGTTTGCGGAGAATCCGGCAGCTAGGGACGACCTATTTAGTATTTCATGGGGCGGAGCATAGCCGTTTTACCCATTCACTTGGCGTATATGAAATTGTCCGTCGTATCATAGATGATGTATTTAACGGAAGACCAGAATGGGATAATAATGAGCGGCTGCTGGCACTGTGTGCGGCTCTCCTCCACGATTTAGGTCATGGACCATTTTCTCATGCTTTTGAGGCAGTGTTTGGGACGGATCACGAAGCGTATACCCGTGCTATTTTACTTGGTAATACCGAGGTGAATGCTATATTAAGGAAGGTGGACAGTGGTTTTCCAGAGCTGGTGGCCCAGGTGATCGATAACAATTATACGAATCAGCAGGTAGTCAGCCTCATTTCAAGCCAGATCGACGCCGACCGTATGGATTATCTACAGCGGGATGCCTATTTTACGGGGGTAAGCTACGGACATTTTGATATGGAACGTATACTGCGTGTCATGCGGCCGCGGAAGGACATGGTCGTCATAAAAGCGAGTGGAATGCATGCAATAGAGGATTACATTATGTCGCGCTACCAAATGTATTTACAGATTTATTTTCACCCGGTATCGCGCAGTGCAGAAGCAGTACTGAATCATATTTTAAAAAGAGCGAAAAAACTAAGTGAAGAAGGCTACCAGTTTAAGTTTGAACCGGTGCATTTCCGTCCTTTCTTTAATAAGGATGTATCGCTGGAACAATATTTAGCACTTGATGAAAGCATTATGATGACATACTTCCAGTTTTGGATGGATGAAGAAGATCCTATATTAAGTGACCTATGCCGCCGTTTCATTAACCGGGACTTGTTTGAGCATATGGATTTGAATCCAGAGGAAGAGCCGGAACGTTATGCATGGCTGATCGAGCAGGTCAAGGCAATCGGACTGGACCCTGATTATTATGTAAAACCGGACTCTACTTCTGATCTTCCGTATGATTTTTATCGTCCAGGTGTTCTGCCGACGAAACGTCCAATTTATCTGGAAATGCCGAGTGGAGAAATCCGGGAGCTTGCCGAGCAGTCTCATATTGTTTCTGCGATGGCAAACAACATTAAAACGGATTATAAAGTATACTATCCGAAGGAAATTCATTTTTCCTATTAAAAAATACGATTCCTCATCTGCTGGATGAGGAATCGTATTTTGATTATGAAGGTAGTAAATAAAAAATCTAGTATAACTGCGCTGTAAATTCATTTTAACGCTTAGTGCAGTTAATCATTGGACGCAGAAGAGCGTCTGCCTAGGAAAGATAAGTTTTTCTGCTATTTATCACTTGCAAGGACACCGCCTGTCGCATAGTGCGATTTCGGCATGTCTTCAATGATGATTGTTACGTTTGCTGTTGGAGCGCCTGTTGTTTCAGCTACGGCTTCCGTCACTTTTTCTACTAAGGCACGTTTTTGTTCTGGTGTTCTGCCTTCTAGCATTTTCACAGTTACGATTGGCATAATTAAACCTCCTACTATGTAATGTGTTGATATAATTTATGATAACTTATATGCGTTATGAAGAACAGTTCATTATGAAATTTTCGCTCTGCTTTCTTTTTTAGTACATGAGAAAAGCAACTTCTGCATAATAATCATTTAACGAAATGGATTTCACATTTCTTTTGCTGCTATCCGCATATATGATAGTATTATGAGTAACTGGTTAGACGGAGGGATTTACAATGGCGAATGAAGAAAAACCAAAACAAAAAATGGGCTTTACTATTATTAAAAATGACCCAACAGATGGGCATAAAGGGTTTGGTATCGGCTCGCTGACATTGGAAAATGTATCACCTGTTATTATTGATGTGCAGGAAAAAACAGCGATGGTCGATATCGGTGCAATGCATGCGAAAAGTGAAGTGGAGCGCGGCATTAAGTTCACGACGAACCGCGAAGATTCAGAAGGCGGTAAACCTTATTGGCTTGTATGGGTAACAATAGACTATAAAGAAGAAGGACCTTATTTTGCTGGCGTGACAGCTTGTGAAATGGTTGTGAACCGTGAGAAAAGACGCGGCTATAAGTTGCTTCCTGAGCATGTGAACAAAATGGATAAATCGATGAAACGCCATATCATGGTAGACTTTATGGACGATTCCTCGAAACAGGTACTAGTGGATTTCTTCAAATCACACAATCAAGAAATGTGGGAGCGCAGCGAACAGAAGCTACACGACGATTTGACTGTAAGATCGTAAATCTTTTGCGAAAAAAATAGAATTAGTTCGACTCACGTCAATATTTTAAAAAAATATATATCGAAATGAGTGAACAAACTGTGACAATTGCCTTTCCTGCTGAATCCATAGTTGAAAGTAATAAGGAAAAAAAGTAAACTTGAAGCAGAGCTTACAGTAGTAGGCTAGGACACTTGGCAAAACGAAAAGCGATGAGAGCTATGCGGCATTTGAACATTCCCAAGCCGAATGCCCCATGATTCTCATGCTTTCGCTTGCCAAAAAAAGGCTGCTTCTTCTACCGGAACATCGAACATTCCGGAGAAGAAGCAGCCTTTTTTGTTATCCGAAGTCCTGATTACTTCCTTGAGACGCCTTACTATTCTTCAGGGTTCCTGAAAGCTTCAAAAGGTAACCAGTCAAGAAGACTATCCCATGAGTCTTCTAAAGAATCTTTATTGAACCAATCTGAGTTAAACCAATATGTGGAACACTGTTCAGTTGGGACATCATCAGCTTTCATATAAACTAAGCGCTGCTCATTTGGACAACCGTCATTTGCAATCTTACCTGAAGCAACGTCAACTACGACACCTTCTATATCAGAAGGGGCAGCAAATTCCTCATTCGGCATTCCGTCGTGTACACTTTCCATAAAATCAATCCATACTTGCTTTGTAGAACCTGTATCCGATTGTCCGGATAGCGTTTTTCCTTGGTCATATCCATTCCATACTCCAACTGTTACATTTGGAGAGTAGCCGATCATCCATTGGTCACTGTTTGTTGAGCCGGATTTTGCGGCATATGTGTGTGTCATACGGGAACGGATTGATACACCAGTAGCTGGTGAGTAATCGCTAAACACCGGATCAAAAATACCAGTCATCATCTGCGTCATAATGTAAGCATCTTCCTGGGCTACTAGCTGCTCTGCTTTAGGCGGCTCATATTCATAAACAACTTCGCCCTTAGAATTTTCAATTGAAACAATCATCGTTGCTTCACGGGATTCACCCCCAGCAGCTAGAATATTATAGGCATTCGTCAAGCTGTAGAGTGACGTCTCAATTGTACCGAGTGCAATTGATGGTGCCTCTTCCTTCGTTGTATTCAAGTGGAAACGTTCCAGCATATTGCGGAATTTCCCATAGCCTATATCCTCCAAGGTTTTCACTGCATAAATATTATCTGAGATGGCCAGCGCCTGTGCCAGGGACATTTGTTCTGTAGCAAATTGTCCATTTACATTTTTAGGTGAATAAGTTTTGCGCCCATTATCATAAGTAAATGTTGTTTGCGAAACATCCTTGAATGTCATCGGTGTATAGCCATTTTCTAAGGCAGCTGAATAGAGGAACGGCTTGATGACAGAGCCCGGCTGACGTTCTGCAAGTGTCACGCGGTTAAATGAGCTCGTTTGATAATCACGTCCACCTACAAGAGCAGTCACAAATCCTGTTGCTGGATCCATACTTACTAAGCCGACCTGCAGCTCGCTGTCTGGCATTTGTTCAGCTACTGCCTTCTCGGCAGCTTGCTGATGGGCTTGGTTCAATGTTGTTTTAATCGTCCATCCACCTTCGCGGATGTTCATATTTTTACTTTCTAAAATGTCACTGGCTTCTTCCCAGACAGCATCTAAAAAGTAAGGGGCAATGTTTTTGGAAGCAACCCAGTCATCACTTTTAAATACAAGCTGCTCCTGTGTTGCACGATCTCTTTCTGAGCCGGTAATTTTTCCTTGGTCCTCCATCAGGCTTAAGATGACCTGTTGTCGGTTTGTTGCTTTTTCCTCATCTACAAGCGGTGAGTAGTAAGTCGGTCCTTTTGGAATACCTGCAAGCATCGCTGCTTCAGCCAGCGTCAAATCACTAGCTGGTTTGCCGAAATAATAATGGCTTGCTGCTTCAGCCCCATACATCCCATGACCGTAGTAAACGGTGTTTAAATATCCCTCAAGAATTTCGTCTTTTCCATAGAATACTTCAAGACGATAAGCATAAAGTGCTTCATTTATTTTGCGTGTCCATGTTTTTTCATGTGTCAGGTAGAGATTTCGCGCATATTGCTGTGTGAGTGTACTCGCACCTTGAACTTTGTTTCCTGCTTTAATGTCTGCTAGTACGGCACCCGCAATACGAGAATAATCAAAACCATTATGCTGATAGAAATCCTTATCTTCCACAGCGATGGTAGCATCAGTCAAATAAGGAGACATTTCATCTAATGACACCCAATAACGGCGCTCTCCCGTATAGTAATCGCCAATCTGGTTATTCTGACTATCCAGGAAAATAGATGCTTTAGGAACGGTAAGTGTAGGTGCACCTGCGATTTGGGCATAAATGCGCAGGGAAACAAAGGCCACGACAACTGCACTGATGACTCCTACGGCCACTAATAGAACACTTTTCATCCATTTCTTACGTGATTTGCTTCGAAAATATTCACGTCGGTTCACATGATTTCACCTCGATCTATACTCGTATTGGTAGTATGTGCTTTTCGTGTGAATTAATAACGAAAACTATTGCACTTTGCAGAAAAACATCTATACTGTTTTTTTGAAGTACACTATATAGTACGAATGTTTTTGTAGAAAAGTTTCATTTCTGTTACAGATGTATTTCAATTGTGTTAAAAATTACAGCTTTTACAAATTTATGCTTGCATTCTACCCAATTAAAGAAAGAAACATTCCTATTATTCTAGGAAATTTTATTATTATGAATGCAGGGCGGCAACAAATATAATGAAGAAGGTGAAAGATATGCGTTTTGATGAAACATACTCAGGTAATGTCTTTATTAAAAGCCATCCTAATTATGAAGAAAGTAAAGCGGTACTATATGGGATGCCGATGGATTGGACAGTAAGCTACCGTCCGGGATCACGTTTCGGCCCGGCACGTATCCGCGAAGTATCAATCGGGCTGGAGGAATACAGCTTATACTTGGACCGTGAATTGGACGAGGTTAAATACTTTGATGCAGGAGATATTCCATTACCTTTTGGCAATCCGGAAAAATCCTTGAAAGAGATCAAGGACTGGGTGCGCAAGCTGCTTGCTGACGGAAAAATTCCAATCGGCATGGGCGGAGAGCATTTAGTTTCATTGCCGGTTATGGAAGCAGTAGCAGAGAAATATGATAATATCGCTATCATCCATTTTGACGCTCATACAGATTTACGGACAGACTATGAAGGAGAGCCGTATTCCCACGCAACCCCAATCCGCAAAATTGCTGACCAAATTGGACCGCATAATGTATACTCATTTGGTATTCGTTCAGGATTAAAAGAAGAATTCCAGTGGGCAAAGGAAAACGGTATGTTTATCGCGCCGTTTGAAGTATTAGAGCCGTTGAAAAAGATCCTGCCAACATTAGCAGGGCGTAACGTATACGTAACAATCGATATCGATGTATTGGATCCTGCGCACGCACCGGGAACAGGGACAGTAGACTGCGGCGGTATTACATCTAAAGAGCTGCTGGCTTCCATTCACGAAATCGCTCGTTCGGAAGTTAACGTGGTTGGTTTCGATTTAGTGGAAGTAGCTCCAATCTACGACCATTCCGAAATGACTGTGAACACTGCTAGTAAGCTTATTCGCGAAATGATTTTAGGCTGGGTGAAATAAACTTTCGTACGTAGAAACTATTAGTTTGTTTGCGTCGAGCAACTAGAACCTCTAAATATTAAATAGAAGGAAGTGACCTAACAAAACGGGTTCACTTCCTTTTTTGTTCATAATAGAGTCAAACCTTGGGAAAATTAAAGAGACGACCTGGTTATTCATTATCTCATAAAATCATGATACACCTCGTTTGCACCTTGATTAAATTAAGGAGATTATCCTATAATAAGAAGGTTATATAATTGAAATAAAGGGGCTGTCCGAGCGGTGAGCGATGTAGGAACTGACGTAAAAATCAAACTTGTTTCCTCGATTATTCCAACAGAGGGCGAGCAAGAAACATATGAAATGTGGCTGCAGGGGACCTTTATAGAAAAGTCGGGAACACACTATTTACGGTATGAAGAGATGCAGGACGATCAATTGATTCGTACGACGGTCAAGCTGACAAATGATCAGGCTTTCATTATGCGTAATGGCGCTGTCAATATGCGGCTGCCGTTAAATACGACACAGCCGGAACGTGGGCGGTATGAAAGCCAATTTGGCTTAATTCCCCTTATGACGGAAACAAATCAATTATTTTATGAACGATTAGAGACTGGCGGTCAATTCAGAACGCAGTATGAGTTAATCATCGACGGGTCTTCAGTCGGGAATTATACATTAGAAATAAATTATACGGAGGTATAGCAATGAACGCTGTAGAGCAATTACAACAACAAATTAAAGAAGCGCTTGCTGCGGCTGCTGTCAAGGCAGGACTAGTAGAAGCCGAAGCGGAGCTGACGATTCATCTAGAAACACCAAAGGATAAGGCGAATGGCGACTTCGCAACAAACCTGGCGATGCAATTAACGAAAGTGGCAAAGAAACCACCTCGTGCTATTGCAGAAGCAATTCTTGAAAATCTAGATACAGCGAACACGGATATTGAAAAAGTAGAAATCGCTGGTCCAGGATTCATGAATATTACGGTTCGCAAAGATTTCCTTGCCGGCGTAGTAAAAGCGACATTTGAACAAGGAGAAAATTATGGTCGTTCAAACGCAGGAAATGGTGAAAAAGTACAGGTGGAGTTCGTATCGGCGAACCCGACAGGCGACCTGCATTTAGGGCATGCCCGCGGTGCTTCAGTAGGCGATTCTTTATGTAATGTAATGGACTTTGCAGGTTATAATGTATCCCGTGAATATTATATCAATGATGCAGGTAACCAAATTAATAACTTGGCGTATTCATTAGAAGCCCGTTATAAACAAGCATTAGGCATGGACGCAGAAATGCCTGAAGACGGTTACCATGGTCAAGATATTATCGGAATTGCAGCAGAGCTTGTAAAAGAATTCGGTGCTGATATGCTGGAAAAGTCCGATGAGGAGCGTTTTACATTCTTCCGTGAGCATGGTTTACGTTTGGAGCTTGCGAAGCTTCAAAAAGACTTACAAAACTTCCGTGTAGAATTCGATGTATGGTATTCAGAAACTTCCTTATATAAAAACGGTAAAATTGAAGTAGCATTGGAAAAATTACGTGAAAATGGCCATGTGTTCGAAGAAGAAGGTGCTACATGGTTCCGCTCGACAACATTTGGTGATGATAAAGACCGCGTATTAATTAAAAATGATGGTTCATTTACGTATTTGACACCGGATATTGCTTATCACGAAGACAAATTACGTCGTGGTTTCGATAAACTGATCAATATTTGGGGCGCAGATCACCACGGCTACATCCCGCGTATGAAGGCAGCAATTGAAGCGCTTGGCTATGATCGTGACACATTGGAAGTAGAAGTTATTCAGATGGTACAGCTGTACAAAAACGGCGAGAAGTTTAAAATGTCAAAACGTACAGGAAATGCTGTGACAATGCGTGAGCTAGTTGAGGAAGTAGGTCTTGATGCAGTACGTTACTTCTTCGTGAAAACAGCGGGCGATTCACACATGGACTTTGACCTTGATTTAGCGGTATCACAATCAAACGAAAATCCTGTGTATTATGCACAGTATGCACATGCTCGTATTAATTCGATCCTGCGTTCAGCAAGTGAACAAGGCTTTGAAGCTTCCTTAGAAAACCTTGAATTATTGACAGCAGAGAAGGAAGAAGATGTACTGAAAAAAGTGGGCGCATTCCCACAAATCGTGGCAGATGCAGCAAAACACCGTACACCGCACCGTATCGCCAACTATATTCAAGATTTAGCCGCGACGTTCCACAGCTTCTACAATGCAGAAAAGGTTATCAATGTAGATAATAAAGAGTTAACTGAAGCTCGTCTTGCATTAATTACTTCTGTGAAGACAACATTAGCGAATGCATTGAAGTTAATTGGTGTAAGTGCGCCAGAAAAAATGTAAGTAATACTATTGTTCAAACATAACCGCACAGGATAGTTTTGTTCCAACAAACGGTGCAGCTCTGTGCAGTTCCACATTAAAAG
>JAPSKP010000002.1 GCA_031181585.1 Lysinibacillus sp.
AACTTTTCTAGTAATATGCGAATCACGTAGCCACATGCTACAAAGAAAATGATTAATGCAATAATAATTTCTACAAGTTCAACTGGAATACCAGCTTCATTTGGCATGTTTAAAGCACCAAATTTCAGGGAACCGAATAATGATGCACCAAACACAACGCCTAGGGGTGTATTAGCACCAAGTAAAGCTACGGCAATTCCATCGAATCCAATACCTGTGAAACCGCCTTTAATAGATGCATAACCAAATGTACCCAGCGCTTCCATTGCCCCAGCAAGACCTGCAAACAAACCGGAGATTGTCATCGCTAAAATAATGTTCTTTTTCACATTCATTCCTGAATATTCAGCTGCATGCTGATTGAAACCTACCGCTTTTAGTTCAAACCCTCGTGTTGTACGTTCCAGGATGAACCACATAACAACTACCATAATTAATGCTACGATGATTCCCCAGTGAAGACGGGAATACTCCGTCATTTGTTCTAACCATGTTGAACGGAGTGATGCCGATTCTTGAATCTTGTCCGTCCGATCCCCGCCATCTGACAAATACCGAATAAACGCATTTGTAATATGAAGGGCAATATAGTTCAACATAATTGTTGCGATTACCTCATGTACACTAAAGCGTGCCTTCAGAACACCTGCAATAAATGCCCAGAATGCCCCAGCAGCTGCTGCTGCAAGCAGCGTCAATGGCAAGTGAATGAATTTTGGCAATCCTTCAATCGCAAAACCTACATACGTTGCAGCTACCCATCCCATAATCAGCTGTCCTTCAACCCCGATATTGAACAGTCCTGTACGGAAGGCAAATGCTACAGCAAGACCCGCTAAAATATATGGTGTAATTTGACGAATTGTCTCGCCAATTGTATAGGAATCTCCAAAAATACCGTTCCATAGCGCAATGTAACCATCTACTGGGCTATACCCAGAAACAACCATTACAATTGCCCCGACAATTAAACCAAGAATAACCGAAATAATAGGAACGAGAATGTTAATGACTCGATTTGACATAAATTATTCGTCCCCTTTCTGCGCTCGACGAGATTGTCCTGCCATTAGCAGACCAAGCTCTTGTTCAGTCGTTTCGCGCGGCTCCAATGTATCAACGATTTGACCATCATAAATAACGGCAATACGATCAGATACATTCATTACTTCATCTAATTCAAACGAGATCAGCAATACTGCTTTTCCTTTATCACGCTGCTCGATGAGACGACGGTGAATAAACTCGATTGCTCCTACATCAAGACCACGAGTTGGCAGTGCAGCAATCAGCAAGTCAGGGTTGCGGTCTACTTCCCGGCCGATAATAGCCTTCTGCTGGTTTCCTCCTGAAAGTGCCCTTGCCGGAGTTGATTCCCCGTGCCCTGTACGAACATCGTATTCCTCAATAATTTGGTTTGCTTTTTTCGAGATTTTTTTATAGTCAATAACCCCAAACTTAGAGAATTCATCCGTATAATAAGTCTGCAGTGCAATATTGTGGCCGATTGAAAAATCTAATACAAGTCCATGTTTGTGACGGTCCTGCGGGATATGGCCAAGACCCGTTTTCGTAACTTCACGCGGCTTCTTGTTGGTTACATCGATTCCATTCATCATTACTTTTCCGCTCTTCACCTTGCGAAGACCTGTAATTGCCTCGATAAGCTCGGATTGACCGTTTCCATCGATACCTGCAATTCCGACAATTTCCCCTTGTCGTACTGAAAGGTTTAATCCCTTTACTTTATCAATACCTCGATAATCAACAACGAATAAATCACGTACGTTTAATACTTCCTTCGTAGGATTTGGAGCACCCTTCTCCGTTTTGAAAGTCACTTGACGTCCGACCATTAATTCGGCAAGCTGGTCTGGATTTGTTTCTGATGTTACTACCGTCCCGATACCTTCACCTTTACGAATAATTGTCACTCGGTCTGATACTTCCATAATTTCTTTTAACTTATGTGTAATGAGAATAATCGATTTTCCTTCAGCAATTAGACGCTTCATAATCTGAATTAATTCTGTAATCTCCTGAGGCGTAAGCGATGCGGTTGGTTCATCAAAAATCAGAATTTCTGCGCCGCGATACAATGTTTTTAAAATCTCAACACGCTGCTGCATTCCTACTGAGATATCTTCGATTTTCGCATAAGGATCAACGTCCAAGCCGTATTTTTCAGATAAAGCAGCAATATCCTTTGCCGCAGCCTTGATATTTACAACGCCTACTTTTGTAGGCTCGCTTCCTAGAATAATATTTTCAGTAACAGTAAAGTTCTCCACTAACATAAAGTGTTGATGAACCATGCCAATCCCTAGGTCATTTGCTACATTCGGGTCTGTAATCTTTACTGATTTCCCGCGCACCTTTATTTCACCAGCTTCTGGCTGATAAAGACCAAAAAGTACGTTCATTAAAGTCGATTTACCTGCACCATTTTCCCCAAGCAATGCATGTATTTCGCCTTTTTTGAGTTGGAGCGTGATATTATTATTTGCTACGAAACCGCCAAATTCTTTACGGATACCAAGCATCTCGATCACATATTCCACTTTACTCACTCCTTTAGGCACATTTATATAAGAATATGAAAATTAATACAAGAAAGAATAGAAAAGGATATCCGCCATTGTATCAGCGTATATGCCTAGGCAACCTATTATCCTTAGTTATAAGTGACCTTCTACTCTTTCATCTATCAATTTGAACAATAATAGAACGCTTACATTTTGAATTAATAGAATTTTAAAAATGAAGTCCATTATCACAAAATCATCATAGAGATTACGCAGAATCTCTATGATGAATCAAAACGATTACTTTTCTACTTCTGCTGGAACTGTAATATCGCCAGAAACGATTTTCGCTTTATATTCTTCTACTACATCTAATACCTCTTGAGGGATTGCACCGCGAGAGTCAGCTAGGCCAACACCATCTTCAGCTAAACCATAAGTAATTGTTTCGCCGCCTGGGAACTCTCCTGCTTTAGCACGGTCAGAAATATCGATTACTGCATTTCCTACACCTTTTAACATAGAAGTCAATGTTACGTTATGCTCGCCAACTTTACCTTCTTCGTATTGGTCAGCATCTACACCGATTACCCATACGTTTGCATTTGGATCTTTTTCTTTACGCTCTTTTGCTTCTGTGAATACACCGTTACCAGTACCGCCAGCTGCATGGAAGATAATGTCTACACCTGAAGAGTACATACGGTTAGCAGCTGTTTTCCCTAATTCTGCTTTATCGAATGCTTCTGCATAGTATACATCGATTTCAATATCAGGATTTACTGCTTTTGCACCAGCTACATAACCAGCATGGAAGCGTGTAATTACAGGGATAGATTGGCCTCCGACAAAGCCGATTTTTCCTGTTTCAGACATTGTAGCCGCTACTACACCTGCAAGGAATGCACCCTCTTGCTCTTTGAATAGAATAGAAGCAACATTTGGCGCATCTACTTGAGAGTCAATGATTGCTAGCATTTTATCTGGCTGCTGTTCAGCAATTTCAAGAACAGCATCATTCATTAAGAAACCTACACCGAATACTAGGTCGAAGTCACGGCGTAATAATGCGTTCAAGTTTGTGTTGTAGTCAGCATCAGAAGCTGATTGCAGGTAGTCAAAACCTTCGCCTTTTTCTAATCCATTGTCAGCGCCCCACTTTTGTACGCCTTCCCAAGCAGATTGGTTAAATGATTTATCATCTACACCGCCAACATCTGTTACCATGGCAATTGATAAGTCGCCGCCAGCTTCCTCTTTACCAGTATCACCAGCTGTATCATTGTTTGAAGTATCCTTTTCATCATCGCTGCCACATGCTGCTAAAATAGCACCTGCTGCAACTACAGATGAGATTAATAAACCAAATTTACGTTTTTTCATTAGTGAGTCCCCCCAAAAGAATGTTTTAATTAGCAGGAAAAATACCTTGTTCTACACCCGTTTACGAACTACATGGAAACTGAATTTATCAGCCCGGAAGTAGTTCTTTGAATAAAGTACTAATTGGTCATTGTCATCGTAATGAAGCTGCTTCAATACGAGCAATGCCGTTTCTGGCCCGCATTTTAAAATTGGCGAAACCGTTTCATGGTAGCCGATCGGATCAATATATGTCACCGCATATGCTACCCGCAGGTTCCCTGATTTCTCAAGGGCAGAAAAAATCGATAAGTCTTCGTTTTTCAGAAACTGTTGCGGCAAATAGCTTGACGGCACCCTATCGATACAATAGACAACCGGTTCGCCATCTGCTGTTCTTACACGTTCAATTGTGATTACATTGTCATCAATGTCGGTTTGGAATCGATTCAAATCGTCTTCAGTAGGTTCTTCTTCCTTTGCATTCATAAAGATAGTCCCCGGCTCCATCCCAGCTTTTTCAATCATGGAAGATACACTCGAAAGGTGCTCAATACCCGATGTAAAAACTGGTTTTGGATTTACGAATGTACCTACTCCATGACGACGCACGATAACGTTTTCCTCTTCCAATAGCCGCAGTGCCTCACGAAGAGTTGCACGGCTTACTCCAAGTGATTTAGATAGTTCAAACTCGGAGGGGAGTTTTTCATTCTCATGATATACCCCTTTTTCAATATCCGATTTCAAACGGTCAATCACCTGTAAGTATAAATGACGATGATCAGTTTTTATTGTCACCTACACCACCACCAAAATTAGAGATCAGACATCTGATGTACAACAATTCCTACTAATTCGTTGATTAATATAACACTTTTATCCGAATATGCAAACACATTTTAAGAAAATTTTTATATAGTAAATCCTACTTTTTTTCTACCAAGCTAAAAATCGACACATTTAAATCATACTATTTTTTCTAACTATTTTGTGATTATTCGATCATAGCCTTAGTCATAAGGACTTGTCTCGGCCTACTGCCATCAGGCGGACTGACGACTCCTCTCATTTCCATCTGGTCCATAATACGCGCTGCCCTGGCATAGCCAATACGGAATTTACGTTGCAGCATAGATACAGATGCACTTTGCATTTCGACTACAAGCTGTACCGCTTCATCATATAATGCATCTTTTTCTTCCGACATCTCATGGACAGGCTCATCGGTCGGAATCATTGTTTCTTCATATTGTGCCTTCTGTTGCGAAATCACATAATCAACTACCGTCTGCACCTCCATGTCGGATAAAAAGGCACCTTGCACACGCGTCGGCTTGGAAGCACCTGCAGGAAGGAAAAGCATATCTCCACGTCCAAGCAATCGTTCAGCCCCCCCCATATCTAATATCGTCCGGGAATCAATAGCACTTGATACGGCAAACGCAATTCGAGAAGGAATATTTGCTTTAATAATACCGGTAATAACATCCACCGACGGACGCTGGGTCGCTAAAATCAAATGTATCCCTGCAGCGCGGGCCATTTGAGCAAGGCGAGTGATCGCATCCTCCACTTCTCCCGGCGCTACCATCATTAGATCGGCAAGCTCGTCTACTATAACGACAATGTAAGGAAGTTTCGGCTGCTTGTCTTCATTTTCCTTATTATACGCATCGACATGTTCATTATAACCCTCTATATTTCGTGTACCAGTATGGGAGAATAGGTCATAGCGCCGCTCCATTTCTGACACGACCTTCTGTAACGCCTGTGCCGCCTTCCGCGGATCCGTCACAACGGGTGCCAAGAGATGGGGAATTCCGTTATAGACATTGAGTTCTACCATTTTCGGATCAATCATCATCATTTTTACTTCATGAGGAGCAGCCCGCATTAAAAGTGACACAATAATGCCATTAATACATACTGATTTACCACTCCCTGTTGAACCTGCGACAAGTAAGTGCGGCATTTTATTAAGCTCGGCGAGTTTGGCTTGTCCTGTAATATCGCGTCCGAAGCCGATAAGCAGTTTTGCATCAGGACGGTTGTTTTCCTTTGCCTCCAGCACTTCACGTAACGTAACAATAGCCACTTCACTATTTGGAACTTCAATTCCAATAGCTGATTTACCTGGAATCGGCGCCTCAATCCGGATATCCTTTGCTGCTAAAGCCAAAGCTAAATCATCCTGCAAGCCGACAATTTTACTTACTTTAACACCTACATCCGGCAGGATTTCATATTTTGTCACAGCCGGACCAAGATGGACTTGCATAACACGTGCTTTTACACCAAAGCTATGGAATGTCTGTTCCAGTTTTTTTGCATTCGCCTGTATGACACTGTACTCTCCACTTTGATCATGCTCAGGAGGAGGATTTAACAGCTGGAAGGGAGGTAATGTATAAAGAGCATTTTCAGGAGTACTTTCTACTGAAACAACCATTTCTTCTGCCGCTGGAGGCTCCTCTTCCTTCGGCTTTACTCTCTCTTCGCTTCGCTGCATAACATTTTCCGTAAAAGCAGAAATAACCGGTTCGGAATATTCTGTCCGCTCCTCCTCTATCGTCGCGACCGTCTCCTCGGGCTCGCTGCTTGCTCTTGTTCGTTTGGGACGTGTGGAGCTTGTGGAGCGTGCGGTGGGCTTTTTTCCTTTACGCCGTTTAAGCTTAAACTGCATGCTCGGACCCTTTTCAATTAATATAGGAATGAGCGCCTTACCGGTAATCAAAATGACACCAATAAGGAAAAGAACAAATGCTGCAATTTTGGCACCTGAAGCATCAAATAAAACATGGAACATGCTAAATAGAAGCGCTCCGACCATCCCTCCCCCGAGTGAGTCTCCCCGATTTGCAATCCCTTCTGTCTCGATTAAAATACGCCATGTTTCACGAAGTACAGAATCAGTCAATAAGAGATTGGCTTGATGCAGCTGTTCAAAAAGAATGGAGTGGCTGAATACAGCGAAGCTTGCCAAAATGCACTGCAAACCGATTACCATACGGTTTGTCATCCTTACACCACGCCTTCTTACCATCAGCATGCCTGCTACAAAAACGCAAAGAAATGGTACAAAGAAATGCAAATTACCTAGGAAGAACATGGAGACTGTCTGCACAAGCCTTCCAACAACACCCATTTCAAAAAATGAAATCATCGCGAATGCAATTAGTAAAATACCGATAATTTCATATGCTAACGGATGCAGCTCCTTACCTCCTTTGCTCTTTGCTTTTGTTTGTCCCTTCTCTCTCTTTTTATTTTTCTTCTCGGCCATTAAAAACACCTGCTTTCTTTAATAAGGACACACATTTTCCCGAAATCAATTCTATTGCTTCTTGACGTCATGATGTCCATCTTCAGCTTTGTGTAAGCTAAAGCTATCACATCCGCTACAGGCTTTCACTTCTTTCAGCGAGCGTCTAGACATTCAATGGAAGAAGTCGAAAAAAAGGATTTTCTTTCTGCTGCACGAGCGAAAGAAAATCCTTTAGTCTTAATATTCCATAATAATTGGGATGATCATTGGGCGGCGTTTCGTTTTTTGGAATAAGTAAGTGTTTAGCTCGTCACGTATCTCTTGTTTAATGTTCGTCCATTCAAACGTGTCTTTATTTACATACTTTTCAATAACGGTACGCGCGATATCTGCTGCCTCGACCATCAGCTCTTCGGATTCTCTAACATAAACGAATCCACGGGATAAAATTTCCGGACCAGAGGCAATTCTCTTTTGAGCACGATTCAACGTAACAACCACGATGAAAATACCATCCTGGGATAACAGTTTCCGGTCACGAAGTACAATATTACCAACATCTCCTACACCAATTCCATCGATAAGGACATTTCCTGCTTGTACTCGGCCACTCATGCGCACTTTTCCATTTTTATGTTCTACAATATCCCCTTTATCAGCGATAAAAATCTGGGATTTTTGCATACCAATTGATTGTGCCAGCTTTGAGTGGGCAATCAGCATACGATACTCTCCCTGAATAGGAACAAAGTATTTTGGACGCATTAGATTCAGCATAAGCTTCAAGTCTTCTTGGCTGCCGTGTCCTGATACATGGACTTTTTTATCCGCTGTCAATACACGTGCTCCAGCCTTAGCGATTTGGTTCATTGTGTTATACATTTGTACTTCCAAGCCTGGTGACGGCGTAAATGTAATCAGCACTGTATCTGTTTCTTTAATCTTAATATCACGGTGATGCTTACGAATAATCTTATCCAATGCATCAAGCGGCTCCCCTTGATTACCTGTCGCGATGATGACAATTTCATCCTCCTGGTATTTATGGATATCTCCTACCGGAATCAATGTATCTTCATCAATCTCTAAATACCCAAGGTTCAATCCAAGATTTACTACTTTCTCCAGGGATTTGCCTACTACCGCTACTTTACGATATGATGCCTGTGCCTGTGTAAATACCTGCTGAATTCGAATAAAGTTTGATGCATACACCGCCACTAAAATTCGTCCTGGTGCTGCATGGAATGTTTTAGCCAGACGTTCAGCAATTACCGTTTCACTCGTTGTATAGCCTGGACGCTCAGCCTCTGTTGATTCGGAAAGAAGAATAAACACGCCTTCTTCCCCAAGCTGGGCCATTTTTGCTAAATCCGGACGGAATTTACCTTGTGCCGACTGGTCGAACTTAAATTCCCCTGTGTGTACAATAGCACCTTCCGACGTATGGAATACAACACCAAGTGAGTCCGGAATGGAGTGTGTTGTATGGAAGAAGGTTACATATGTCGACTGGAAATTCATCCGACTTTTGTTCGTCACTTCAAAGAACTTCACCTGATGTGGAGCAGGAAGTTCCTTAAGGTGCTCTTTTGCCAAAGCAATCGTTAATTTTGATCCGTACACTGGCGCCTTAATTTTTTGCAGGACATAGGCAATCGAACCAATAGCGTCCTCATGGCCATGTGTCAGGAAAATCCCTTTCACACGCTCTTTGTTTTCCTCTAAATACGTAATATCCGGAATAACAATATCGATCCCTAGCATTTCATCTTCTGGGAACATCAATCCGCTGTCTACGACGAAAATCTCTTCATCGATTTCTACTACATACATGGCTTTACCGATTTCTCCCACTCCTCCAAGCGGGATAATGCGGATTACTTCGTTTTTCGTTTTATTCACTTTATTTCCTCCTATGAAATGCATTTCCGCATACGTACAGCTATTGCGGGTAAGAAGGATGGTTAATAGCGATTTTCCATTTTTAAAAGTTAGCTCTCCCTATGATTCTTCCTATAAAGAGCATCTAGCTTTCCTCTCCCTTTCAACCCTGTAAATAGGTAGCGCAAATGCCTAGACATTACTTAAATTAATTATTCATCATTTCTATAACAGAAAAATTATCCCGAACAGCAACCACTTAAAATTCATTATACGTTGAGTTTCCCATAAGCACAAATCAAAAATACACATGCCCCGTTAGTGACGCCATTTCCTATCTTTACAACCCGTAATAATGTGCGGGTACTTATAACATTTAAAAGCAAAGCCCCTACCTTAAGGCCTCAGAAAAGTGAGAGTCGTAGACGTAATATCATCTACATACATGTACTTAATCTATCGAAGCATAGCTGTTCTAGTACTCGTCGTTACGAGTAAAAGAGCTATCCATCCTATTACTTCTTCTATACCATTAGCGAGAGATTTTCATTCGCATTGATTGAACTTTCACTATATGTATGTGAATGAAAATTACATATCCATTCTTTCCCTCCAGCTTCTTGTTTCTGCACTATTCTTTGCAGGATACAATGCTTCCAGCCATGTAATAGAAAAACCAGCGTGAGAAATACGCTGGTTTTATATCTTTAACTTTAGAGTATGTGTTGCTTAGTATGCATTTAGTAAATCGTTTATTATTGAATCGCCAATTCGCGGAAGTCTTTCGCTTTTTCCTGGTACGTATCCCAGATACGGTCGAATGCCGCTTTTTCTTCTGGTAACATTTCCATCATCGGCATCCGCACATCCAATGTATCAAAACCTAACTTCGTCATCGCATACTTGATCGGTGACGGGTTCGGCTGTGCAAATAATGCGCGCACAAGTGGCAGTAATGCGCGGTGAATTTTCGCTGCCAGTACATGATTTCCTTGTTCAAACGCCTTCATCATCAGCTGCATGTCATTTCCCACGACATGAGATGCCACTGAAATAATCCCAGCGCCTCCAATGGCAAGCAGCGGCAATGTTAAACCGTCATCCCCAGAGTAAACTAAAAAATCTTTATCCACATTTTCAATAATATCACCCATTTGATCCAGGTTACCACTTGCTTCTTTAATGCAAGTAATATTAGGAACATCCTTGCTTAAGGCAATTGTCGTTTCTGCCAATACGTTTGCACCTGTACGGCCCGGTACATTATATAACATGACAGGAAGAGAGGTTTGCTTCGCAATTGTTTCGAAATGGGCATATATACCTCGCTGATTTGGTTTGTTATAGTACGGCGTTACAAGCATAATACCATCCGCACCATTCTTCTCAGCATTGTGCGTCATCATAATAGAATAAGCTGTTTCATTATCTCCAGTTCCTGCAATAACCGGAATACGCCCAGCAACTTTTTCCACCGTAAAACGAACTACTTCGATTTTTTCCTCTGTTGACATTGTTGGGTTCTCAGATGTTGTACCGCATGCAATAATTGCATCCGTTCCATTATCGATCAAGTGATTAATAATGCGTTCTAATTCTGGATAGTTAATTGTGCCATCTTTTTTAAACGGCGTAATCATCGCCGTTCCAATACGACCTAAATTCATACTCCGCACCCCTTTTATAATAAGTTATCCTCAATCATCGCTTCAGCTATTTGAATCGAGTTTAGTGCCGCTCCTTTTAACAAATTGTCAGCTACAATCCACATATGGAAGCCCTTCGGATTATCTAAATCTCGACGAATACGGCCAACAAACGTTGGATCTTCACCTTCAGCATAAATCGGCATTGGATATTCCTGCGTTGTTATATCATCTTGTAGAACGATACCAGGTGCATCTTTAAGGGCTGCGAAAATGTCTTCAACCGTCGCTTCCTTTTCAAGTTCAATATAGACGGATTCAGAATGTCCTGAAACGACAGGAACGCGTACACAAGTGGCTGCAACATGCAGACTTGGAAGTTCCATGATCTTCTTCGTTTCGTTAATCATTTTCATTTCTTCAAAAGTATAGCCATTATCCGTAAATTTATCAATTTGCGGAATAACATTGCGAGCAATCGGATAATGTTTGTTATCTGATTTTGCAGGCAGGACGTGTGCTTCTACATCCTTGCCTTTTTCCCACTGTGCAGATTGTGTTTTTAACTCTTCTATTGCAGCAATACCGGAACCTGAAACTGCCTGATATGTAGATACTACAACTTTTGTTAAGCCGAATTTCTCACGGATTGGTTGGAGTGCTGCTACCATTTGGATAGTTGAACAGTTCGGGTTAGCGATAATGCCTTTCGGAATTGTTTTTAATACATGACGATTTACTTCTGGTACAACAAGCGGTACTTCTGGATCCATACGGAAGTGACTTGTATTATCAATGACAATTGCGCCTCGTTTCGCCGCTTCTGGTGCAAGAGCTGCTGATACCGACCCGCCTGCAGAGAAGAGGGCAATATCTACACCTTCAAAGCTTTCTGGTGTAGCTTCTTCAATTGTATATGTTTGGCCATTAAACTCGACTGGCTTGCCGGCTGATCGCGCCGATGCTAAAAATTTAATAGACCCGATTGGGAAGTTGCGTTTGATTAAATGCTCCATCATCTTTGAGCCGACCGCGCCAGTTGCTCCGACAACAGCGACATGGTATTGTTTTGTCATTGTCTCATCTCTCCTAAAAAAAACTAGTTACATAATGTTGCATATTGTATCACAAAATAAGAATATTGTGTACGGTTATTTGACTATTTCAAATACTGAATAAATATTGGCTGATATTGTTTTTTATAAGTAATTGCATGATGAACAGTTTCTACCATCTTAGTGAAATCTGCTATCATTGACGTAGGTTTATTAATTGGATCATCTTGCCCAAACGGTATAAAGTATACATTTTTCGCATTCAAAAGCTTCATGATGTTCATTCCATTTAAACCAAGGGCATCATTTGTAGAAATGCCTAGAACTACCGGGCTTCCGTTACGTAAGGTTGCCTTTGCTGCCATTAGTACAGGTGAGTCTGTCGCAGCATTCGCAAATTTACTAATAGAATTCCCCGTCATAGGAGCAATAATCATACAATCCAATGGCTTACTCGGTCCAAGCGGCTCTGCCTCTGCCATAGAGGAAATAACCTTTTCACCCGCAAGTTCCTCAATTTTTTTAATCCATTCAGCTCCCGTGCCGAAGCGTGTTGCTGCATGCAAAACAGATGGTGTGACAATCGGTACGACGATTGCACCCGCATCTGTTAAGTTTTTGATTTTTGGGATGACATCCTCATATGTGCAGTGGGAGGCAGTAATGCCTAGCCCTACACGTTTTCCCTCTAACATTCACACCCCTCCATAATTGAGTCATAAAGAAGATTGGCTGCATCTTCTGAGAAATATTTCCCAGGCAATGCAAGTAACGGTGTATAATCCTGCCGCGTTACAAAGTAACAGCAGCCAGGTGCTGAAGCAAGGTCATATATTGGCATTTTAATTACATCGCTGAACGGCTGTGTCAGCCATTGGGCAGGTATCGTATTTATAAGAGCGGTTGCATCCTTTATATACTCAGGCTGTAAACAAATCGTATCATATCCAAGAAGCTCTGCCTCGAGAAGTTGCGGGCGGGAACGCACGGCAATTGTCACATCAGCATGCAGGCCAGTTAAAGCTTGTGCAAGCAGTTTTGCGACACGGCCGAACCCGGTTACAATAAAATGCTTCCCGCGCAGTGTCCATTCTTTTTGATACCAATAAGAAATGAAGCTCTCTGCAGTAAGCGCAGCATTCTTCCATATAAATGATTCATTTTCCAAATACTGAATGACTCTTTCATTTTTCAACATTGCCCGCCACTCATCTGTTAATCTTCCCGCATAGAATTTTACATGCTTTGTTCCAAGCAGCAGCGGGACATCTATTGCTAATGGTTGTATAGGTAAAACAATATGATCCGGACCAAAATCAAGAACAGTAGCATTTACCCCAGCATCCCAGGTTGCCGCATTTTTATAGAAGACAGTACGGTGCGGCGCTGACATCATCTTCGCCAGCTCCTTCATCCTCGCGTCTCCGCCAATTACCAGCCATCGTTCCGTCATGACCGATCATGCTTTTTCCCATGGATTTTTTGGAACAATATACGGTCCTCTCCAATTAGCAAAATTTCCTCCCATGGAATAAATCCATGTTCTTGTTTCTTTTTGAGAAATGGCAAACTAACAGGAGAGGCCAATTCAAAGCCATGAATTTTCCCTGTTTTCACATCAAATAAACATTCCGATTCTGATAAGAAGCCATATCTCATCCCATTTTCCATTTCAATCAGTTCTTTTTCTGCAAGCTCAGATAATCGCATCATTTCCCTCCTCCCAAGCGAGCTTACCACTACTATATGCATACAATTTCTCAT
Source organism: Lysinibacillus sp. (assembly GCA_031181585.1). Taxonomy (GTDB): domain Bacteria; phylum Bacillota; class Bacilli; order Bacillales_A; family Planococcaceae; genus Lysinibacillus_B. Next base: position 13,505 of record JAPSKP010000002.1, read on the forward strand.
TGTGTGACCGTAAACATAATTCTTTTTAGTAGACATGTAAGGAACCAACTGTGTATACTGTATATATACAGTTTAACTTTTAGGGAGGGAACAGTTTGATCATTAAATTAAGCAATGCCAGTGATAAGCCCATTTATGAACAAATCACTGAGCAGATGAAACAGGCAATCTTGAGCGGTTCCCTTCTGCCCGGCGATGCACTTCCTTCGATTCGTATGCTTGCTAAGGAATTAAAAATCAGCGTCATGACGACAAAGCGTGCATATGCCGACCTTGAAAGGGATGGATTTATCGAAACAGTAGCAGGCAAAGGCAGCTTTGTCGCTGCGCGCAATCAGGATTTTCTAAGGGAAGAATTAATTCGTCAAATCGAGGAGCACCTCGTCAAGTCAATGCATCTTGCGAAAACAGCGAACATGTCAAAAGAAGAGCTGTTGGAGCTCTTTACACTATTATTGGAGGAGGAATAAAAATGACTGCAATTTCCATTCGAAATTTACATAAATCATTTCCTGCCTTTGCGTTGAGAAATATATCCTTCGATGTGCAAAAAGGGACAGTCATGGGATTTGTCGGTGAAAATGGTGCCGGAAAGTCTACAACGATCAAATGTATTCTAAATGTATTAAAGAAGGATCGCGGTCTCATTGAAATTTTCGGCCATGATCATGTGGAAGAAGAAGTAAAAATCAAAGAAGATATTGGAGTCGTATATGATGACCTTCCCTTTCCAGAGATGTTGACAGGCAAGGAAATTGAAAAATTCATGCATAAGCTCTATAAAAAATGGGATAGCCCGCTATTTTATCAGTTATTGAACCAATTCAAAATCGACCCTTCTAAAAAAGTGAAGGAACTATCACGCGGTATGAAAATGAAACTTTCTATCTCCATTGCATTTGCCCATCATCCAAAGCTGCTGATTTTAGATGAGCCGACAAGCGGACTTGATCCTATTGTAAGGGATGAAATTCTTGATTTATTTTTAACATTTATGCAGGACGACAACCACACCATTTTATTTTCATCTCATATTACGAGCGACCTGGAGAAAATAGCGGATACAATTACTTTCATTCATGAAGGGGAAATTGTATTTAGCGAAAACAAAGACGTTCTTCTTTATGATTATGCTATTTGGAAAGGCTCTCCTGATGAAATGAAAGACTTGCCGGAAGAAGCTATCGTTCGTGTACGTAAAGGAGTCTTCGGTACAGAAGCTCTTGTTCGAAAAAAATATATAAGCCGCATTTTTCCAATTAAGAGACCCACAATAGAGGAGTTAATGGTATTTTTTACAAAGGGGGAAATTCGATGATCGCTTTAATATTAAAGGATTTATATGCCATTAAAGGGCAGATGAAATCAGCTGTCTATCTATTATTGTTCTTTATGTTATTAGCTTTCTTCTTTGATATGGGACCTGTTGTTGTGATGTGCGCTGTATTATTTGGCGCTTTGCAGGTTATAACATCTTTTACTTTCGATGAAATGAGTAAATGGGATAAATATGGACTGACGCTTCCTGTGTCACGAAGAAAAATCATTGCAAGCAAGTACGCATTGAGTTTACTTCTAACGATGGGCAGTGCTTTGATCCTCACGCCACTTGTTCTGCTGTTTAATCTCTACTTTAAGAGTTTTTCAGCCAATGAATTATTTTCCATGCTTTGCGTGATAAGCGCCGCTGCGTTTCTTATGCTCTCCGTATCCATTCCTGTCTTGTTAAAGTTCGGTACACAAAAAGGAAGGTTGTTCCTATTTGCCGTCGTATTTATCCCTGTCTTTTTCTCAGGCTTTATTTCAGAATATATGGAACGATTTTCCATCTACTTGCCTTCTTTACAGACAATAAAGCTATTAGCATACGGTGCACCCTTTTTCATGCTGATTCCGCTGGCGCTTTCCTACCTTGTATCAGCGAAGATTTATTCGAGCAAAGAATTCTAACTTAAGGGAGTGCAAGAAGATGAACATACTAGAAGTGAAAAATCTTTCTAAAAAGATAGGTAAGTTCGAATTGCAAAATATATCATTTGAAGTAGAACAGGGAACGGTCATGGGTCTTATTGGACAAAATGGAGCCGGTAAATCGTCTATCATTCGCTGTATTCTGAATCTATTCAAGAAGACGAGCGGTGAAATTACCATTTTCGGAAAGGATCATGCTCATTTTGAAACCGAAATCCGTGAAGATCTTGGTATCGTATTTGATGAACTGCACGTCCCCGACAATCTGACAGCGATTGATTTGGATAAAATCTATCAAAAGGTATATAAACGTTGGGATAGCGAGTTTTTCTTTTCCCTGTTGGATCGCTTCGATATATCAAAATACGATAAAGTGAAAGTAATGTCCCGAGGGATGAAAATGAAGCTCGCTATTGTGCTTGCCCTTTCCCATCACCCAAAGCTGCTCCTGTTGGACGAACCGACAAGTGGTCTCGATCCGATTGTGCGGGATGAAATGCTGGATTTGCTGCTAGGCTTCATGGAGGACGAAACGCACTCGATTCTGTTCTCTTCCCACATTACGAGTGATTTAGAGAAGATTGCCGATACGATTACGTTTATTCATAAAGGTGAGGTGTTATTCACCGAGACCAAGGATTCATTACTTTATGATTATGGTTTATGGAAAGGGACAAAAGAGCAGGCAACGGAAATCCCAACACACGCTATCATCGGAAAACGCCCCGGGACGTTTGGCATCGAGCTGCTTGTGAAGCGGGAGTTCGTCAGTCAAGCCTTTCCACTGGAAAGACCAACGATTGAGGAAATCATGGTGTTTCAGGTGAAGGGAGGATGAGCCATGCGTAAGATGCTCCTACAATATTTCTTTCGCAATATGGATGTTCAATTACTTTCCATACCGCTCTTTTTCTTTCTTTATTACATAGGCATTTTCCTATTGTTCGAACACTCTTTCCTTGCATTCAGCAGCGGCTTGATTGCATCGGTAGGTATTTTCACCATATTATTTTTACAGTTTTACCAAAGAAGTAAAAAAATGTTCGATGTTATGCCAATTCCAAAAAAGAAGTTGGTTCAGGCAAAGTTTATTTTTCTCCTTTATGTGGCTGGTGTATATGTAGTCTTGTTCAACATTTTACATGCCCTCATCATCCACTTTAGGGAAGAATCGGAATGGAGCGGCTGGATGGAGACTGTAGGGACGACTTTGCTCATCATTCTATTAGTCGTTAATTTACTACTGTTTCTTGATTTCCTCCCTAACCAAAAGATCGCTTCTATGATGATTCCGTTACTTCTTTCGGGAATTGCTTACGTCCTATTCTTATCCCCTCTCCATGGATTACCGACTGTAGAAATGTTTTCTACTGGTGGTATGCTTGCAACAGCCATCAGCACTGCCTTTCTAATGACATGGCTGCATTACAGAATCATAATTTATCTCACTATAAAACTCGATATACTATAAGGGGGGAAAATAATGAAGGCGTTGCTTCATCTGCAATTAAAAAATAACGGCATCTCAATTCTGTTCGTTTTAATCCTCACATTCGTTATCAGCCTACTATACGCACAGGATGAGGATGGGATGTCAATCGCAATCTATGCACTCATCTTCTCTCTCAATTCTTATCGAAGTTTTTCCTTGCTGAAAGAGCAGAAGATGCGCTACTTCATTCATTCACTACCGATAGCAAGACGAGAAATCGTAACAGCAATTTATGTATCAACACTATTTTATATTTCTATTATTTACCTTGTGCTTCTTCCTACCCAGATTTATAGGGGCTTTTATCAAAACGAATTGGAGGATTTCTTAATTCCCTTTGCAGGACTTTTTGCCGTCAGTATTGCCAGTGCTGCTTTGGAAATCTATCTTAATTTCCGTAGCAATGATTTCAAGGAAAGCATGACTGACTCGCTTCTCAGCTTGTTTGGTGCGCTATTTTTTATCTTGCTGCCGCATATGGGCTTACTGTTATGGAATCATGAGCCATCATTCTACTTACGTCTGCTTGTTTTCCCAATCATCAGTATAGTACTCTTTTATTTCTCACTCAAAAAGTCCATTCGGCTTTATGAAACGAAAGAGGTGATTTGATGAAAGCAATGTTTTGTTTGGCTGCTCTCATGCAGTTCGTTGTCTTAATGAACGTAACAGTCTTTGATGGTGACTTGGACGGCATTATGATGTGGCTGACGACTGGACTGTTTCTTAGTATTTGCATCGTTTATGCTTCAGAAAAAAATATGAAAAAGAAATAAAAATAACGTGCTGCGTTTGGCAGCACGTTATTTCTTTATTGTGGACCGATAATGGCAATTGCCGGTTCAGCTTTTAAAACTCTTTCAATAAGCATATCGACTGATTCCATCGTAATTCCATCGATCCGTTCTAAAATTTCATCGACTGACCGGTGCTTACCATGAACGAGCTCATTGACCCCGTTTCGGTTCATATGTGCCTCCGTGCCTTCAAGCCCTAATACAAAGCTGCCTTTCAGCTGTTCCTTTGCATTTTCCAGCTCTTCTTCTGTGACACCACCTGTAACAAGATCAAACAAGGTTTTGTCAACTTGATGCTGCAGGGCATCGAGGTTTTGTTTGGATGCACTCGCATAAATTGTGAAAGCCCCCACATCTGCATAGCTGGATTGGTAACTGAACACCGAATAGGCCAAGCCCCGCTCCTCCCGCACTTCCTGGAAAAGACGAGAGCTCATGTTACCGCCAATGATGTTGTTTAACGCAATGAAACTATACATATTCGGATCCTTCACACCCATTGCCGGAAAGGAAATCGCAATATGGGCTTGCTCTGTATCTCGGATTTTCACAATCTCTCCCGCTTGGAAGGACGGATATGTCAATACCGCCTCCTCTGCCTGCAGCGAAGCTTCAAAATCACCAAACAGCTCTTCGATTTTTGCAAGCAGCCCCTGCTCGATATTCCCAGCTACCGAAATAACTACATTTTGTGGCGTGTAATGCTTTGCCATATAACGGCGTATCATTTCTGCATCAAATGTCGCAAGCGTTTTAGCTGTTCCCAGAATCGGTCTTCCAAGTGAATCATCCGGATACATGACACTCCATAATATTTCATGGACGTCATCATCAGGAGCATCTTCACTCATATAGATTTCCTCCAGCACGACTTGACGCTCCCTTTCAATTTCTTCCGGAAGAAAGGCAGAGTTGAAGAACATATCCGCCAGCACCTCGATTGCCAGCTCCCCATGATGATCTAGTACTTTCGCAAAATAGCACGTATTTTCTTTTGACGTGAAGGCGTTAATTTCGCCACCAATACGGTCAAATTCCTCAGCAATTTGTCTTGCCGAGCGGGTATGCGTACCTTTAAACAGCATATGTTCGATAAAATGTGTAATTCCATTCTCTTCAGGGCTTTCATATCTTGAACCGGCATTTACCCATATACCTACTGATAATGAACGGACATGATCAATCTGCTCTGATACAATTCTTACACCATTTTTACATTTTGTAACCTTTACCATAGTTCCCCCAATTGACTAAATAAGAGGCTGCACCGAAGTACAACCTCTCTATCTTGTCGTTATCTATTCATTTGCTCCGGCTAACCATTCGGCAAGCGGCAAATTGATTTTTATTCTTGCTCAGCACGCTCTTTTTCTTCTTTAATAACCACTTTACGCGATAGGTTTACACGGCCTTGGTTATCGATTTCAATACATTTCACAAGAAGCTCATCGCCAAGTTTTAAGACGTCCTCCACCGCTTTCGTACGTTCCTCTTGGATTTCCGAAATGTGCAGCAGGCCATCTTTGCCTGGGAAGATTTCGCAGAATGCACCGAATTTCTCGATACGCTTCACAGTCGCCATGTAGTACTCGCCGACTTTTGCTTCACGGACGATTGATTCAATGATTTCCTTAGCACGCTGGTTCATCTCTTCATTTGCAGAAGAAATGTAAATTGTACCATCTTGTTCAGTATCAATTTTTACGCCTGTTTCATCAATGATTTTGTTAATTTGTTTACCGCCAGGTCCGATTACGTCACGGATTTTATCTGGGTTGATTTTAATAACAACGATTTTCGGCGCATATTTTGAAAGTTTTTCACGAGGTTGTGAAAGAGTTGACATCATATGATCTAAAATTTGCATACGGCCAATTTTCGCCTGTGTTAATGCTTCTTCTAAAATCTCACGGGATAATCCATCAATTTTGATATCCATTTGAAGTGCTGTTACACCCTTCGCTGTACCTGCCACTTTGAAGTCCATATCACCAAGATGGTCTTCCATACCTTGGATATCTGTTAATACTGTATAGTGCTCGCCTTTTTTCACAAGCCCCATCGCAATACCTGCAACTGGTGCTTTCAATGGCACACCTGCATCCATCATAGCTAATGTAGAAGCACAAATTGATGCTTGAGAAGTTGAACCGTTTGACTCAAGTACCTCAGATACACAACGGATTGCATATGGGAAATCCTTTTCATCCGGAATAACCGCTAATAGCGCACGCTCACCAAGCGCACCATGACCGATTTCACGACGGCCTGGACCACGCATCGGCCCTGTTTCTCCTACAGAGAACTGTGGGAAGTTATAATGGTGCATCCAGCGTTTTGATTCTTCTACGCCTAGTCCGTCAATAATCTGCACATCACCTAGTGCGCCTAATGTACAAATCGAAAGAGCCTGTGTTTGACCACGTGTGAATAGGCCAGAACCATGTGTACGCGGAAGAATTCCAACTTCTGAAGATAATGGACGAATCTCATCTTGTTTACGGCCATCTGGGCGTACTTTATCTTCAGTAATGAGACGACGTACTTCGTCTTTCACCATTTTATCTAAAATCGCTTTTACTTGCTTTAATGTCTCTTCATCAGCTTCTTCAGCTTCATATGTTTCAATTACACGTGTTTTTACCGCTGTAATGTTTTCTTCACGTTCTTGTTTGTCGACCGTCTGAATCGCTTCGTTCATTTCAGCTTCGCTAGTCGCTTTAATTGCTGTTGTAAGCTCTGCATCAAGCTCATAAAGATCTACTGGACGCTTTTCTTTTCCTACTTCTGCAACAATTTGCTCTTGCAGTGCAATTAATTTTTTAATTTCCTCATGCCCAAACATAATTGCTTCAAGCATAGTTTCTTCCGGCACTTCCAATGCGCCTGCTTCTACCATGTTGATGGCATCTTTGTTACCCGCTACCGTTAAATGAATTGTGCTTTCCCCAGCTTGGTCCACTGTCGGATTGACAACAAACTCACCATTGATGTAGCCAACATGTACACCTGCAATCGGTCCATCGAATGGAATATCTGAAATTGCTAAAGCAAGAGATGACCCAAACATTGCGGCCATATCTGAAGGGCAGTCCTGGTCATTAGACATAACCATAGAAATGACTTGTACTTCATTACGGAAGCCATCAGGGAACATAGGGCGGATTGGGCGGTCAATCAGACGGCTTGTTAATACTGCTTGCTCTGATGGTCGGCCTTCACGTTTAATAAAGCCTCCAGGGATTTTACCTGCTGCATATAATCGTTCTTCATAGTTTACTGTTAACGGGAAGAAATCTAAAGGCTTTGGAGATTTTGACATTGTTGCAGTCGCTAGTACCGCCGTTTCTCCATAACGCACCATTGCTGCGCCGTTTGCTTGTTTTGCTAACTGTCCTACTTCAATTACTAAAGGACGGCCAGCCCATTCGTAAGAATAGACTTTTTTGTCGTTCATCTAATGAACCCCTTTCTACATTGAGACACACTACGTTACTTTTATTATGTACCATAGTTAGTGTATCAAAAAAGCGTTTTCTATGCTAAATATTTTCAATAAATTACGTGAATTTTCGGAATGCCAATTTAGGAGATGATTGCCACGCTAAATACATAAAGAAAAAGCGGGAAAAATCCCGCTTTTTGTCATGTCTAGCTTTACGCGCCCGCTCTCCGCCACGCCTGATCCAAACAGTTTGTGTGCAGGAGCTAAATGAACGCGCTCAGCCTTTCGAATAGATTAGCGACGTAATCCAAGTTTGTTGATTAGTTCACGGTAACGTTGTACGTCTGTGTTACGTAGGTATTTAAGTAAGTGACGACGACGACCTACCATTTTAAGAAGACCACGTTGTGAGTGGAAGTCTTTTTTGTGAGTTGCTAAGTGAGCGTTTAAAGCGTTGATTTCAGCAGTTAATACAGCGATTTGTACTTCTGGTGAACCAGTGTCGCTTTCGTGTGTGCGGTACTCAGCAATGATTTCGTTTTTGCGTTCTTTTGTGATTGCCATGTGAATGGACCTCCTAAATAGTAAAAAATATCCCCATTAGCTAAGCTATCGTTGGAGTAACGGAAAGCCGGGCTAAGGTTCGTACGGTTTTTGTACTGATAAATCGTAACATATTTTGTATAGACAAGCAACTATTAAGCGTGGTCGTTTAAATATTCGATTGCAGCCTGCTTATCTTTTTCGATCTGCGCTATCAGCTCATCAATTCCATTGAACTTCTTCTCACTTCTGATCCGATGGTACCAGCCGACGATTACTTCCTCGCCGTAAATGTTTTTATTAAAGTTGAAGATATGTACTTCAATGGATAGCTGTTTATGATCTGGGTTATTGAATGTCGGTTTATAGCCAACATTGCACACGCCGTCAAACCACTCGTTCTGCACAAGAATTTTGACAGCATAGACTCCTGTGGCCGGAATGAAGCAGCCTTCCATATGCTGTACATTCGCAGTTGGGAATCCAAGTGTCCGCCCACGCTTATCGCCGTGCACTACAATGCCCGGCACCTCAAAAGCACGTCCGAGCAGCATGCGCGCTTCTTCCATATCTCCATCTTTCAATGCTTTACGAATGCGTGTTGAACTAATCTTCTCGGAAACATCTGTATACTTGTCGACAACTGTCACTCCAAACGATTCTGCGCCCAGCTGACGCATCAGCTCCATATCACCTTTGCCGAATGCACCAAAGGAATAATCAAAGCCAGCTGTCACATGCTTGACATTCAAATCACGAATGAAGTGTTTGACAAAGGCTTCTGGTGAAAGCTTTGCAAAATCAGATGTGAAGTTCACGACAAACACCGTATCTATATCCAACGTAGCCAGTGTATCTAGTTTTTGCTGAAGCGGTGTAATATAAAACACCTTTTCATTACGTCCGCCAAGCACGATAGATGGGTGCGGATCGAATGTCATAACCGCGCTCTTATAGCCCTTTTCTTTTGCCGTTGCAATCGCTGATTTGATGACAGCTTGATGCCCTCTATGCACTCCATCAAAAAAACCAAGTGCTAGAGAATATGGTCCTTCCGTCGATCCCAGCTGATGCGGGTATTTTAAATGAATTACGTCCATAACTGCGCCTCCTACTCGATTTCAGGGAACATTTTATCAGGTTTCATCTGTCCATGCTTTGTTGGATGCTTGATATAAACCGCGAACGCCTTCCCTTCCACCCCAAACACTAATTTATCATTTACTTCTAATAATGGATGAACCGGCAGGACTTGTCCATTAAAAATTTGCTTGCGGTTTGTATCATCAATTTCCACATATGGATAATCACTAAGTGCATATTCAACTGGGAGAATGAAGCTTGTGTCTTGTGTTTCCATTTTTTCTGCTACTTGTTCCAGCGTTAAACAATGTTCTTTTGTAAAGGTTCCAGATGAAGTGCGTACAAGCTCATACATATGTGCCGGGTAGCCCAACACTTCACCAATCTGGACAGCAAGCGTACGAATATATGTCCCTTTGCTGCATTTGATGCGGATAGAGAATGTTACTTCTTCTCCTTCGAACATTTCTCCGTCGCTTAGCAGCTCGAGCTCATAGATATTTACCTTCCGTGTAGGCCGTTCTACTGTTTGACCAGCGCGGGCATATTCATAGAGCTTTTTACCATTCACTTTCACAGCAGAGAACATTGGTGGAGTCTGTTCAATTTCTCCTGTTAATGCAGCAAGTGCAGCAAGAATCTCCTTGCGTGAGAGCGATTTATATGTTGTATCCTGCTCTACTGTGTCTCCTTCTGCGTCCTCTGTTGTCGTCGTTCTTCCAATAGAGATAACGGCTTCATAGGTTTTCCCGGCATCCGTTAAATATTCAGCGATGCGTGTTGCCTGGCCGATGCAGATCGGCAGAACGCCTTCCACTCCTGGATCAAGCGTGCCTGTATGGCCGACTTTTTTTGTTTTTAAGATTTTTCGCAGTTTGAATACACAGTCATGGCTGGTCATACCGCGTTCTTTCCATAATGGTAAAATGCCGTTCATTAAATTGCTCCTTTTTAGTTAGAAAGACATTCTCTGTACCAATCTGATAAAAAATGTCCGTTTGTTAATATTGTTTTCCACTATAAGAAAACCCGCAGCAAATTGCGGCGGGTTTTTTCTTATTTGTCTTCATGTAAAGAACGAAGCAGTTCATCAATTTTATTTCCATATTCCACTGAAGAGTCGAATTCAAAGGAAATTTCTGGTGTGCGGCGTAAGCGAATGCGAGAACCGACTTCTGATCGGATAAAGCCTGAAGCTTTTTCCAATGCTTTCAACGTTTCTGCACGCTCACGTTCACTGCCTAAAGATGTGATATACACCGTCGCCTGCTGTAAGTCGCCTGTTACATCTACATCTGTTACGGTAACAAAGCCTACGCGAGGGTCTTTGATTTTACGAGTGATAATTTCGCCGATTTCTTTCTTCATTTGTTCAGCTACTCGGTTAGAACGTAGAGACATACATGTCACCACCTTTTGTTTAAACATTCGATATCGCTTTTTCCACCTACATGGTAAAGCTGCTGTTATAAATATTCACGCCATATATCAAGCATTTCCCATTCCGGATTTGACTGCAGGTAGTGTATTGCATGGTTCATTTCACGGTCGGCCGCCTCTTTTGAAGAAGAGACAGTTACGACTGCTAAACGTGTACGCTGCCACACATCCTGGTGGTCAATTTCCGCAACGGAAACATTAAACTTCTGCTTTGTGCGTGTGATCATCCGCTGTAAAACGGCGCGCTTTTCTTTTAACGAATGGGCAGTTTGAATGATGAATTCAATTTCCGCATATACGATCATTATGCGCGTTTAATTTCTTCCATTACGAAGGCTTCAATAACATCGCCTTCTTTAATGTCGTTGTAATTTTTGATTGTAATACCACATTCGTAGCCTTTTGCGACTTCTTTTGCATCATCTTTGAAGCGTTTTAAAGAATCAAGTTCGCCTTCGAACACGACAATACCTTCACGGATAATACGAACGCCTGCATCACGCTGCATTTTTCCTTCTGTTACATAAGAACCGGCAATCGTACCCACTTTGGATACTTTGATTGTTTGACGAACTTCTGCCTGGCCGATGATTTTTTCTTCATACTCAGGATCAAGCATACCTTTCATCGCCGCTTCGATTTCTTCAATTACTTTGTAAATGATACGGTGCAGACGAATATCTACGCCTTCCTCTTCGGCAGCACGTTTTGCGTTTGTATCTGGACGAACGTTGAAACCAATTACAATCGCATTTGAAGCAGCAGCAAGAGAAATATCAGATTCTGTAATTGCACCTGCGCCTGTATGGATGATTTTTACATTTACACCTTCTACATCAATTTTCATTAAAGATGCAGCCATCGCTTCTACTGTACCTTGTACATCAGCTTTTACGATCAGGTTCAATTCTTTTACATCACCTTGGCTCATTTGCTCAAATAGGTTATCAAGCGTTACACGCTGCTTTTCAGAACGCTGCGCTTGAATAGCTGTCATAGCACGAGATTCACCTACAGAACGCGCTGTCTTCTCGTCTTCAAATACAACGAAGCGATCTCCAGCTTGTGGCACATCATTAAGACCTGTAATTTCAACCGGCGTTGAAGGACCTGCCTCTTTTACACGGCGACCGATATCATTTACCATTGCACGGACACGTCCGTAAGCATGACCTACTACGATTGGATCTCCAACACGTAATGTCCCATCCTGTACTAATAAGGTTGCCACAGAACCGCGGCCTTTATCCAACTGAGCTTCGATTACTGTACCAAGCGCAGCACGGTTAGGATTTGCTTTTAGTTCAGCTACTTCCGAAACTAATAAAATCATTTCTAGAAGCTGTTCGATTCCTTCACCTTTCAATGCTGAAATCGGTACGAAAATTGTATCGCCGCCCCAGTCTTCAGGAACAAGAGCATGTTCTGTCAATTCCTGCATCACACGATCTGGGTTAGCAGATGGTTTATCCATTTTGTTAACTGCTACGATAATTGGTACTTCGGCTGCTTTCGCGTGGTTGATCGCTTCTACAGTTTGAGGCATCACACCGTCATCTGCAGCTACGACGATAATCGCCATGTCCGTTACTTTCGCACCGCGCGCACGCATTGTTGTAAACGCAGCATGCCCTGGTGTATCAAGGAAGGAAATCTTTTTCCCATTTACTTCTACTTGGTAGGCCCCAATATGCTGTGTAATACCGCCTGCTTCTCCAGCCGTTACCTTTGTGTTACGAATTGAGTCAAGAAGCGTTGTTTTACCATGGTCAACGTGTCCCATGATTGTGACAACCGGTGGACGCTCTTCCAGCTCGTTTTCATTTACTTCAGCTTGTTCGAAGTGTGTTTCTAAATCTGTAATATCCACACGTACTTCTTCTTCTACTTCTACCCCGTAATCCGCACAAATTAACTCGATTGCATCTTTATCCAACTCTTGGTTAATTGTTGCCATTACACCAAGCATGAATAGTTTTTTGATAATTTCTGAAGGCTCCCGGTGAAGTTTTTTTGCAAGCTCTGCAACGGATAAGCTTTCATAGAATGTAATTTTTTCTGGTAATGGTTTTTGAACCATTTGCACCGGCTGCTGCGGCTTATGCGTACGGCGCTTTCCGCCATGAATTCCTGGCTTGCGGCGTTGCTGGCCACCTTTATTATTGTTGTTACGGTTGTTATTATTATTGTTTCCGCCTGGGCGGTTATTATTGTTGTTTTGTGTCATATTTCTATTTTGGCTACCTTTATTCTTTTTTTCGCCCGAAGACGATGGTTGATTTGCTTGAGAAGCATTACCTGCTTTTCGTTGTTGGTTCGACGCTTGTGGACGCGTTTCTTGCTTTCTGCCCTGCTCTTTTGCTTGTGCATTTGCAGGCGCTTTAGAAGGAGTTGCTGCTTTCGGTTCTGCTTTCTGCTTAAAGACAGAATCAAGTTTTGAAACAGTATCAGCCTCTAGTACAGCCATATGATTTTTCACTGGCGTGTTCAGCTTTCCTAACTGTTCAATTACTTCTTTACTCGTTTTATTTACCTTTTTCGCATATTCATGAACTCTAACTTTGCTCATCTGCTCACCCCCGATTATTTTTCGTTGAGTAGACTAGACATTTTCTTCGCAAACCCACTGTCTGTAATAGCTAGCGTGACACGGGCTTCTTTCCCTGTGGCATGTCCGAGATCATACCGACTCCCGAGTACATGCAACTCAACGTTGTAATACTTACATTTATCTGTCAATTTTTTGCTAGTATTCGCTGAAGCATCGGATGCAAGCAACACAATTTTTGCATTGCCATGACGAATTTCTTTTATGACTAGCTCTTCTCCAGATACCACTTTACGTGCTCTTGCTGCCAATCCCAGCAATTGCAGTACAGCTTGATTGGTCATAGAATCGACTCCCTGCGAATCAGGTGGAGTAATTCTTCATATACCTCATCTGGAATGTTAGCCTCTAATTGACGTTCTAAAATATGTTTCTTACGCGCTAATTCAACTGCTTCCTCTGATTTAGATACGTAGGCACCACGACCAGATTTCTTTCCCGTAGGATCGACAGACACTTCGCCTTCCTTCGAGCGGACGACACGGATCATTGCCTTTTTAGGAAGCATTTCTCCTGTGGCTACACATTTGCGTAATGGAATCTTCTTATTTGTCGACATCAGAATTCACCTCTCTACAGTAACAATGTACAATATGCCTTCCAGTTTTTAGCGCCGGAAACCTTGTGATACCCTGGCTCAAAAGAAAAAGGGCTCCATTTATTCAAGACACCTGGACAGGCACAAAAAACTGTTTACCCGATTATTCTTCGTCGTCGGCGTACAAATCGTACTCGATATCTTCATCATCCATTTGTGGAACGAACGTGCTTGTTTCGCTAGGATAAATGCCTAATTCACGGGCATCTGTTTCACTTTTAATATCAATTTTCCACCCTGTCAATTTTGCAGCAAGGCGGGCATTTTGACCACGTTTACCGATTGCAAGTGATAGCTGATAATCCGGTACAACAACTGTCGTTGATTTTTCCTCTTCATTTACCTGTACATCCAATACTTTGGACGGACTTAAAGCATTCGCTACAAAAACGATCGGATCTTCAGACCATTCAACGATATCAATTTTCTCACCGTTCAGCTCGTTAACAATTGTTTGTACACGTGCACCTTTTGCTCCAACGCATGAACCGACTGGGTCTACTTCTTCATTATGCGCATAAACCGAGATTTTTGAACGGTCACCGGCTTCACGGGCAATTGACTTAATTTCCACCGTACCGTCAAAAATTTCCGGTACCTCTTTTTCAAATAAGCGACGTAATAGGCCAGGATGTGTACGGGAAACGATAATTTGAGGACCTTTCGTTGTACGTTCCACTTTCGTGATGTAGACGCGGATATGTTCCTGCGGTTTATATTGTTCCCCTTGAATTTGTTCATTTAATGGTAACGCGGCTTCGACCTTTCCAAGTGACAAGTAGATATTTCGTTGATCTTGACGCTCGATTGTACCAACAACGATATCATCAACTGAATCTACATATTCCTCATAGATACGGCCACGCTCTGCTTCACGAACACGCTGCGTAACAACCTGCTTAGCAGTTTGAGCTGCAATACGGCCGAAGTTGCGAGGCGTTACTTCCTGCTCCACAACATCATCTACTTCATAAGCAGGGTTGATTGCTTTCGCATCTTCCAAAGAAATCTCCAGACGATCGTCTTCTACTTCTTCCACAACATTTTTACGAGAATAAACAATCATAGAACCTGTATCTAAATTCAAGTCGACGCGCACATTTTGTGCCTGGTTGAAGTTGCGTTTATACGCAGTTACCAACGCCGCCTCAATCGCTTCGATCAATACTTCTCTCGAAATGCCCTTTTGCTGCTCCAGTGCCGTTAAAGCATCTAGTAAATCACTATTCATTTTTGTTTTCACTCCTAAATTTGCTTATCTGAAAAGTCAATGGCATATCTCGCCTGTGCGACTTTTTCTTTTTCGATTTGTACATTTACTTTGCGTGTTTTAATGCGGACTTCCATGGATAAGCCTTCCTCATTATATGCGGTTAAGTATCCTTGGAATTCTTTCATATCTTTGACTGGCTCATACGTTTTTACGTAGATGTACTTGCCTACCGCTTTTTCAAAATCCGTCTCTTTTTTAATCGGGCGCTCTGCTCCAGGTGACGATACTTCCAAATAGTAGTTTTGCTCAATCGGGTCTTTTTCATCCAATATGAGACTCAACCGTTCGCTCACTTGTGCACATTGGTCGATGTCAATTCCGCCTTCCGGTGTATCGACATACACACGAAGAAACCAGTTGCGGCCTTCCTTTACGAACTCGATATCCACAAGCTCCAAGTTTAACTCTGTTGTAATGGGCGTTACCAATTCTTCGATCATTGACGTAACCTTGCTCATTATATCCTCCTTACGCCACCATTTTTCTCGTAATTAGAAAGACACATCTCGCCCCAAATAGAGCGAGATGATGTCCTTGCTTATGTAGAGAACAACGCAAAATTTGTCCTCTACTAAAACACAAATTCCACCATCAAGTGGTGAAATTCGGGTCTCAACAGCTGTTGTTTGTCATCGGAAATCTGCATCCAGGCTCAGACAACAGAAAAGAGCGGGAGAAACCCACTCTTTTGCTGTGTACCTATCAACAAATTATTACATTTAGGATAGCATACCTTATTTCATAATGCAAATGAACATATTTTAACTTCTTTCGGCACACGTCTTCTATCTTTAAAAATGATGAAAGGAATAAGGATATGTCAGTCTCTTCAATTGGTCTCCTGCTGTCCAAATAAAAAAGGACGAAATCCCTGTACCGACTGACTGAGGCTCCTATTATGCTGAGACATAATTGATACCAGATTATCTTGCTTAGAATAGCGATAATTGATTGGCATCCGGCATTCCATCCAGACAGCCAAGCTGATCCATATAATCGATCAATGTCTTCGATACACGGCCCCGGCGCTGTAGGTCTTCCTTCGATAAGAACTCTCCTTGTTCGCGAGCGGCAACAATTTGTTTGGCTACGTTTGTACCTAGACCAGGAATGGCATCGAATGGAGGGATGAGTGTGTTGCCTTCGATAATAAACTCACTTGCCTGCGAACGATACAAATCAACCTTTTGCAAGCTCATGCCGCGCTCACACATTTCAAGCGCAATCTCAAGGACTGTCATTAAGTTTTTCTCTTTCGTAGAAGCATCAAGCCCTTTAATAGCAATTTCATCGATTTTTTGGCGGATCATCGCTGAACCTTGTGTCATTGCAATCAAATCAAAATCATCTGCACGAACCGTAAAGTAAGCTGCGTAGTAAAGAATTGGATAATGTACTTTAAACCAGGCAATACGCACCGCCATTAATACATAGGCTGCAGCATGGGCTTTCGGGAACATGTATTTGATCTTTTTACAAGAATCGATATACCATTCCGGTACTTTTTTATCGCGCATCTCTGCTTCCATATCTTCTGTAAGCCCTTTTCCTTTACGGACAGATTCCATAATTTTAAAGGCGAACGACGGCTCAAGTCCTTGATAAATCAGATAAACCATAATGTCATCCCGACAACCGATTACCTCTGACAGCACACATGTACCGTTTTGGATAAGCTCTTGTGCATTGCCGAGCCATACATCGGTACCATGGGATAAACCAGAGATCTGTACAAGTTCACTAAACGTTGTCGGTTTTGTACTTTCAAGCATTTGACGAACGAACTTGGTACCAAATTCAGGAATTCCCAGCGTTCCTGTTTTTGTACCAATCTGCTCTTCAGTTACGCCAAGTGACTCTGTTGTCGAAAAGATTTTCATGACTTCAGGATCATCAGTCGGGATTGTTTTTGGATCAATACCCGATAAATCCTGCAGCATACGAATCACGGTCGGATCATCGTGTCCAAGAATATCAAGTTTTAAAATATTATCGTGGATTGAGTGGAAGTCAAAGTGTGTTGTTTTCCACTCTGCATCCTGAGCATCGGCCGGATATTGCACTGGCGAGAAGTCGTAGATGTCCATATAATCAGGCACTACGATAATCCCCCCTGGATGCTGGCCAGTTGTACGCTTTACCCCTGTACAGCCTTGAACGAGACGATCTACTTCCGCATTGCGGAATGACAAGTTATTGTCGTTGGCATACCCTTTTACATAACCATAAGCCGTCTTTTCTGCAACCGTACCGATTGTTCCGGCACGATATACATAGTCTTCCCCGAATAATACTTTCGTATAATTATGGGCTTGCGGCTGATATTCACCAGAGAAGTTCAAATCAATATCCGGTACTTTATCTCCTTTAAACCCTAAGAATGTTTCAAACGGGATGTCCTGACCATCTTTTTTATAAGGAGTCCCGCATTTTTCACAATCTTTGTTCGGCAAGTCATAGCCCGATGCGACCGATCCGTCTGCAATGAATTCCGAATGCTTACAACTTGGACAGACATAATGCGGCGGTAATGGATTCACCTCGGTAATTTCCATAAATGTCGCGACAAGAGAGGAACCAACCGAACCACGGGAACCCACTAGATAACCATCTGCCAATGATTTTTTTACAAGTTTGGCGGAAATCAGATAGATTACACCGAATCCATGTCCCAGAATAGACTTTAGCTCTTTTTCAATCCGTGCCTGTACAATTTCCGGAAGTTCCTCGCCATAAATACGGTGTGCCATTTCATACGTAAGGTTCGTTACTTCATCATCAGAGCCTTCAATTTTCGGTGTATAAAGATCATCTTTAATCGGTTTGACATCACCAATCATATCCGCGACCTTCTGTGTATTCGTTACAACGATTTCTTTCGCAAGCTCCGGACCTAAAAATTCAAATTCCTGCAGCATTTCATCAGTTGTTCGGAAATGTACTTTTGGAAGCGGGCTTCGATTGAGCGGATTCGCTCCGCCCATTGAACCAATCAATATTTGTCTGAACTTATGGTCTGTCTCGTCTAAATAATGCACATTCCCTGTTGCACAAACTGGTATATCGAGCTTCTTCCCAAGCTTTACAAGGCGGCGGATAATATCTTCAAGATTCCATTCGTCATGCACGACGCCTCTATCAATTAATGGTGAATATACCGGTTTTGGATGCACTTCAATGTAATCATAGAAGCGTGCCACCTTTTCAGCTTCTTCCGGTGTCTTGTTCATCATCACTTCAAATAGTTCACCATTTGAACAGCCTGAACCGACAATTAATCCTTGGCGAAGTTTCTTCAAATCAGAACGACGAATGCGGGGCACGCGGTAATATGTCTGCGTATGAGCAATAGAGACGAGCTTGAATAAATTTTTCAATCCGTCGTTATCTACCGCTAAAATTGTACAGTGGCTTGGACGTGCCTGCTTATATCCATCCGCGCCGCCTACATGGCCATTGAATTCATCATGATAAGCAATACCCAGCTCGGTCGCCTGCTTCATAAGATGAAGCAGCAGCTCACCTGTAGCCTCTGTATCATAGATTGCACGGTGATGCTGTGAAAGTTCAATATTGTATTTTTTCGTCAATGCTTTCAGATTATGAGCCTTCTGCCCCGGGTTCACAAGACGCGACAGTTCAACTGTATCAATAGCCGGATGCTCTACGCCCTCAATGCCTGCCTTCTTATACGCTACATATAAGAAGCCAAGGTCAAAGGAAGCGTTGTGGGCAACGACAATGGCGTCACCGATAAAATCATGAAATTCGGTAATGACCTGCTCAATATCAGGCTGGCCGACGAGCATATCATCTGTAATATGAGTAAGTTCAATAATTTTTGCTGTTAATTTTCGATGTGGATTTGCAAAACGCTCGAACCTGTCTACTATTTGGCCGTTTTGAATTTTGACGGCTGCAAGCTCGATAATCGTATCATAAACATTGGAGAAACCAGTTGTTTCCACGTCGAATACAACATAGGTTGCATCTTCAAGGGCAATATGCTGCTCGGCATAAGCAATTGGTGCCCCATCGTCCACTAGATTTGCTTCCATCCCATAAATGACCTTAATGCCGTTCTTTTTCCCCGCTGCATACGCATCCGGGAATGCCTGAACGACTGCATGATCCGTAATAGCAACAGCAGGATGCCCCCACTTTGCTGCCTGTCCAATCAGCTTATCAATTGGTGTCACAGCATCCATCTGGCTCATTGGGCTATGCATGTGCAATTCTACTCGTTTTTGGCCTTCAGGAGCTAGATCTTTCCGTGACTCTTTTTTAATTTCATTAATATCGCGTGCCATCATAACCATATCTCGGGCGAATGAATCGAACTGAATAGAGCCGCGTACACGTACCCACATGCCTTTTTTCAATTGTTCCATCATCGCTACATCATCGTCTCCGCGTGAGAACATTTTGATGAGCATAGAATCCGTGTAGTCTGTCATTTTAAACTCTAGTAGTGCCCGGCCGCTTTTCAAAATTTTAATTTCGCTTGCAAATACAAAGCCTTCAAGAATGATGGAGCCTTCTTCTTCCACAATTGAACGAATCTCAGCCACTTCTGGATTTTTAATTGCCCCGCCTAATTGGAAAGGACGATCCTGAAGCACACCTGCTGGATTTTCAGCCTTCTCTTTTTCACGACGTTTGAAGTCTTCAAGCGCCTGCTGCGAGAACCGTTCCTCTTCCTGTCTGCGCT
Organism: Lysinibacillus sp.; assembly: GCA_031181585.1. Classification (GTDB taxonomy): domain Bacteria; phylum Bacillota; class Bacilli; order Bacillales_A; family Planococcaceae; genus Lysinibacillus_B. The sequence continues at coordinate 33,466 of JAPSKP010000002.1, forward strand.
GCTCATAAAATGCTTTTTGCATGGCAAGCATTTCTTCGCTTGGATCTACCAGCTGAAAATCGATTGGCATTTGCGGAAAACCTAATGCTTGATATTCTTGGGTAATACGTTCTGCATATTTGGCCTTCAATTGCATGTGCTGGATATCATGCTCGACATTTGCAACAATTTTATTACCCGTCCATATTGGAATCTGCTTTACAAGCTGATTGCGCAGCGGCGGTGACATATCATCGATTGCATCAATAACAGCCAGCCAGTAATCATGTACAAGCTGTTCTGTCACTTGTGGTGTGCGAGCCTCTACTGATAATGAAGCTTGAGCAATATGAGCAAACTTCTCCGCCATTCTGAGCTGCATCAATTGATAAACTTGGTACGGAAGAATTTGTTCGACTATAATGCCAAACTGCCATACTCGTCTTTTCTTATGAACGGTCATTCGGGATAGTTCCCCACCTTCAAAAAACGACATATACACATCATCTGTCAGTTCAAGCTGTTGGAGCAGCAATTGAAAGCGCTCTTTAGCCTCTTGGGTCACAATTTCCCCCTCCTTATTTTGAAAAAGAAAGGAAAGCACACATCGCATGCTTCCCCCTTTTTTTCTTTCTATTAGTTCATGCTGAAGAATTCGTTCAGTCGATCGAAGACTTCTTCTTTTGCCCATTCGAACGTTTCGCCTGAGTGACGGAATTTCACTTCGACTAAGCCTTCTGCTGCTTTCTTGCCTACCGTTATGCGTACTGGCAGCCCGATTAAATCGGCATCAGCAAATTTTACACCTGCACGCTCAGCACGGTCATCATATAGGACAGCGTAACGGAACGATTTCAATAAGCCGTATAACTCATCGGCAAGTTGTACTTGCGCTTCGTCCTTTGTATTAACCGGTACTAGGTGTACATCATACGGGGCCAATTGCTTCGGCCATACGAATCCTTTTTCATCTTGGAAGTGTTCTGCAACGGCTGCCAGGATACGAGAGACCCCAATTCCGTAGCAACCCATAATAAATGGCTGTGCTTTGCCGTTTTCATCCAAGAACGTTGCATTCATTTTTGCAGAATACGTCGTACCTAGCTTGAAGATATGACCTACTTCGATACCTTCTGCAAACTTGATGATTCCTTGTCCATCCGGCGATGGATCACCCTCTTGAATGAAGCGAATATCTTCATAAGAATTAATCGCAAAATCGCGTTCAGGATTTACATTCACGAAGTGGAAGCCGTCTTCATTTGCTCCTGCCACACCATTACGGATTGATTTAATTGCATTGTCTGCTATAACTTTTACGTTTACCGGCAACTTCACAGGCCCAATTGACCCGATTGTGCAGCCAAGTAATTCTTTAATCTCTGCCTCTTCTGCTAATTCAACAGAATCTGCACCTAGAGCATTTTTCAATTTAATATCATTGATTTCATGGTCTCCACGTGCCAGTACAACAACTAATTCCTCATCAATTTTGAAGACAAGGGATTTGATGCAGTTGTCAGCAGATGTTTCTAAGAAGTTTGACACTTCTTCGATTGTTTTTACCTCTGGTGTTGCTACTTTTTCTAATTCCTTCATGGCAGCATCACTCGCTTTATAATCTACTACTACTTCTGCCATTTCAATATTTGCTGCATAATCAGAAGAATCCGAGTAAGCGATTGTATCTTCACCAATTTCAGAAAGAACCATGAATTCATGCGTTCCTTTACCACCAATAGAACCTGCATCCGCGATTACTGCACGGAAGTTCAAACCAAGACGTGTAAAAATATTTGAATACGCACGATACATATCTTCATATGTAGCATCCAGGCTCTCACGTGTTGCATGGAATGAATAAGCATCCTTCATAATAAATTCACGGCCGCGAAGTAAGCCGAATCGTGGGCGTTTTTCATCACGGAACTTTGTTTGAATTTGATAAAGCGTTAATGGTAATTTTTTATATGATTTAATTTCGTCACGAACTAGTGTCGTAACTACTTCTTCATGTGTTGGTCCTAGAGCAAAGTCACGGTTATGACGATCTTTAAAGCGCATTAATTCCGGACCGTATTTTTCCCAACGGCCTGACTCTTGCCAAAGCTCTGCCGACTGCATTGCTGGCATTAGTAACTCCTGTGCGTTTACTGCTTCTAATTCTTCGCGGATTACTTGTTCAATTTTTGCCAGCACTTTACGCGCCAGTGGTAAGTATGAATAAATACCGGATGCATTCTGACGAATAAATCCTGCACGAAGAAGCAATTGATGTGATTTCACTTCCGCATCAGCCGGCACTTCACGAAGTGTTGGTATGAAAGTTAGACTTTGTTTCATAAAGTTGTTCCACCTTTTATGTTTTATAACTTAAGCATAATCAAATTTAGCTTTGGACGCTACTGTTATTAACACAAGAGCGCCCAAAGCCAGAAGAAAAGGACCTCGGACAAAGAGCCCGAAACCCTCTACATTCATTTAAAAATTAATTAGAAGAAGAATCGTTGAATATCGTTCCATGTTACCACAACCATCAAGATCATTAAAAGAACGATGCCTACAAAGTGTACAAGCCCTTCTTTTTCACGATTCATTGGTCGGCCGCGTACTGCTTCAAAACCGAAGAACAGAAGGCGTCCGCCATCTAATGCTGGCAGAGGAAGGAGATTCATGATCCCAAGGTTAATGCTCAGGACTGCTGCCCAGTGCATCAGACTGTAAATGCCGAATTTCGCTACTTCCTCCGTAGACTTGTAGATCCCTACTGGTCCAGATAAGTCATCAATGGAGAACTGACCTGTCACAAGCTTTCCAAGCATTTTTACAATCTGTACTGTCCACGTATAGGTATTTTCAGCAGCGTTAGGAATAGCTTGGAGCGGTGCTTTCTCATACGGAGTTTCATAAAGGACACCGATTTGACCGACCTTGCCTTCTTCTGACTCAACCGTTTTCGGTGTAATCGCTAACGGTACGGCTTGTCCTTCTCGTTCTACTACAAACTCAAGGCGGTTTCCTGGATTACGGCTAATTGTCTCGGACAATTCCTGCCATGTAGTAATTTGTGTGCCATTGATTGATTTCACATAGTCACCGTCCTGCATTCCAGCTGCTCTCGCAGGACCATCATCTGTTATTTGTGTAATAACCGGCTCATACGTAGGAACCCCTTGGAATAAGCCGATAAGGATAAAAATGAAAAACGCTAGGATAAAGTTAAATAACGGACCCGCAAAGATCGCCATTGCACGCTGACCCACTGTTTTTGAATCAAATTGTCGATCGTATGGGGCAATAATTGTTTCCTTGCCATTTTCCACTATTACAGCTGTCCGCGATACTTGATAACGAATTAGACGCTGTTCATCACTCTCATCATCCTCGTCATACCCTTCGATCCATAGCTCCTTATTCAAATCTGCACGCTCTACCTCTAAAAACACCACATTCGGGTGATGGTTGTTCTGATTTAAAATGATTTTTTCAACAACATTGTCTTCGTTTGTGACAAGCGCTACACGATATCCTGGCTGAAGCTCGACCGAATCAAAATCTTCGCCCGCCATCCGTACATACCCTCCTATTGGAAGTAAGCGGATTGTATAGAGTGTATCGCCCTTCGTCATACTGAAGATTTTCGGCCCCATCCCGATTGCAAATTCGCGAACCATAATACCCGCACGCTTTGCGAAAATAAAGTGCCCCAGCTCATGAAAGAATACGAGCGAGCCAAAAATGATTATAAATGCAATGATTGTTTGCATACTTTCCCACCTTCACGAGCAAATTCCTGTACGATTTTATTTTACCATGTTCTGTACGCTTTTTCTCGTCTCGCTATCCACATGTAAAATCGTTTCCAAATCCGGCAGCAGAATATTTTCATGTGTATCCATTATACGTTCAATACACTCTTCAATTTGTAAGAATGTTATTTTTTCCTGAAGAAATAGCGCAACGGCCGCCTCATTTGCCGCATTCATCGCTGTCAGCATCGTCCCACCTGCACGCCCAGCATCATATGCAAGCTTCAGTGCACGATAGCGGTCAAAATCGGCTTCCTCGAAATGCAGCTTACCAATTTCAGCTAAATTCAATCGCTTTCCTCCAATGAGCGGAATTCGGTCAGGGAAAGTCAACGCATATTGGATTGGCACACGCATGTCCGGAGTACCCAGCTGTGCCATAACACTTGTATCATGATATTCAACCATCGAGTGAATAATGCTTTCCCGGTGTAAAAGTACATCGATGCGGTCATATGGCATATCGAATAATACATGCGCTTCAATAACTTCTAGACCTTTGTTCATCATTGTCGCCGAGTCAATTGTAATTTTCGCGCCCATCGCCCAGTTTGGGTGATTGAGTGCATCCTTCACTGTCACCCCTTCTAACTCCGACCGTGTCCGGTCACGGAAAGAACCGCCTGAAGCCGTAAGAATTAAGCGTTCAATTGCTTTTGGATTTTCTCCATTCATTGATTGGTAAAGAGCCGAATGCTCGCTATCCACTGGTAGAATAGGTACGTCATACTTCTTTGCCTCTGTCATGACAAGGTGACCGGCTGTTACAAGCGTCTCCTTGTTTGCAATTGCGAGAGTTTTGCCCATACGAATCGCTGCTAAAGTAGATTCCAAACCGACACTTCCAAGTACTGCGTTCAGCAGCACCGTTGTATCTGGATGAGTAGCAACTTCCACCAAGCCTTTTGTTCCGTATGTAAATTGCACATGCGGGAACTCTTTGGATAACGCATGTGCATCAGTCTCTTCTTGTACGGAAACAAGTTCGGGGCTCAACTGTAAAATGATTTCTCTTGTTTTTTCAATATTTCTTCCTGATGAAAATGCAACGAGCTGAAATGCTTCCCGGTTTTCGGCGATAATATCAATCGTCTGCAAACCGATGGAGCCTGTTGCACCAAGCAAACTAATTTTCTTCATTACGGAGGACTCCTTTATTAGCTAACAAAATGCAGTAAGTTCAATAATGGTAAAACAAATAAAAGACTATCAAAGCGGTCTAAAATACCGCCATGACCAGGTAGGATTGTACCTGAGTCTTTTACATCATAGTGGCGTTTGATGGCTGATTCCACCAAATCTCCCATCTGTCCAAACACCGAGCTGACGACCGCTACAATGATGAGGCCTGTCCAAGAAATATTAAACGGCGTAATAAATTGCATAATAATTGCTGCTACTACAGCAATTACGATCCCCCCTACAAATCCTTCTACTGTTTTATTCGGGGAAATGTCCGGCCATAACTTCCGTTTACCAAAGCTTCGCCCCGTGAAATAGGCACCTGAATCCGTCGTCCACACAATCAGCAGAGCAAAAACAATGTACTCCAGACCAGCGCCGCGCGTCTCAATTAAATAATAAAAACCTACTCCAACATAAAGTGTGCTCAAGATAACAAATGCTGCATCATCGAAAGTGAAGTGATTTTTCACTATAACAGAGTAGACTAACAGTAATACTGCTGCAATAAATAATAATTCTAGTTTCGAATAGGTTGTCCACGCCTGGATCTGCTCTTCCCAACCATCAGGCATCATTAAAACAAAAGTGGCAAGTAGGCCTAGGATGCCCGGCACTGAGAAAATCGGCAGTTTTTTCATGCGTAATATTTCATATATGCCAACTGCCGCAAGCGCATAAACTAACAGCGTAAACGGCAGTTTTCCATATATGACAAACGGGATAAAAAGAGCTGCTGCTACGACTCCCGTTATGATTCGTGTTTTCACTCTGTTCCTTCTCCTTTCAGCCCCCCATACCGACGATTCCGGTTCTGATATACATCAACAGCCTCTTGAAGACATGCCTCATCAAAATCAGGCCATAATGTATCAGTAAACCAAAATTCCGTATAGGCAAGCTGCCAAAGCATAAAATTGCTCAAGCGGACTTCTCCACTCGTGCGAATTAACAAATCCGGTTCAGGGAGCTCTGCTGTCATTAAATAATCGGTTACCCGCTCTTCAGTTATATCTTCCATCGTAAGCGTCCCGGCCTGCACCTCTGCCATCATTGTTTTCATCGCTCTTACTATTTCATCCCGGCTGCCATAATTCATCGCAAAGTTCAAAATCAGTCCCGTATTGTCTTTTGTTGCCTCCATAGCAGCATCAAGCGCTTTTTGCGTATGTACAGGCAGCACGGCTTTATCTCCGATCATTTGAACCCGGATATTCAATTCCATCAATTCCGGTAAAAAGGAATTTAAGAATTGCCCTGGCAAGCTCATTAAAAATTCAACTTCCGTTTTTGGCCGTTTCCAATTTTCTGTGGAAAATGCATAAAGAGTTAATACTTGAATACCAATCTTACTCGCATAACGAGTCACTTTTTTTACGGTATTCATCCCCTCATGATGCCCTTTTATACGTGGCATGGCACGTTTTTTTGCCCAACGACCGTTCCCGTCCATAATAATTGCAATATGTGAAGGGATACATTCATCATTAACTAAGCCCTTTTGCTGATTCATCGTATTCTTCTTATGTGTTTTTTTGCCAAATAGCTTGTTAAACATCGTAACTCCTCCAACTGCTTCACATTAGGACTGCAAGTCTATCATATCAAAAACGGCTAGGTGTGTCCCTTTTTTCTTCAATGTTACATGAATCAAAATGGCGCTGTATTTATGTATATCCCCTTGTGTAACCTTTTCACCTAACGATAGAAAAGACGCCCTGAGTTTAGGACGTCTTAATCCATGAAAAGTTCTAGACTGTTTGATACGTACTTACATACCCAGTAAAGTCTATGCAGTTACACTGATAAAATTTCTTTTTCTTTTTCTTTTGCTGTCTCGTCCACTTTTGCAATGTACTCATCTGTTAATTTTTGGATATCATCTCCGTAACCACGTAGATCATCTTCTGTGATTTCGCCGTTTTTCTCCAATTTTTTCAGATCATCGTTTGCATCACGACGCACGTTACGTACTGCAACTTTTGCTTCTTCTGCTTCTTTTTTCACTACTTTTACAAGCTCTTTACGACGGTCCTCTGTTAATGCAGGAATCGCAAGGCGGATGACATTCCCATCATTTGTCGGTGTAATACCGATATCTGATTTCATAATGGCCTTCTCAATTTCACCTAGAATTGTTTTATCATAAGGTGTTATCACAAGAAGACGCGCTTCTGGTACAGATACACCAGCAAGTTGATTGATTGGTGTTGGTGCTCCATAGTAATCAACTGTAATACGGTCCAGCAGGGATGCACTAGCACGGCCAGCACGGATAGATGCTAGCTCACGACTGAATGCAGCCAATGATTTTGTCATTCTTTCTTTTGCTTGATCTAATACTTGTTTCGTCATTATGAATTCCTCCTAACAACAGTTCCAATTTTTTCGCCCATAACAGCGCGTTTAATATTGCCTTTTTCCATAATGGAGAATACAACTAATGGAATATCATTATCCATACATAGTGTTGAAGCTGTTGAATCCATTACTTGTAATCCTTGTTGAATAACGTCTAAATAAGTGAGTGTGTCATACTTAATTGCAGAAGAATCTACTCGTGGATCTGCAGAGTAAACACCGTCTACATTATTTTTCGCCATTAAAATTGCATCTGCACTAATTTCTGCAGCACGTAATGCAGCTGTCGTATCTGTTGAGAAGAATGGGTTACCTGTCCCCGCGGCGAAAATCACCACGCGCTTTTTCTCTAAATGACGTACAGCTTTACGGCGAATATAAGGCTCTGCCACTTGTGTCATGACGATGGATGACTGTACACGTGTTTCAATGTCCAGCTTCTCTAATGCATCTTGTAACGCCAAAGAATTCATTACTGTTGCAAGCATTCCCATGTAGTCGGCAGAAGCACGTTCCATGCCCATTTCACTGCCTACTTTGCCGCGCCAGATATTACCGCCGCCTACTACGACCGCAACTTCGACACCAAGGTCTACAACTTCTTTTACTTCTTCAGCAACAGATTTGATAATTTCCGGCGATAATCCAAACCCTGCATCTCCTGCTAATGCTTCGCCGCTTAATTTAATTACTACTCGCTTATAATGTGCCACACTCATAGTAAGCCCCCGTTACTCATTTATTTAAAAGGAAATAGATTGCTATTTCGCTGTTTTCCATTCATTTCTTGAAAAATAGGGAACACATTATGTGTTCCCTATTTGTAATCACACAAATGTGTGAACATATTTAAATTAGTTGCCTTTTACTTGGTTCATTACTTCTTCAGCAAAGTTATCTTCACGTTTCTCGATACCTTCACCTACAGCGTAACGAGTGAAGCTAGTTACGTTACCGCCAGTTGATTTCACGAAGTCACGAACTTTTTGGTCAGAGTTCTTAACGAATGTTTGATCTAATAGACATACGTCTTCGAAGTATTTACCAAGACGGCCTTCAACCATTTTCGCAACAATGTTTTCTGGCTTGCCTTCATTTAGAGCTTGTTCAGTTAATACTTTGCGCTCACGCTCTACTTCTTCTTCAGATACTTCGTCACGTGATACGTAAGTTGGGTTGATTGCAGCGATGTGCATTGCAATGTCTTTTGCAGCTGCTTCATCAGTAGAGCCTTCTAAAGCTACTAATACACCGATTCGACCGCCCATGTGCAGGTAAGCACCGAATGCATCTGCATCCGTTTTTGTTTTAATTTCAAAACGACGAAGTGTGATTTTTTCACCAATTGTCGCAACAGCTGTAGAAATTTGATCAACGATTTTTACGCCGTCTTTTTCTAATTCTAAAGCAGCTTCTACTGATTCTGGTTTTGCAGCTAATAATTGCTCAGCTAAAGAAGCAACTAACACTTGGAATTTTTCGTTTTTCGCTACGAAGTCAGTTTCAGCGTTTACTTCAAGGATGATTGCTTCATTACCTTCAGTCAGGATATAAGTTGTCCCTTCTGCAGCGATACGGTCCGCTTTTTTAGCAGCTGAAGAAAGACCTTTTTCACGTAGGAAGTCGATTGCAGCTTCTAGGTTGCCGTCAGTTTCCACTAGTGCTTTTTTACAGTCCATCATACCTGCGCCAGTTTTTTCGCGTAGTTCTTTTACTAATTGTGCAGTAATTGCCATTTGAGTTTCCTCCTTGAGTTTGAAAATCAATATATTTAGGAGCAGCAAGGGCTCTAAATCTTAAAAAAAGGTGATAAGAGGGATCATCCACTTATCACCATTTGTACGAGTGAATTACTCAGCTGTTACTTCTTCTTCTACAGCTGGAGCTTCTGATTCACCTTGTTTTGACTCGATTAATGCATCAGCCATTTTAGCAGTTAATAATTTAACAGCACGGATAGCATCGTCGTTTGCTGGAATTACGTAGTCGATTTCATCTGGATCACAGTTAGTATCAACAATACCAACGATCGGAATGTTCAATTTACGTGCTTCTGCAACAGCAATACGCTCTTTACGAGGGTCTACTACGAACATTACGTCCGGAATACCTGTCATATCACGGATACCGCCTAAGAATTTTACTAGACGTTCGTGTTCTTTTTTAAGTTGGATAACTTCTTTTTTAGGAAGAACTTCGAAAGTTCCATCTTCTTCCATGCGCTCGATTTCTTTTAAACGAGCAACACGTTTTTGGATTGTACCGAAGTTAGTTAACGTACCACCTAACCAGCGTTGGTTGATGTAGTAGTTGCCTGAACGTTCAGCTTCTTCTTTAATAGCTTCTTGAGCTTGTTTTTTCGTACCAACGAAAAGAACTTTACCACCATCTTGGCCAACTTGGCGCATGAAGTCGTAAGCTTCTTCTAATTTTTTAACTGTTTTTTGTAAATCGATAATGTAGATACCGTTACGTTCAACAAAAATGTATTTTTTCATTTTTGGGTTCCAACGGCGAGTTTGGTGACCGAAATGTACACCAGCTTCAAGTAATTGTTTCATTGAAATTACTGACATGAGTTTGTCCTCCTAGTATGTTTGGTTTTTTTCCTCCGCACTTTTCATCTGTAACAAGCAACCCGTACGCATACGAGCACCACTTACTACATCAAAATGCGTGTGTAATGTTAACACCGTTAGATACTATACCATACAGTTCACAGGCGGTGCAACTATTTTAAGTATGGAACTTGAGCAATAACTCAATTTCCGTTTTACCTTTCTGCGTTTTCTTCGCAATTTCTTCAATTGTTTTGCCCGCCCGATACATCTCTACTACTTCCTCATCAAAAGATGTAAGGTAAGCCTGCTCCTCTTGCTTTTTCACTGGCAATGCCTTTTCCAGTTTTTGCTCAGCCGGCTTATCTTCATTTGCATCATGCTGTTTTTGCTTGTTATAGGCATTAGCAGCAAAGGCAAGAGGCACATACTTTCTTTGTTGTGCCGCATTAGATTCAGGCAGTAAATCTGGTTCTGAAGAAGCGACGCTGTTCTCGATCAATTGATCGCCATTCTCTTCTTCAGCAAAACGTTTTTCCTCTACAGACGGCTGCTTTACTGCTGTCAGTTCCTGAATCAAGCGGTCATTCTCTTCCTTCATCTCCATTAAATATAAGCCAATGGCATCGTCCAGTTCCTTAGTAATCCGTTCCTGACGCTGTTCTAAATCTTTGAACTTTGCCAGCTTGCTATTCAACAGGATAATGAAGAAAAAGCTCAGCAGCTGGCTGATGAATAATACAGCTAATATGATTGAAACCATTGTGTCTCCTATCCGGTATAATCAATAAAATTCCCCTTAAATGGATGGTGGGCTTTCGGCCGCTCCTGCTCTCCATTTTTCTTTTCTCCCATTGAGGATTGACTCCCTCCATTGCCGCTCCCCTCATCTTCTTCTGTAACAGCATCCGCATTTTCAGCTGTATTGACGGCCAGCTGCTTCCGCTCCAATTCCTTCTTAAGCGCTTCGTTCGCATTCATTTGCTGATGAATGACATTTTGCTGATGCTGATCCGCTATTTTTCCAGCTTCGAATGTTTTTGGAATCGCAATTTGCAGTTCCACGGCTTTTAAACTCATGGCTACTCCTCCTATGCATTCATCATTTCAGAAGATAAAAACCTGCGCAGCTTAAACAGTGCCTTTGAATGGATTTGAGAAATTCGAGATGTCGACAGATCAAGCATTTCTCCGATTTCTGTCAGAGTCATTTCTTCCGTATAAAACAGGCTTAAGACAAGCTGCTCTTTTTCATTGAGCTTTTTAATATTCTCTGCCAGATCCTCTAATAACTCCGAACGCACCACATGTTGTTCAGGGGTTTTGGTCTGCTCATCCCGGATAACGAAACTTTTCCCTTCCGAATCTTCTTGATCCTGCTGTTCATTAATAGAGAGGACATTCGAGAAAAAATGCTCTTGAACCGTTTGATATACATCTTCAACCGGCAGATTCATATGTTCAGCTAATTCTTCAGGAGTTGCATGCCTCATCAGCTTCTGCTCCAGATGCTCAATCTGTGCTTCTAGCTTCTTTGCCTTTTCTCTTGCCGAGCGGGGGAGCCAGTCCTCTTTCCGAAGACCATCGATAATAGCCCCTCTTACACGGAAGGAAGCATACGTATCAAACTTCAAATCTCGATTTATATCAAATTTATTCAACGCGTCAAATAGACCCATCATTCCAAGGCTGACGAGGTCATCCCGCGACACATTTTTCGGCAAACCAGCACCTATTCGTTGTACATGGTAGGAAACAAGAGGCTTGTATTTTTTAACCAGCAAGTCTCCTGCTTGTGGATCCCGATTGTTTATCCAGCTATTCCAAAGCTTTAGTTCTTCACTACTCGGTTGCGTCATTCGTATCCACCTCTCTTCAACAAAACGTACCTACTGTATATTATACCAAATTTATAGCTATTTTACACACGCTTCCTAAGCACTAAATCTAGTATTCTAGGAGCAGAAATCCTATTCTTTCTTAAAGAAAAAGACAGCTTTTGCCGATGCTGGGCGACTCCCTGCTTTGTCCTTTAAAAAGTTTATAAAAAAAGAGCCGATTTCTCGGCCCTCCTTTTCGATGAAGGAATTGCTGGTTAATGATTCGGCAAAGTTTTCTCCTCTGAATGCATCATTGTCCGTACCACCTTAGCAAGCTCTTCCTCATCTTCTATCGTTGATGTTCGATTGAAAGATGGAATCTCCAGCCCTTCTTTTTGCTCTTCTACCTCTTTTTTTACTTTTATTTCCTCAAACGTTACCTCTTCTGGTGTGAATAGTACATACCCTAAAAGCCAGCGTGCAGGATATGCGCATAAAAACACAACAAACGCTGTCACGAATGAGCCTAGCAGTGTTTCCAGGGGCATTGCATATGGCTGTTGAAGTGCCAGGGCAAAGTATGCAGCGAAGCCCAGTAACGCTGCCCAGCAATTGTACAAAAACGAGCCGTACATCATATTTCGCTCACTCCTCTGTTCACTGTCCGGATATTCAATTTAGCCGTAGCCGGATCAAATTCAATCGTCCGGCCGCTATTTCCACCTGTATCTTCAGCAACAAGCGGGATGCCGTTCTTTTTTAGTTCAGCCTTTACCGCTTCGACATTTCTCGGTCCGATCCTCATAGTATCCTTGTCGGAGGTAAACTGGAACATTTGTGCCCCGCCTGCAATTTTCGCCTTCAATCTAAATGTTTGGACACCTTCAATTTTTAATAGATCAATTAATGCTTTAATACCCGTATCTGCAAATTTCGCGACATTCAGCTCTTGCATACGACCTAAGCTCGAATCTGGCAGCATTATATGCACCAGCCCTGCAATGTGCTTTACCTCGTCATATAAAACAACGCCGACACAGGACCCAAGCCCTGACGTCCGAATCGTATTCGGTTGTTTCGCTACATCCATCTGGGCAATCCCAACCTTGACCACTTCATTTATACCAATCATATTTACGCTACTCCAAGAGCCTTGAAAATGGCCTCAAACGAATCTGGATCAGGCAGCAGGAAGAAATGACCGCGTACTGACTCTTTGTCTTCAAATTCGTCGTCTAAAATGGATGTATTGATGACGATGACATGATCACTTATATGGGATAACTCAATTAATCCAATACTAATAATGGCTCCAAACATATCTACACTTAACCCAGGTACCGTTGGGTAGATTTTTAATCCCGTAAAATCGGATAAGGCTGAAAGATAGGAACCCGATAGTATATTCCCCATCTCCTGCATGGCAGACAACCCTAACTCCGACACAGGAAAGTTCGCAAAATCAAATGTTTCATCATGAATCAATCTCCGGATGAATCGGTTTGCCTGCTCAATCGGCAATACAAAGAACATGCTTCCTTCAGCATCACCTTCAATTCGCAGGAAAATGCCGACCACCACATTTTCCGAACCACCGACGAGTTCCATCATGTCGTTGAATGAGACCATCTCCACTTTTGGTACCCGCATATCAATCTTTTTATTCAATAAATCTGATAAGGCTGTTGCTGCATGAGCTGCTCCGATGTTACCAATCTCTTTTAATACATCTAAATGGAGCGCAGTAATTTTTTGATGAAAGTTCATATAGATCCCTACTTTAGTAGATTCGCCTGATGCCTGCACTGTTTTACACAGGCATCATTAAAAATTAATCATTACCCTAATGGATTTAAAACTTTATCTAAATGCAACAAAATCAATAAACGTTTATCCAATTTTGCTACGCCTGAGATGAAATCTTCCTCAGAAGAACCTACTACTTCAGGCTGCTGTTCAATTGATGACGATTCGATATCCAGCACGTCATTAGCGGAGTCCACTACAAATCCAACTTCCATATCTTCCAATTGAATAATAATAATACGTACTGTTTCTTCATTTTCTGAAACGGGCAGGCCAAAGCGCTCGCGTAAATCGATAATTGGTGTCACAACCCCACGAAGATTAATGACGCCCTTTACATAACGAGGCGTTTTAGGGACCCGTGTTATGTGCATCAGCTTTTCGATTCCTCGCACATAGGAAACCGGAATTGCATATTCTTTATCTGCCAATTGAAAAACAATTACTTTAACGTATGCTTGTTCGACAGCGTTTGTCATAATTTACACCTCTTTTTTCATCCTATTTCCTACATAAGAGCGTTGCAGTCTACAATCAACGCTACTTTACCATTGCCTAAAATTGTCGCACCTGAGATCGCAAAAATATTCGTCAAATAATTCCCTAATGATTTCAATACAATCTCCTGCTGACCGATGAACGAATCCACTACTAATCCGGCCATCTTTTCACCTTTACGCACGATGACTACCGAATGGAACTCGTCATCTTTTGATTCTGTACGAGGTACTTCAAATACTTCTTCCAGGAAGATAAGCGGCACTACTTTTCCACGGAAATCAATCACCTTCTGATTATGCGCATTCAAAATATCCGAGTGGCGAATGATCGATGTTTCGATAATAGATGATAGAGGAACCGCATAAATTTCTTTTTCAATCTCAACCAGCATGACTGAAATAATCGATAATGTTAATGGCAGCTGAATAGAGAAGATAGATCCTACATCCTGCGTCGATTCAATCGAAATATTGCCGCCTAAGGATTCAATTGTTGTTTTTACAACATCAAGGCCAACACCTCGGCCAGAAATATCCGAAATAACATCTGCTGTTGAGAAACCTGAGGCCATAATAAGTTCGTTAACCTGTTTATCCGATAAGGAACTAGCTGCTTCTTTCGATACAATTCCTTTTGAGATAGCTTTCGTCAGTACCTTTTCCCGGTTAATTCCGGCACCGTCATCTTCAATTTCGATGAAAACATAGTTACCGCTATGGTAAGCACGCAGCTGGACAGTTCCTTCTTCCGGCTTTCCTTTTTGACGGCGTACTTCTGGACTTTCTACTCCGTGATCTAGTGAATTGCGGATTAGATGGACAAGTGGATCTCCGATTTCATCAATAACTGTACGGTCAAGCTCTGTTTCTGCTCCGATAATGTCAAGGTTGATTTTCTTGTTTAAGTCACGTGATAATTGGCGCACCATTTTCGGGAATCTGTTGAATACCGTTTCAACCGGCACCATTCGCATCGTTAGAATAATATTCTGCAGGTCACCCATTGTACGGCTCATGCGTTCTACTGTTTCACTTAATTCCCCGTGGTTCACTTCTGCTGCAATCGATAGCAGACGGCCACGATCAATAACAAGCTCTTCAAACAGATTCATCAACACGTCAAGACGTTCGATGTTAACACGAATTGTTTTGCTTGTCGCCGGGGCATGTGCTTTCGTATTGTTGGCAGCCGGCTTTTTCTCAGCAGCAACTGGAACTGTTTGCTGTTCAGGGACAGATTCAATAATTGCAGGCTGTAAAGAAGACTCGTCGTCGCGGGAGATCACTTCTCCCTTAACCTCTTTAAAGGAAGAAGGATCGACTGCAAGTACTTCCACCTTCTCCACTTCCGATACCTTCAGTAGCATTTTTTGCAGATCATCTGCTGTTTCTTTCGAAATAAGCGCAACATGGAATACACTATCAAACTGTTCTTCTTCTAATTTATCAACAGTCGGAGAGGACTTGATGACATCCCCGTTCTTTTCTAGAATTTCAAACACCATGAATACACGAGCCGCTTTTAGGAGGCAATCTTCACGTAGAGAAATAGAAATTTCATATGCCATATGTCCTTGCTCTGTTGATTGATGAAGAATGGTCTTTTCAAAGTCATCATACTCCAGCTTCCGCTCAGCCGACACGATACTCGTTGCAGCCTGTTCACTTGCTGCCATTTGTACAGGTACAGTATTAACTTCCGTATCACCAGATTCAATACGCTTTAACATTTCCACAGTTGCTTGTACATTCCGTTTTCCGTCACCGCCGCTTGCAATGTCCTGCACCATTTCTTCAAGATGATCTACCGATTCGAAAACAACGTCTAAAATCTCTGGTGTTACCTTGATTTTATCGTTTCGGATAGCATCAAGTACATTTTCCATTTTATGCGTGAGGTCTGCTAAGTCTTCGAATCCCATTGTTGCAGACATTCCTTTTAATGTATGAGCAGAGCGGAAAATCTCTCCTACGATTGCCAAGTCTTGCGGATTTTTTTCAAGTTCTAATAAATGTTCGCTGCATGCCTGCAGATGTTCTTTACTTTCATCTATGAACATTTCTAAATATTGGTTTACTTCCATTAAGAGAACACCCCTTTAAAGCATATATTTCATAATACTTTGTGCAATATCATCAACATCGGCTACCTCATCGACAAGCTGCGTTTCCACGGCAGCTTTCGGCATCCCATATACGATACACGTATCCGCTGACTCTGCAATGGCCATTACGTTGCCTGTCTGCTTTAATGCGACCAGACCTTTTGACCCGTCATACCCCATTCCAGTCATAATGACAGCGATTTTATCAAATTCATTGAATCTGCTTACATCTTCAAATAATACATCCACTGATGGACGGTGTCCTGAACGTGGAGGCTCTGTTTGATCAAGAACTATTCCAAACGTTGTCCCTACCTTCCGCAGTTTTACATGATATCCTCCCGGCGCAATATAAGCCACACCATTTTGTAAAATATCACCATGTTCTGCTTCCTTCACTTTGATGTCACTCAATTGGTCCAGTCTATTCGCCAATGATTTTGTAAATCCTGCCGGCATATGCTGAACTATTAGAATAGGCGCTTGAATGTCTGAAGGAATTTTAGTTATGACTTCCTGCAATGCACGCGGCCCTCCCGTGGAAGTGCCAATTAACACTACTTTTCTTGATGCTTTGCTCCATTCCTTTCTTACCGGATGTAGAAATGGTTTGGGAGTAGCCGGTTGTTGTGGTGAAGCTTCCTTTTTCCATCTTGGCGGTGTTTGTATAGATGAAATTGATGGCTCCGAGCGCCTTGTACCAATTGGTTTTTTTAACTTTGTAATGGAGACTTGCGTTGCCTGCTCCACCTTATGGACAAGCTCATTCTGAATTTTATGTAAATCTAACGAAATCGTTCCACTTGGCTTAGCAACAAAATCAACAGCACCATATTCCATTGCCATCATTGTCGTATCCGTTCCGCTTCTTGTTGTACTAGAAAGCATGACGACCGGTACAGGACAAATTGCCATAATTTCTTTTAATGCTTCAAGCCCATTCATTTCGGGCATTTCGACATCCATTGTTACAACATCCGGCTGCAGCTGCTGAATTTTCTTGATTGCATCCTTCCCGTTACGAGCCGTTCCCACTACTTCTACCCTCGGGTTTCCAACAAAAAAGTCACTAATCAGCTTCCTCATAAAAGCAGAGTCATCAACAATCAACAGCTTGCTTTTTTTAGAGAAGTCCAATCAATCACGTCCTTTCGAAAAAATACTTTTCAATTTTGATAAAAAACCTTTGGCTTCAGAAGGTGCGTGGATTTCTTCATAACGATGATCAACAAATCTACTGACTATTCGATTCATCGTTTTTGAAACAGGAGCCTCAGGGTAAGCTAATGTAAACGGTACTTGTTCTCTTACTGCCCGCCGAACGACAGGGTCTTCCGGTAAAGAACCTAGAATCGTTACCTCTTTCGAGAGAAACTTTTGCATTGCACTAGACAAACGATTCAATGTGTCTTGTCCTTCTTCCTGTGTAAAGGCTCGGTTGCATAAAATTGAAAATCGTTTCTCACTATCTTTTAAATAAATGTATTTCATCATGGAATAGGCATCCATAATAGCTGTTGGCTCTGCGGTAGAAATTACGATAATTTCATCGACTGCCGTCAGCAGGTCTAATGACCAGTTCGCTGCTCCTGCTCCCATATCAAACAAAATATAATCGAATGTTTTTTGAAGGTGCTCAAACCCTTCAAGCAATCGATTAAACATTCCTTCTGACCACTCCATGAGAGAGGACATACCTGAGCCGCCTGAGATGTACCGTAAGCCGCTTGGACCTTCATGTATCACCTCATCGAGAGAGAAATCACCATCCAGATAATCTTTTAAACTAGTAGATACGCTTTTCCCCATCAATATGTGAATATTGCCCATTCCAATATCCATGTCTAAGACAACAACTTTTTTTCCTTCTTTTGCAAGCAGTGTAGCGAAGTTCATCGTAAAATTACTTTTTCCGACACCGCCTTTCCCACTGACCACAGCAATAGATCTTCCTATGGCACCCTCATTCTCAAGCATCTTCATTCTTAATTTTTCGGCTTGATCTCTCATTCAACTTCTCCTTGAAAGAACAATTCAAATAATTTTTCTAGGTCTGGCTGCTCAATATCCTCTGGTACTTCTTGTCCATTCGTATAGTAAGCAAGTCCCTTTTTATATTTAATCATTAAATTGAAGATAGTGCCAATAGAATTTGTTTCATCCAATTTTGTGAAAATAAACTTTTTAATTGGAATTTCTTCAAATTGTTCTACCACCGATTCTAAATCTCTCTCTTTTGCTGTTAAAGATAGTACTAAAAATGATTCAGCCTGTGCATTAAAATCAATTAAGTGCTGTAAATCTTCCACATATTTTGCTTCCCTATAGTTGCGGCCAGCTGTGTCAATGAAAATTACATCCAAGTAATCAAGCTTTTCTAGGGCATGTTTATAATCTTCCGCATTATAGGCAATCTCGATTGGTGCCTGAAGCAACCCTGCGTAGGTTTTCAATTGTTCAATTGCCGCAATCCGATACGTGTCTGTTGTAATAAAGCCAATCTTCTTCTTCTTTTCCAACACAGAACGTGCTGCCATTTTGGCAATTGTTGTTGTTTTGCCTACGCCAGTCGGTCCAAGAATATTAATATATTTTTTATCGTATGTTAAACCGCCAATTTCAACATCCTTCAACTGATCACGTAAATATGCTTCTGTCACAACCTGCATCTCACCAAAGGCAATTTCCTCATTTTTGTTTTTGAAATGCTGAAAAAGCTCATCACTAATTGCTGTGATGAGCTCTTTGCTAAGCTCTTGGCGCTTCAGAAAGTCAATAAAGGGCAAGAGTTCATCCGGATATTGGGATTGGATTGAATGGCGTTGAAGCGACTGCATAATCGATTTTAAATCAGCTATCTCCTTCTTCAGCTCTTCGTTCATTTGTGTATCAACTTTCTCGTGCTCTGTAACAGAAGAAGTCGCTGCAGCTTCTCTATAGGAGGAAGCAGGTACTGAAAAATCAGGCAACGGAGAAACGGGCGGCTTTTTCTCCACCCGGTCTACTCCTGCTACTACTTCAAAACTCTTTTGCTTTACCAATCCAAAATACTTCTTTGTAGTCACCACTTTTGAATTGAGAATGACTGCATCTTCTCCTAAATCGGCACGAATTAATTTCATCGCCTCTGCTATTGAGGGTGCATTATACTTTTTCATTTTCATTCTACATTCACCACTCCAACACTTTGAATTTCAACCGCGGCATCCAACTCGTTATAAGATAAAATAGGAATTTGCGGGAAATACCGCTCTGTAAGCTGTCTTAAATACATTCGAACTCCTGGAGAGCACAGAATTAGCGGAGACTGCTCCATAAAGGATACTCTCTCTACTTCTTTGGCAATCGCTTCTAATACAAATTGCGAGTCTTGTGGATCCATTGCTAGATAA
The DNA here is from genome assembly GCA_031181585.1 of Lysinibacillus sp. GTDB lineage: Bacteria > Bacillota > Bacilli > Bacillales_A > Planococcaceae > Lysinibacillus_B. The sequence goes on from JAPSKP010000002.1 coordinate 52,978, forward strand.
TTACCATGATCTGTTTGCTGGATACTATCTGCCACCATTTTCTCTACCTTACCCGAAACAGTGATGACTTTTAAAGCCGGCTGCCCGTTTACAAACTGGGTTGTAATTTGACGTGCCAAAGCTTGTCTGACGTACTCAGTTAAAATATCGGTGTCGCTTGTCAATTTTGCATAGTCTGCGAGCGTTTCAAAAATTATAGGTAAATTGCGGATCGAGACATTTTCTCTCAATAATTTCGCCAATACCTTTTGAATTTCTCCTATTGATAACGGTGCAGGGGTTAATTCATCGACTAAAATCGCATGTGTTTCACGTAAGTGATCAATCAGCTGCTTCGTTTCCTGGCGGCCTAGTAATTCATGCGCATTTGCACGGATCATTTCTGTCAAATGAGTCGAAACCACGCTCGGTGGATCTACCACTGTATACCCCAGCATTTCTGCGTCTTCCTTAACTTGCTCAGTAATCCATTTTGCAGGAAGTCCGAATGATGGTTCAATCGTATCAATTCCTTCAATTGAGTTATCATCGCCAGGGCTCATAGCCAAGTAATGGTCAAGTAATAATTCGCCTCTTGCCATTTCATTTCCTTTAATTTTGATACGGTACTCATTCGGCTGAAGCTGAATGTTATCACGTATACGAACAACCGGAATAACAATTCCCAGTTCCAGTGCAAGCTGCCTCCGGATCATTACTACTCGGTCGAGTAAATCACCGCCCTGTGCAGCATCTACCAGCGGAATCAAGCCGTAACCAAATTCAAATTCGATTGGGTCGACACTCAGTAGATTGACGACGTTTTCCGGACTCTTCATCGTATCGGCTGCCACTTCCTGCTCCATCTCGAGAATTTCTTCTGGATCCTCTTCTTTCTTACGGTCAATCAAGAATGCACCTAAAAGTAATGATGCTGCTATAGGAACCGTAATCCATAAAGGAATTGGCGTGAATAGACCTAATAGCAAGATAGTAGCGCCGGCAACATAAAGTAACTTTGACTGTGCGAATAACTGGTTTGTAATATCTACACCAAGATTACCATCTGAAGCTGCACGTGTTACAACGATCCCTGTTGCTGTTGAAATAAGCAATGCCGGAATCTGGGCAACAAGACCATCCCCGACTGTCAGGACCGAGAATTTATTGGCTGCCTCGCCGAATTCAAGACCCATTTGTGCCACACCAATAATCATCCCGACTAATAGGTTGATGAATACCATAATGATAGAGGCAATGGCGTCTCCTTTTACGAACTTTGTTGCCCCGTCCATCGCTCCGTAAAAGTCCGCTTCTCCCGCTACTTTTTCACGGCGCTCACGTGCTTCTTTCTCTGAGATAATTCCCGCATTTAAATCTGCGTCAATACTCATTTGTTTACCAGGCATCGCATCTAACGTAAAGCGTGCTGCTACCTCTGCCACACGCTCCGCCCCTTTTGTAATAACGATAAACTGAATAATAACTAATAATAAGAAAATAACAATACCGACCAGCACATTTCCGCCGGTTACAAAGTTACCGAATGTTTCAACAACATCCCCTGCATCACCTTCTGCTAAAATGGCACGTGTTGTGGATACAGACAATGCCAGACGGAAGAGGGTTAAGAGCAGGATGACTGTCGGAAATATGGAAAAGTCCAATGCTTCTTTCATATTCATCGATGTTAATAACACCAGTAATGCTAATGTAATATTGATGATAATCAAGAAACTCAGCAGCCAGTGTGGAAGAGGGATGACGAGCATCGCTACGATTAAAATAACCGCACCTAAAACCCCTAAATCGCGAACTTGCATAGTTGTCCCTCCTAAAAATGTTTCGTGCTCTAAATTTTGCGTTTTATGCGGTATACATAAGCAAGAATTTCTGCTACCGCTTTGAAAAACTCCTCAGGAACTTGGTCGCCGATTTCTACCTGATCATACATCGCACGGGCAAGCGGTCTGTTTTCCACCATCACGACATCATGTTCCTTTGCAATTAACTTAATTTTTTGTGCAACAAAATCTGTTCCCTTCGCTACGACACGCGGTGCATCCATACTATTTTCATCGTACTTCAGTACAATTGCATAGTGCGTAGGGTTTGTAATAACTACATCTGCATGAGGCACTTCCTGCATCATACGCCGCATTGCCATTTCACGCTGGCGCTGCTTAATCTTCGATTTGATGAGGGGGTCACCTTCTGCATTTTTATGCTCATCTTTAATATCCTGCTTGGACATCTTTAAATTTTTCTCATATTCATATTTTTCGTATATATAATCTAATAGAGCGATAAATAAAAGCATTACCGCTGCTGCTATCCCCATAATTCCTGTCAGAAGCGCTACAGTTGACAGTGTTTCCCACGGGCTTTGGAATGCTAGTGAAAGTACTTCTTCTAAATTGATCCAAATCACGGCGGCCGTTACGACCCCGAGAAAGGTAATTTTGAGAAGCGACTTCACTAGATTAATAAGCGCACGGACTGATATTATCTTTTTAATCCCTTTAATAGGATCAATTTTTTTGAGATCCAGCTTGAGCGTTTCTGTCGTAAAAAGAAACCCAAACTGCAAATAGTTTGCTCCAACGCCTGCAACCATTGCGATTGCCATGATCGGCAACACAACCATTGCCATTTCTTGAATCGTATCCGTATACATCTTCATAACGGTCTCAATCGATACGGTGTCGATGAGCATATTTCGCTGAAAAGCTTGAATAAGGAAAGCAAAGATCCCTTCCTGCATCATAGGAGCCGCAAAAAACAAGAAGATGAAAATGATGAGCAGTAAAAATGCTGCTGACACATCTTGGCTTTTCAATACCTGTCCTTTTTTACGAGCGTCCTGGCGTTTTTTAGGCGTTGCTTTCTCCGTTTTTTCACCGGCGAAAAACTGCAGGTCTACTGTGATTAATAACTTCATCCTACCCACCACCTAAAATCGCCATCACATTACGCATCGCTATTATGGCCATCTCAATAACACTTTCCATTACTTCTACCATTACAGCCATCATGATCACCAATACGATAAAACCAATTGCAATTTTAATAGGAAAGCCGACAACAAAAATATTCAACTGAGGTACTGTTTTCCCTGTAATCCCTAAAGCGAATGTCACTAAAAATAAGGTTGCAACTATTGGAGCAGACATTTGGAATGCAATCGCAAAAACTGCTACAAATAATTTCATAATCATCTCTACGAACTTCTCATCTCCAAAATGCGGGAAAAACTGGTCAATGGGCATGAACTGGTAGCTATAAAAGATACCATCCATGATAAGGTGATGGCCGTTGATGGCCAATAGCACCAATAATAGGAGGAAGTTAAAAAACTGCCCCATCAATGGACTCTGTGCTCCTGTTTGCGGATCGACAATGTTTGCCATGGCAAAACCCATCTGGAAATCAATGAATCCACCGGCAATTTGGACTGCAGAAAATACAATATAAACCGCTAATCCAAGCGTCAACCCAACAATTGCTTCTTTAATGATGAGTAATATGTATTCTCCGTTAATAGTGAATGCCTCAATTGAAAAGGTATAATACATCATCCAGGATAATACCAATGCAAAGCCTATTTTCAATTGAGACGGAATTGTACGATATGAAAATAATGGGACCGATACAAAAAATGCAGCTACCCTTACAAAAATCAATAATAAAACTGAGATTTTCGGTACTAATTCCGTCATCTAACTCACCCTATATAGCGCACGAGATTATTTAAAATATCATGCACATAGCTTGTTATTTGTGATAGCATCCAGGCGCCGAAAAAGATAAGGGCCAGCAACACTGCCACAATCTTAGGCACAAACGCCAGTGTCTGTTCCTGGATGGAAGTGGTCGCCTGAAAGATACTGACGATCAAACCGGAAACTAGCGCTACTAATAACAGCGGACCCGAAACGATGAGGACAATAAAGATGGCTCTTTCTGCAATTGAAATGACCATTTCCTGTGTCATACTTGTATCATCCCCTAACTAAAACTCTGAAGTAACGATTTCATGATCAAATACCAACCGTCAACTAGTATAAATAATAGTATCTTGAACGGTAAAGAAATCATAACTGGAGGCAGCATCATCATCCCCATCGACATCAAGACTGAAGCGACAATCATATCGATTACTAAAAAGGGAATGAAAATCATAAAGCCCATTTGAAATGCTGTTTTTATTTCACTTAAGGCAAAGGCTGGTACAAGCATTGTCAAAGGAATATCCTCGACTGATTCCGGACGCTCTGCCTGATTGTATTCTATAAATAGCTCTAAATCCTTTTGCCTTGTATGCTTGGCCATGAATTCCTTAAACGGAAGAGAAGCACGCTCATACGCCTCTTCTAATCCGATTTCCTCGTCAAACAACGGCTGTAACGCCTGTTCGTTCACCTGCTGGAATGTTGGTGCCATGATAAAAAAAGTTAAAAATAGTGCCAATCCGATAATAACCTGATTCGGGGGCATCTGGTTTGTTGCAAGCGCTGTTCTCGTAAAGGAAAGTACGATGACAATACGTGCAAATGAGGTCATTAATATTAAAATGCTCGGTGCTAAAGAAAGTACCGTTAATAAAATTAATAGCTTTACAGAAGTAGAGACATTGGTCGGATCACTTTCAGAAAAGATTGAGATAAATTCGTTCATTCCTTATCATTCTCCTTTTCCTTCCATCTTTCCAATTCATCACTACGCTCCTGTTTAATTTGCGACAGATGCTTGTCCAACATATCGCTGAAATTTGCTGGTGGTTTCTCAGCAGGCTTTTTTGTTTTAAATTTGCTAAATAGCTCAGCAATATGAGGAGAAGTGGTTGTATTACCAATCTTATCATTGTATTGCGCCAAAATTCGTTCAATTTCTTCCGGGTCAGTAATCACTTGCAGTAGCTGCACATTATCACCCACTCCCACAATGTAGACCTTATTACCGATTTGCAGGAGCTGGACGGATTTTTGTGTACCAACTGACTGTCCCCCGAGGTTCTGTATCATGCTATTTTGCTGGTAATTTAAATTCCGCTTATTCAAAAAGCGAAGAACAAATAATAGTAGACCAAGCACAAAGACTAGAGCTAGGAAAATCTTTATGTATTCCCAAGCCCCCATACTAACAGATGCCGAATCACTTGTTGGCGTGTCGGCATCTGTTTCATTGCTTTCTACACACTGATCAGGATTTTTTAAACATTCATCACTGATCATGGCATAGGAAGCGGGAGCTACTTGTGTAAGTACTACAAAGATAAGCAATAATACAAAAACCATCCTTGAATAAAATGATTTTCTTACGTGCATTTGATTAACCTAAAGCTTTTTGGATCGCTTCAATTACACGGTCTGCTTGGAATGGTTTTACGATAAAGTCTTTTGCACCAGCTTGAATTGCATCGATAACCATTGCTTGCTGCCCCATTGCAGAACACATGATGACTACAGCGTTCGGATCTGACCCTTTAATTGCTTTAAGAGCGGCAATACCATCCATTTCCGGCATTGTAATATCCATTGTTACTAAATCCGGGCGTAACTCATTGTACTTCTCTACTGCTTGGACACCGTCAGCAGCTTCTCCGACTACTTCAAATCCATTTTTTGTTAAAATGTCTTTGATCATCATACGCATGAATGCTGCGTCATCAACAATTAAAATCTTTTTAGACATAGTAAGATTCCTCCAATTAAAACTATCTTAAATTATTCAAGCGATCTGCTTGGCTTAAAATATCTGTAATACGCACACCGAAGTTTTCATCAATAACCACTACTTCACCTTTAGCAATCAGTCGGTTATTTACTAGGATGTCCACCGGTTCACCGGCAAGCTTATCAAGTTCGATGATTGATCCACCGGACAATTCTAGAATTTCCTTTACTGAACGCTTTGTACGACCCAACTCTACCGCTACTTGCAGCGGAATATCTAATAGCATGTTTAGATTGCGTGCTTCCGACTGCGTAATATTCGGAGCTTCAAAATGGGCAAACTGTGCCTGTTGTACATTGACAGGCTGCTGCGGCGGCATTTGATACGTCGGTTGCTGATATACAGGTGCAGCCGGCTGCTGAGCATATATTGGCTGTTGAGGTGCCTGATTCATATAAGGCTGCTCATACATCGGTTGCTGTTGCTGCATAGGAGGTGCTTGCGGCGCAGGCTGCGATGGCGCTTCTGGTTGCGGCGGTGTCGATGGCGCTTCCGGAGCGATTGTCGGAGCCAGTTCCTCTTCACTCTCTCCCATTAATGACTTTACTATTTTTTTACTAAAGTTTAAAGGTAATAATTGCATTAAATTCGAATCGATCAATTCGCCAATCCGCAATCTAAATGAAATCTTTACTAGTAAATCCTCATCAGGAATATTATCCGCGCCTTCATCTTGTGAAATATTCATCAAATCGATTGTCGGTGGAGAAATATCTACCTTTTGATTAAATACAGTTGACATTGACGTTGCAGCAGACCCCATCATCTGATTCATAGCTTCCTGCACAGCGCTTAATTGGATTTCACCAAGCTCTGGTTTTGGATTTAGTCCATCACCACCAAGCATCAAATCTGCTATAATCGCAGCGTCCGATTGCTTGATTACTAATAAGTTCATGCCAATTAGGCCAACTGTATATTGTACTTGAATCGCCACATATGGATGGGGAAACTCTTCTTCTAACTTGTTTCGATTAATCATGCTGAGACTCGGTGTTGTAATATCCACCTTCTGTCCTAATAATGCAGATAAAGCTGTTGCCGAGCTGCCAAAGGAAATATTTCCGACTTCTCCAAGGGCATCCTGCTCCATCGGATTTAAATAGTCCTCTATTGACAACAATTCTTCCTGTGTTTCATTTTCATTCGTATCTGGTGTTAATTTGTCTTCCAATGTTTCCCCTCTTAACAGGGCTTCGATTTCCTCTTGGGAGAGCATTTCATCACTCATTGTCGTCTCCTCCTTCCAACGGGTCGATCACCTGAACAGCCATTTTTTTATTTAGCTTTCCTGGTTGAGCGGTAAATTTCGGCAGCGTACCTACCTTTAAAATAAGAGGATCCGTTATTTTTTGATCCAATTCAATAACATCACCGATATTCATCATAAGAAAATCCTCTATAGAGATAGAAGTAGATCCTAGTTCTGCGACAACCGGCAGGGATGCCTGTTTCACCCGGCTTTCAAGCATTTCTACTTGTTCAGGTGACATTGCCTTTGTATTTGACTGCATCCAGTAACGTACTGATAAGTTCGGTACGATTGGTTCTAACACGACATGCGGCAGACAAATATTTATCATTCCTGTTGTTTCACCAATGATTGTATTAAGAGAAATAACGACAACCGTTTCATTCGGTGAAATCATTTGCAGGAATTGTGGATTTACTTCTAGTTCAATCAGCATCGGGTCGATTTCTACAATGTTCTCCCATGCCTCACGCAAGTTATCAAACGAGCGTTCAAACAAGTTCGTCATAATTTTCGTTTCAATTTCTGTTAAATTATCAACATTACTATGACTTGTCCCTGTTCCTCCCATTAAACGGTCCAACATTGAATATGCAATGTTAGGGTTGATCTCCATCAAAATATTCCCATCTAATGGCGGTACTTCAAATACATTAATCAACGTCATATTCGGTATGGAACGAACAAATTCTTCAAACGGAATCTGGTCTACCGAAGCGACTGTAATTTGGACATATGTTCTAAGTTGTGCCGAAAAGAATGTTGTCAGCAATCGTGCAAAATTTTCGTGAATCCGGGTTAAGCTTCGAATTTGATCTTTTGAAAAACGCAGGGCCCGTTTGAAGTCATATACTTTAACTTTCTTGGCCTCATCTTCCTTTTTCATATCATCCGCTGACATTTCTCCAGTTGAAATAGCTGAAAGCAACGCATCAATTTCGGATTGGGAAAGCACATCTCCTGCCATTTGCCCACCTCCTGTTTCAAGATGTTTCTATCTAATTATTGGATGATGAAGGAGGTCATATATACTTTTTGTACTTCACCCGCTTGCATCAGTTCATTTACTTGAGCCTTAATCGCCTTTTCAAACAAGACTTTTCCTTGTTTGCCCTGTAAATCTTCTTCTGTCATCTCTGAGAGTTCTTGAATGACAATGTTATTTACCTGGAATATGCGCTGTGTTAATTCTCCTGCTGCGTCTTCGCTATCTGTTTGAATCTTAAGCTGCATACGCGCATAATGGCCATCTTTCAGGTTTGTTGTAATTTCAGGAATATCTACAGAAGCCAAAACAATTTCTTCAATAGAAGCTTCTGTTGGCTCCGGCTCCTTATTTAGCTGCGTTAATAAGACATAAGCAATAACTCCAACCAACGCCAGCGCTGCCAAAATGATAAGCATCACCGTCAGCAATTTATTCTTCTTCATCTTCATCACCTCTTAGATGAGGATTGGATAAAACTTGAACCTGTCGATAAAACCGTTTAATCCTTTCCCGCACCTCTATTTCCGATTCTCTTACGATAAATTTACGCCCAGTCGTCAGCGTAATCGTAGTGTCTGGAAAAGCTTCGACTGTTTCTATGTATAAAGCATTCAATGAGAATGCTTTGCCATTTAGGCGAGTGACCTCTATCATTGTAAGCGGCCGGACCTGCCTTGAGAGCCGGCCCGACCCTCCTTTGCAATGAAATTATAATATTAATTAACTAGCGTTTTAAGTTTACAAGCTCTTGTAGTATTTCATCGGAAGTTGTAATGATACGTGAGTTCGCCTGGAATCCACGCTGTGCTACGATCATTTCTGTAAACTCTTCTGAAAGGTCCACGTTGGACATTTCAAGGAAACCTGATTGAATTGATCCAATCCCTGCTACAGTGGCAACTTGACCATATGGTATTCCGGAGTTAGCTGTTGCTTGGAAGTAATTGCTTCCCTGTTTCTGAAGACCTTCCGCATTCGGGAACTTAGCCATAATGATTTGACCTGCATATTGCAAATCTCCTTTATAGTCTACATAGGAAATTGTTCCATCTTGTTGAATAGTCATGCTTTGTGCTGTTGTTGGGATTCTGATTGGCCCTATTCCATCCACTTCAGCTAAACTACCGTTTTCATCAAATAGAGTCTCTGTACCTTCATTCTCTAAACGATCTGCTCCATCGAACCCTGTACCATCAATTGTGTCTCCATCAGCTGAAACGGATAATTCGTCAGTTGCGTGACCTACTAGATAGTATCCGTCTGCGTTCACTAAATATCCGTTTTTATCCATATAGAAATTACCAGCACGTGTGTATTTAGTATTTGCAGGGTATCCTTCTCCATCAATTACTCCATCTTCTGGTGCTGCCGTGGATTCAGCTACCATGAAGAACCCTTCTCCTTCAATCGCCAAGTCAAGTATACGTCCCGTTGACTGCAATGCTCCTGTCCCGTGTACTGTATCGATTGCAGCCAACTGTGCACCTAAACCAACTTGTTTTGCATTCACACCGCCACGAGTAGCTGTAGCGCCTGAAGCGCCTGCTTGTGTTTGTGAAATTAAGTCTTTAAAGATTGTACGCTCTTTTTTAAAGCCGTACGTGTTTACATTTGAAATATTGTTCCCGATAACATCCAATTTTGTTTGGAAGTTTTTTAAACCTGAAATACCTGAGTACATTGAACGTAACATATTGTAGCGTTCTCCCTTCATATTTGAGTATACCGCGTCAATCAGTCGGCGGTATGAGGCATCCTTTTCGGTCCTGCCTACAGTACAATCGTTCCATCAATATTTGTAAATAGCTGAGATTTAGCTTCCTGACGGTCCATTGCAGTAATGACGGTCGCATTTTTTGCACTGACGATCAGCGCTGCCTGGTCGAGTAACACCAATGGTTGTTTCACACCTTTGTCCCTGGCTTCCATTACTTTGCTTGTGACGTGCTGCCATTCATCTTTCGAAATCTCAATATTCCGCTCCTGCATCCGTTCAGAAGCATGTCTGCTAATCTTTAACTCTTGCTGCTTTGCCTCCTGTAAGTGCTCTAAAAACGATGTTTTAGACTGTGTTTCTTTCACAGGCTGCTTTGGCGTTAATGTAGGATGAAACGGAACATGCTGAATAGTAATTTTATTCATCACTCATTCCTCCTTTATTTGCCAGCTACTACTTCAAATTGATCCTTCGTCAAACGTGAGCCATTGTTTAAAATGTATTCGATAACTCCGCCGCTATTAGTTGTAATTGCTTCTATAATTGCTTGTATAGATTCGTCCGCTGATTCATATGCAACAGTTTTTCCAATTAGCTGGCTTGCCTGAGCAAATGGATTCTCTTCTGCTTCGCTAGGTGGAGTGACTTCTTTATCTCCTAAAATGGAAGAAATGTTACCTGTTTCAATTTCTTTTCCACTATCTAATACGAATAAAGGAGCACCATCTTTGAATTTTACCTCCAATATTGTTCCTGTTCCTTCGTTAACAATCGGTTTTCCGGCCTCATCTAACTTGTCAGTAACTTCATGCCATTTTACTTCTTTTCCAACAAATGTTGTATAGGCCATTAATTGCGTTTGCTTTTGAGAATCAAGCAAAGCCTCCATTGCTTTGGTCATATTTTGCATCTGCTCTAGAGAAGAAAACTGCGCCATTTGAGAGATAAACTCCCGGTCATCCATCGGATTTGTCGGGTCCTGATTTTGCAGCTGGGTAATTAGAATCTGCAGGAATGCATCCTTCCCTAAAGTACTGTTATCAGATGCTGTTGTATACTTATACTTAGATGTATTTAAGTAATAATCGTTTGTTATGCCGTTTGTATTTGCTGCCATCATTACACCTCCTCATTAAAAACTTGTTCTGCCAAAAGTTCATCAAATGATTGCTGTTCTTCATCCTCATTTTTCTTTTCTTCCTGCTCTTCCTGCTGCTGGCGGAAGAAGTTGCTAAAGAAGTTTTGATCTCGGCTGCGTTCTGCATCCTGCAGGGACTGCGCTACATCAATACGATCCATTTGGATGTTTTGTGCTGCAAAGGCAGTTTTCAGTTGATGAAGGTTTGAATCAAGTAATTCTTTGCCTGAAGAAGTTGTTGCTAGCAGGCGTGCCTGCATCATGCCATCTTTTTGCATAACTTCAATCCTAATTTGTCCAAGGTTTTCAGGGAACAGCTTCAATACTAGACGCATTGTTCCTTGGTTGTTTGACAACTGACTGCGGTTGATCAAATTTTGAATTTCTTTTGCCAGTGCTTCTGATTGTGCCGGTCGCTCTGCTGGAAGTGTTACCGTCACCGTTTTCGTCGTCACGGACGTATTATGATGCTGGCCTTGAACTTGTGTTACATCTGTTTCCTGTTTTGCCTGTGTTTGGCTGGCTGACGCTTGCTGCACTACTTGCTGAAAGACATTCGGCTTTGCTGTCTCCTGTTGGGACTGTTGTGGTTGAAGCTGAGCAACAAGTGATTGTAGTGCATTTTTCGTCTCATTTAATTGAAACTCCTGCTGATAGACCGTATCTGCCTTCATGCCGATCATTTGTGCCAATTTCAGAAATTCAGCGACTTTAGCTGCGTCTTTAGGTGGTACCTGACTGCTTTCCCCCTGCAAGATTGATGTTATTTGTGCAAGCAGCGCTGGTGCCTGTTCGAGCATTGCCCATACATCCTCAAGAGGCATTTCCTCTTTTAGCAATTGCTGTACAAGAGATTCCAGCTGTTCCGGCGTCATCTCTAACATGGCTGCTAAATTTTCAAGGTCCATCATTTCATTAATTGGGAGCATTTGACCTTCCAAATTAATAAGCATCATGCCCTCATCGTATTCAATCCCAAGCTGGTCAAATACATCTTTTAATGTAGGAGCCTCTGCCAGTTCGACAACTTCAGCTGCTACTTCTTCAACAGGTGCTGCCTGCTCTTTAGTATTCGTTGTTTCTTTCGGAGCAGCTTCCACTTTCTCCGTTGATACCGTTTCATTAAGCACCTTGTCAAAGGATTGGGAATCCTTTACTTTACTAGTCGTAGATTGCGCTGGTTTTGCTATTGGCGTACGAGGTTGTGCCATCTGCAATAGTCCAATATCCATTTTCTATTTCACCTCCTTTTACTGCTGTGATAGTAGCTCTGTATAGCGGGCTGCGTCAGCCGGGCTCATCTTTGCAAAGATGGCTGCCAGTGTATCAGATTTCATACTCGACATAATGCGCAACGCTTCTGCATCGCTCATTTCCGTTAAAATTGGGGCTGCAGTTTTTGCAGACATATTTTCGAACGTTTTTAAAATCTCCTGGAATTCAAGCTGGCTTTCCTCCTGAGCACGCTTTAGCTGCTCAATCTCATACAGAAGTCGCTCCTGCTCGGTCTGAAGCTCTTCATTAGTCGTAGTTGTCAAGTCGATTTCTTCTTGCAGCTTTTCTATTTCAGCTTCTTTTTCTTGAATCTCTGCTTGTAATTTGACGACTTTTTCTTCGCTTAATGAAGCATTTTCCGTTTCTCCTTCTTCTGAGGAAATGAATGGTATTTTCTCTTTTAACCCATCAGCCATTTTAAATACATTTGTATCCGTAAATGTAGCAATAATCAGTAAGATTGCTAGTGTAAATACGAGTGGAATAAGGAACCAGAAAAATAGTTTTTGAAAAAAGCCAGGGCTATTCTGCTCTTCTTCCGCCTCTTGTAATTTTTCGACGTCGTTCTTCGCCATGACATCACCTAATTTCTCTCTTGTTATACGTAAGGGAAGAAATCTCATCTAAAAGAATTGCTTCTAAACGAAGCTGTTCTTCCTTATAAGTTTCGAAATCTTTTTCTCTCATTTTTTCAAATTTACGTACTTCCAAGTTTTTTTCTAATAATTTTTGTTCCTGCCAATTCATTTTGGTACGTGCTTGCACCACTTTTTTCTGAACATCTTCTATTGTTTTTTCCATGCTATCGATAAATCGCGCATAATGACTGATCTCATCAATGGATGACCCCGTAACAAGACGTTCCTGCTGAAATGCTATCAAATCTTCCTTTTTCTTTAATAATTCATAAAGTTTCGTAGCAATCTCTTCAAAAGAGAGGACAGCCTCCTTATAGGCCATTTCCGTCTCATTTTTTTCTTGTTCACGGACGTTTAAAATGTTTTCAAAACGGTAAATATATTGTGTCATGTATTTGCTCCACCATTCGACAACGCGATTATTTCATTGACTGTCTGCTCTAACGACACCTTATCCATAAAGCCTTGCTTTAAAAATCTTGTAATCAACGGCTCATAATGAATTGCCTCATCAATTTCCTTGGAAGTGCCTCGCTTATAGGCACCAATATTAATTAAGTCCTCGGATTTTGAATATGTATAGTACAGCTCGCGCAAACGTGATGCTGCAGCTACATGCTCAGGGGCAGTTATATGATTCATGAGACGACTTACACTCTTTAAAACATTGATGGCAGGATATTGCCCTTTGTTCGCCAATACCCGGTCAAGAACGATATGGCCATCCAAAATTCCCCGTACAGCATCGGCAATCGGCTCATTCATGTCATCACCATCTACTAGCACCGTGTAAAATGCAGTAATTGTACCGTGAAGATTTGTTCCTGTTCGCTCAAGTAATGTTGGCAGAATAGCAAATACTGAGGGCGTATATCCCCGTGTTGCAGGCGGCTCACCGACAGCAAGTCCCACTTCACGCTGCGCCATGGCTACTCGAGTAACGGAGTCCATCATCAGCATGACATTCAGCCCTCTGTCTCTAAAATATTCAGCAATAGCTGTTGCTGTAAATGCTGCTTTAATACGCATAAGAGCAGGTTGGTCACTTGTTGCAGCAACGACGATAGAACGGCTCAAACCCTCAGGGCCAAGGTCACGTTCTATAAACTCCCGAACCTCACGTCCACGCTCTCCCACTAACGCAATGACATTAAGATCAGCCTTCGTATTACGTGCAATCATTCCAAGCAGTGTACTCTTACCTACACCTGAGCCGGCAAAAATACCGACACGCTGTCCGCTGCCAACTGTCAGCATCCCGTCTATTGCCTTGACCCCAACCTCCAGACGTTCTGTAATAGGTGGTCGCGTCATTGGGTTAGGAGGTTCTTTTTCTGTCGGTACGGATACAAGACCCCTCGGCAAGGAATAGCCATCATAAGGCTCCCCCATCGAATTGAGTACTTTACCAATCAGTTCCGGACCAACTTTTATCTCAAGTGGTTTACCTGTTCCTTCTACTAGGCACCCAATTGAAATTTCCCGTAAAGAAGAGTACGGCATGAGCACCACAATTTCATCCTTAAAGCCCACTACTTCCGCTAAAATAATTTGATGACCGTTCGCCGGCGAATTCACGTGGATTTTACATACGTCACCAATAGAACTATCTGGTCCCTGGGACTCTATCATCAAGCCGACAACCCGTGTCACTTTACCAAACTTTTTGAGTGTCGGTATATTTGGAATATGTTCGATTAATTGGGCCGCTCGCATGCGATCATTCCTTACTATCTAAAATTTCCCGAAGCTTTAGTCGAAGTTCATTTAATTGTGTATCGACAGAAACAACGATACGCCCATGGCTCGTTTCAATATAACTTTCTGCCTCTGCCAGATCTTCATTAACAAAAATAAGGAAAGGCACATCCGGCGGGAACATTTCCGCCAGTTCGTCTCGATTTTTAGAAACTATTCCATAGTATTCAGGAGAGACATAAATTTTAATTTCCTTCATTTCCCGTGCTTCTTTCAGTGCACGTTTAACAATTGAAACAAATGTTTCTTCTTCTCGATCAAGCACCATATTCACAATTCTTTCTGCAGATGTCATGCTAAGCTCAAGAATGACTGCCTCCTGGGAATCAATGTATTTCTGTGCATTTACCTGTGCGTTAGTCATAATTTTATTTGCCGCCTGAAGGGTCTGCTGCATATCTGCATTAGCTTTTTGTACGCCTTCTTCATACCCTTGAGCAAAACCTTCCTCATATGCCTGCTGTTGCAACGTCAACTTCTCTTCTTCCCACATTTGCTTCGATTGTTCAATCATCTGCATCTCATGCTGTATAGACTGCTCAAATTGCTGTTTCTCCATCTCAAGCTGCTGTCTTGCTTCCGCCAGCAGCTGATCACGCTCCGCAAGGATTTCCTCATGTGTAATTTCAGGTACTTTTTCGATCTGCTCTAGATCATTCATAGAATGCGGTTGAAAAAACTGAAATGGCTGGATTTTAATTTCTTTATCATTTGTCTGCTTTGCCTCGGTTTTCCGGATAATTCTAGACAATGACGTCATCTCCTCCGCCACGTGCAATGATAATTTCTCCAGCATCCTCTAATCGGCGGATTACCGCTACTATACGGGATTGTGCTTCCTCTACATCCCGCAGTCGAACCGGTCCCATTATTTCCATCTCTTCGCGGAATGTTTCAGCCATACGCTGTGACATATTGCGGAAAATAATTTCCTTTACTTCCTCGCTTGAAACCTTCATAGAAAGAAGCAGGTCTTCATTTTCACAATCGCGGATTACACGTTGAATTGAACGATTATCCAGCGTAACAATATCCTCGAATACAAACATGCGCTTTTTGATTTCTTCCGCCAGCTCCGGATCCTGGATTTCCAGTGCATCCAAAATTGTTTTCTCTGTCTGTCTGTCTACTCCGTTCAGTACTTCCACAACCGCATCGACACCACCCGTTTCCGTGTAATCCTGCGTCACTGTCGAAGAAAGCTTGCGCTCTAGAACAGACTCAATTTCGCTGATAACTTCTGGTGAGGTTGAATCCATTACAGCAATCCTTTTTGCGATATCCGCCTGTACCTCCTGAGGCAGAGAGGATAAAATAATTCCCGCCTGGCCAGGCTCTAAATAAGATAAAATGAGCGCAATTGTTTGCGGATGCTCATTTTGGATAAAGTTAAAGATTTGAGACGGATCTGCCTTGCGTGCAAAGTCAAACGGGCGCACCTGTAAGGAAGATGTCAAACGGTTTAGGATAGCCTGTGCTTGATCTGCGCCCAGTGCCTTTTCTAAAACCGTTTTTGCGTACCCGATCCCGCCTTGTGTAATATAATCTTGAGCTAATGCTATATTGTGAAACTCTTCAATAATATTCTCTTTTACATTAGATTCCACTTTTTTCACGCCTGAGATTTCAAGCGTTAAGCGCTCAATTTCTTCTTCACTTAAATGTTTATAAACAGAAGCCGAAACTTCTGGCCCTAGAGAAATCAACAACAAAGCGGCCTTTTGCTTTCCTGATAACTCCTTGTCTTTCTTAGACACAGCCGAACCTCCCATTACTCTTCAGCAATCCAGCTACGCAGCAGCTTTGCAAAATCTTCTGGCTTGTCCTTTGCCATTTTTTCAAGCTGTTTACGGCGCACAGTCGCTTCAGTCTCTTTTTCTTCCGAGATATCTTCTACCTCTATTAATTCCTGCTGCTGTTCCATAATACTTAGCTCTTCTTCTTCACGCTTACGTTTTCTTGAACGCAGGATAAAGAATACAAGTAAACCAATAGCAGCTAATAGAATACCGCCAACTACCCATGCCCACCATGGAATAACTGACTCGGGCTCCGTTTCTGTTACGGCTTTACCATAGAATGGCTGAACAGAGACAACTACTTTATCACTTATTTCTTCTTCCGTTAAATCACCAGCTGCCTCTTTATCTAGTGTCGTACGAACGATAGTTGATAGAATTTGTTCAATATCTTCCTGAACTGCTGTATCTAATGAAGTCGGATCAGTAGCATCAGGTGGCTCTACCATCACTTGAATACCTAAATCGCGAATTTTATAAGGGCTTTCCTGGATTTCACGGCGAATGCGGTTCACATCATTATTGATTGTTTCCTCTACTCGTTCATAATCTCCATCTCCTGTTGTCCCCTCTTGGTAATCTGTGAAGTTATCAGTCACATTTTCCGCTTCCGGTACACCAGCTGCTGCAGCACCGCTTCCTGTATATGTCTCGGTAATACGCTGTGCACTGATAGCAATTCCCTCAACATTTTCTTCATCAACCGGCTGTACTAAGTTTTCTTCCCGATTTTCCTGTTTAAAATCAATATCCGTTGTAACGGAAACAATGACTTTATCTTGTCCCATCATCGTACCAAGCATATCTTGCACTTGACGTTGAATATCTCGTTCCACTGTTTTTTTGACAGCCATCTGCCCTTCGGCGGTTGTTGTTGAACCACTGTCGTTTTGTGCGGTATTCAAATCGTAATACTCTGCATACTGATTCGAGATCTCAATATTCTCTGTACTTAAGTTTGGAATGCTTTTTGCTACAAGGTTATATAATGTTTGGATTTGTTCATTTGTAAACTTATGGCCCGGCTCTGTATTTAAAATGATCGCCACGCTTGATTCAGAAGTAGGGTCTTGAATGAAAATTCCTTCCTCCGGCATCGAAATCATTACTTTTGCATCCTTGACGCCTTCGATCTGCTTAATTAGGTTAGCAAGCTCTGTTTGTGTTGCCGCTAACTTGATTACATTAAATTCATTATCCGTCATACCGAAGCCGGCATTTTCCGTAAAGAAGGAATTACTGATAGCTCCCGTCTCTGGGTAGCCTTGAGAAGCAAGAGATACCTTTAACTGATCTACTTGTTCTTCCGGCACTAATATAGTAGTTCCTCCATTTGCCAGCTCATATGCCGTTCCCTGTGCTGTCAACACATCTGCAATTTGTCCTGCCTCAGTAGTAGATAGACCTGTAAACAATTGCGCCATCGTTGTTCTAGTAGAGAAGTAGGTAAGTGTTGCCGCTATTGCAATAATTGCTACGATTGTACCGATAATCGCACCTTTTTGATTTCTTGTACGACTCGACCAAAATTTTGTCGAATCCGTTTTTACTTTTGTTAATCGTTCATTCATTATGAATCCTCCGGTTATAGTGAATGCTTCAACAATTTATGATTCGCTTTCACCTTTGGATTATACAGACATTCTCATAATCTCTTGGTAGGCTTCTATCACCTTATTACGAACTTCCATTGTTGCATTTAATGTAACACTTGCTTTTTGAGAAGCAATCATCACTTCATGTAATTCAACGTCTCCGCCGTTAATCAATTTTTCCGTCATCGTATCTGACTGGATTTGCTGAGCATTCACATTCGCTATTGCATCCTTCAGTGTAGTTGCGAATGTTTGCTGTGCTTCTGAAGATGTAACGGGTATCGAGACTTTTGTTGCTTCATTCACCATTGGCGGTGTCATCATTGAGACAGAGTTAATTGCCATTTCCTATCCTCCTAAATCTTATCCTTTACCGATTTCCAGCGCTTTTGTTAGCATTGCTTTATTTGCATTAAACATTGTGATATTTGCTTCGTAAGATCGTGAAGCTGAAATAAGGTCAACCATTTCTGTCAATAAATCTACATTGGAGGTTTGTACATATCCCTCTGCATTCGCATCTGGATGAGTTGGATCATATACAAGCTTAAATGGAGTTTCCGTATTTTCTTTGATTTCTCTCACTTTCACTCCGTTACCAACCGCTTCTTTTGAGGAATTGCCCATCGCCACATTGAGAAAGCTGTTGAAGCGGCCGTCTTGCTGCTCTGCCAATACAACCGATTTTTTGCGATAAGGCTCCCACTCGCCATTTACCTGACGAGCACGAGTCGTGTCGACATTTGCAATGTTGGAAGAAATAACATCCATTCGAAGTCTCTGCGTAGTTAATGCAGAAGCTGTCGTATTCATACTATGGAAGATTGTCAACGTTATTTCCCTCCTTTTATAACATTATTCAGCGAACTCAATTTCCCGCCTACACGATCTATGAGCGCATTGTAATAAATTTGATTTTCTGCCAGGCTTGCCTGTTCTGCATCCATATTCACTCCGTTACCATTTGGGCGTGCGCGGAAATTGTCATAGCTGTATAAACCCGGTGTTGACTGCCCAATTTCAAAATTATAGTGCCGTGCATCTGTTTTATAAGAAGCAAGCGGCTCCTTTTGAACATTCTCAAAGATTTGTTTGAAGCTTACCTCTTTTGCCTTATAATTCGGCGTATCTACATTCGCTATATTTTGTGCGATCGCCTTATTTTTTAATGTTGCATAGGAAAGCCCTTTTTCTAAACTGCCAATTGTCCCACCAAACAAGTCCAAAACTTTCACCTCAATAATAATAAACTGAATATTTTCACATGAAATCTTATCCAACTTAACCAATAAACCAATTGTAATGAAATAGTAATATGTTGTCTATTGACTTTTGTCGTTATTTGATAGGACATTAAGCCTATTTTTCTTCACAAATCTTTCAAAATCGACAAATACCTTCTAGTTTCTCTGTCATTATGGCCCAGGTTAAACTCCTATACATTCGACTTAATAACATACAAAAGGCACATTAAGAAACAATTACCAAAGTGTTATTTTTTGCCCCAATATTTTACTGACATCATATTTAAAAGCAATATAAAAACGCAGATAAAGTCGATCTGTGACTTTATCTGCGCTTCCAACACAAGAAAATCCTTATTTCATCTTGATTTCAGCTAATGCAGCTAGGAACTTATCATTCAATACTTTGATGTAAGTACCTTTCATGCCTAAAGAACGAGACTCGATTACCCCTGCAGACTCTAGTTTACGAAGAGCATTTACAATAACAGAACGCGTAATACCGACACGGTCTGCGATTTTCGAAGCTACCAGTAGGCCTTCATTACCATCTAGTTCTTCAAAAATATGCTCAATCGCCTCTAGTTCTGAGTAAGATAAGGAATTGATAGCCATTTGAACAACAGCTTTTGAACGAGCTTCTTCCTCAATTTCCTCAGCTTTTTCGCGCAGGATCTCCATCCCTACTACCGTAGCACCATACTCAGCAAGAATTAAATCATCATCCTCGAACTGGTCATTGATGCGAGCTAAAATTAATGTACCTAGACGCTCACCGCCGCCAATGATTGGCACGATTGTTGTTAAACCTGATGCAAATAAATCTTTATTTTCTACAGGAAATGCTGTGTATTCGCTTTCGATGTCAATATTCGGCGAAGTTTCTGTAATGCTGAATAGGCTTTGTGTATAACCTTCCGGGAACTGGCGCTCTTCAAACATTTTTTTCATACGCTCATTTTCGATTTGCTGATGGATTGATATACCTAATAATTTCCCTTTACGGCTGACGATAAAGACATTGCTATCAATAATGTCCCCTAATGTGTCTGCCATTTCCTTAAAGTTTACCGGTTTACCTGCAGACGCCTGAAGCATCGCATTAATCTTACGAGTTTTTGTTAATAAATTCATTATATGTGTCCTCCTACTTTTACTAAACGATCAATTCACTAAATATTCTAAAGGTTTTTACAATTTAAAGAAACTAATTCGACTTTTTATAAAATAAATTGTGACAAATCTTTGTTTTTTACTATATCTCCAAGTTTCTGATCTATATAACTCGGTGTTATCTCGATATGGGCCGGGGCAATTTCAGATGCCTCAAAAGATAATTCTTCCAACAGCCGTTCTAAAATTGTATGCAGGCGCCGCGCTCCAATATTGTCTGTTTCTTGATTCACTTCTGTTGCAATCTCCGCAATTCGTTCAATCGCTTCATCTGTAAAATCAATCGTAACTCCCTCTGTTTCTAATAATGATTTATACTGCAGAATTAAAGATTGATCCGGTTCTTGTAAAATCCGTACAAAGTCTTCCTTTGTTAATTTCTCAAGCTCTACCCGGATTGGGAAGCGTCCTTGAAGCTCGGGAATCAAATCGCTCGGCTTTGATACATGGAATGCACCTGCAGCGATAAATAACATGTAATCAGTTTTTACCGTACCGTATTTTGTCGTCACAGTAGACCCTTCCACAATTGGAAGGATGTCCCGCTGTACGCCTTCTCGTGAAACTTCAGCAGATGAGGAACCTTTGCTGGCAATTTTATCAATTTCATCAATGAAAATAATCCCAGCCTGTTCCGCACGCATAATCGCTTCCTGAGCAAGCTCATCAGCATCAATGAGCTTATTTGCTTCTTCTAATGTAAGAAGGCGGCGAGCATCTTTTACTTTCACTTTACGCTTTTTCGTCTTTTTCGGCATTAAGCTTGAAAGCATATCCTGCATGCCTGCATTATGTTCCATCCCCGGCATCATATCAAACATGGACGGAGCCTGCTCTGTTACTTCAATTGTCACCCATTGTTCCTCAAGCTTTCCTGCTTTTAAATCCTCCGCTATCTGCGCACGTCGTGAACGAACTTCCGCCTCTTCCTGAGGCGAGCTTTGCTGCTGCTCTTCCTGCTGACCCCCAAACAACATCGCAAAAGGATTTTGGGGCATTTTTGACTTGAACTTTGACGGTACAAGAAGTTTTACTAACGCATCGTTGGCCATTTTTTCTGCCTGTTCCTGCACAGCCTCTGTCATCTCTTCTTTTACTAAACGGCGAGATGCTTCCACTAAATCACGAACCATTGACTCTACGTCCCTGCCGACATAGCCGACTTCTGTAAACTTTGTTGCCTCTACCTTTATAAACGGTGCATTTGTTAGCTTAGCAATACGGCGGGCAATTTCTGTTTTCCCTACTCCCGTAGGCCCAATCATCAAAATATTTTTCGGGATGATTTCCGTCTTCATTTCTTCTGATAATAACGATCGGCGGTAACGGTTACGCAGGGCAATAGCTACCGCTCGCTTAGCTTCATTTTGACCTACTATATGACGATTTAAACTTTCCGTAATTTGTCTTGGCGTCAGATTTGCATTTTTCATTATAGCGCCTCCACGATAATATTATGGTTTGTATAAACACAAATATCAGCGGCTGTTTTTAGGGCAGCCTCTGCAATTTCTTTCGCAGACAAATGCTCCCCAGCATGTATTTTTAATGCACGGCCTGCTGAAAGGGCATAATTCCCGCCTGAACCAATAGCCAGAATTCCATCGTCCGGTTCGATGACTTCCCCTGTACCGGAGACTAACAATAGCGTATTTTCATCCATGACCAATAACATCGCTTCTAGCTGGCGGAGCATCTTATCGCCACGCCACTGCTTTGCTACTTCTACAGATGCGCGCATAAGATTCCCGTTGTACTCATTCAGCTTAGCTTCAAACATCTCAAAAAGTGTAAAAGCATCTGCTACAGAGCCAGCAAAACCAGCTAAAACCTTCCCATTAAACAGACGTCTGACCTTTCTAGCCGTGTGTTTCATTACCACTGCATTGCCCAAAGTTACTTGACCATCGCCAGCCATTGCACAACTTCCGTTATGATGAATAGCAAAAATCGTTGTTGCATGAATTTGTCCCATGTATGTTCCTCCTTCAATTAAGCCCTTGGATGAGTATTCATATAAGTATTGCGAAGATGCTCTTTTGTAACATGCGTATACACTTGTGTAGAGGCAAGATGTGCATGTCCTAGCAATTCCTGAACCGTACGCAGATCAGCGCCATTATTCAACAAATGCGTAGCAAATGTGTGGCGCAGCATATGCGGATAAATTTTTGAATGAAGCGAAGCATCCTCCATCATCTCGCTTAAAATATGACGTACCCCACGGGCTGTAAGTTCTCCGCCCCTCATATTCACAAATAAACGTTGATGATCTTTATTTTTCATCAGCTTCGGTCGTACTTCATCCATATAACGTTTTAATGCATTATGGGCATACTGGCCAAATGGCACAATTCTTTCTTTCCGCCCCTTACCCATTACCCTTAGAATGGAATAGGCAAAATCAATTTGATTTACTTCAATCGATATACATTCACTTACACGAATCCCTGTTGCATATAACAATTCCAAAATCGCCATATTACGAATTGATTTCTCATCTTCGCCACTAGAAGCTGCAAATAGCTGCTGCAATTCCTCCTCATAAAAAAAGCTCGGAAGCCTTTCCTCTTTTTTAGGATGATATAGTGAGCGAAATGGTGCATCATCTAAATCAACTTCACGGTTTAAGTAGCGGAAAAACGACCTGATGGATGAAATCTTTCTTGAAATCGATGTTCTTGCCATATTTTCTTCATAAAGCGTTGTTACGTACAGTCTCGCATGGAGATACTCTACATCTGTTAAACAATATACGCCTTCTTGTTCAAGAAAATGTAAAAACTGTTTAATATCTGCTTCGTATTCACGCACTGTATGTATGGAAAAGTTTTTTTCTAGCTGTACGTATCTAATAAAACTCGTTAATGCTTCTGTCGGATTATTCAACATGGTCCTACCTCCAAAGCTATCGTTTGGTAGTATTTGAACAGGCTTATATCAGTTATGTAACTATTAATAAAAAAACATACATCCTGACACTATACCCATCCATCAAAATGTGCAAGAGAAATATGCGTAATATATTAAAATTTCCATGTTTCATTCACAATTTGATGATTCTTTTTCCAATTTAAAGCAATTCAGCCGTTCAGACATAGGAAAAAGCCTCTCAAATTATAACAACTTCAAGAGGCCTTTTGCAATTATATCGTTTGTGAATTCACAAAATTTCGAATTTTATCCAAAGCACGTCCAGCATGACGTTCTGCACGTTCTACTTTTGACTTAATTCTTTCTCCTAAATCTGGGAATAAACCAAAGTTTACATTCATCGGCTGGAAGTTTTTCGAGTCAGCTTCTGTAATATAGCGTGCCATTGAACCTAGCGCTGTCTCATGCGGGAATCGTAATAGCTCTTCGCCTTTCGCTAGGCGTGCTGCATTAATGCCTGCGATCAATCCGCTGCCAGCTGATTCTACATAACCTTCTACACCTGTCATTTGACCAGCAAAGAAAATGTTTGGATTTGAGCGCAGCTGATATGTGCTGTTCAATACGCGCGGCGAGTTAATAAATGTATTACGGTGCATTACACCATAACGGACGATCTCAAGATTTTCAAGCCCTGGTATCATAGAAAATACACGTTTTTGTTCTGGCCATTTCAAATGTGTTTGGAACCCTACAATATTATAAAGTGTTCCTGCTGCATCATCTTGTCGCAGCTGAACAACTGCATATGGACGTTTGTCTGTTTTTGGATCTTCAAGTCCCACAGGCTTCATTGGTCCAAACAGCATTGTCTTCTCTCCACGTGCTGCCATTACTTCAATCGGCATACAGCCTTCAAAGTATTTTTCCTTTTCGAACTCTTTCAAAGGTGCACACTCTGCTGTGATCAATGCTTCACGGAATGCATCAAACTCTTCCTTTGTCATCGGACAATTCAAATAAGCAGCCTCGCCTTTATCATAACGAGATTTCAAATAGACTTTATCCATGTTAATGCTATCTTTTTCAAGGATTGGTGCAGCGGCATCATAAAAGTATAAATACTCTTCACCAGTTAGTTCTTTAACTTTGTTTGCTAATGCTTCCGATGTTAACGGCCCTGTAGCAACAACAGTAATCCCTTCTGGAATCTCTGTCACCTCTTCATGAATCACTTCCACTAGTGGATGGTTTTTCACCGCTTCTGTTACATAGCCAGCGAATTCATGACGGTCTACTGCTAGTGCTCCACCAGCAGGTACCGAACATTTGTCGGCTGCTTTCATAATCACTGAATCTAAAATGCGCATTTCCTCTTTTATAACCCCTACTGCATTCGTCAGGTTATTAGCACGAAGCGAGTTAGAGCAAACAAGCTCCGCAAATTTATCC
The DNA here is from genome assembly GCA_031181585.1 of Lysinibacillus sp. Taxonomy (GTDB): domain Bacteria; phylum Bacillota; class Bacilli; order Bacillales_A; family Planococcaceae; genus Lysinibacillus_B. The sequence continues at coordinate 77,596 of JAPSKP010000002.1, forward strand.
GTGTGATGAGCAGGTGTCTGCTTTACAGGGCGCATTTCATAAAGCCGTACCTTTACGCCACGTTTGGCGATTTGCCATGCGGCCTCGCTCCCTGCAAGGCCGGCACCGATTACATTTACAATTTGTTCTGTCATTTCTTTACCTCTTTATTCTGATGGTGTCTCTTCATAGTCACAATCACTGTTTGTACACTGGATTTGAACACCTTTTTTCAACTTCTTCTCTACTAATAATGCACTACATTTCGGACAAGGTCTACTAATCGGCTTATCCCATGAGACGAATTCACAATCCGGGTAACGATCACATCCATAAAAGACGCGTTTCGTTTTGCTTTTCCGTTCTACTATTTCGCCTTCTTTACAAGATGGACACTTAACGCCTATCGGTTTAACAATTGCCTTTGTATTACGGCAGTCCGGGAAATTAGAGCAGGCCATGAACTTACCGTAACGGCCTAGCTTGAAGACCATCGGCGAGCCGCAGTTTTCACAATCTTCTCCTGCCGGTTCGTCCTTAATCTCAATTTTCTCCATCTCTTCTTCCGCGTGCTTTAAGTGTGGCTCAAAATCTTTATAAAAAGCATCAATGACCTCTACCCATTTTGTTACGCCTTCTTCGACGCCATCCAGATCTTGCTCCATTTGAGCTGTAAATTCGATATTAATGATTTCAGGGAAAAACTCAAGCATCGCCTGATGAACGATTTCTCCTAATTCCGTCGGTACAAAGCGTTTCGCATCCAGCTGCACATAGCCGCGCTTTTGAATTGTATCAAGCGTCGGTGCGTATGTGGATGGACGGCCTATTCCGAGTTCTTCGAGTGTCTTAACAAGACGCGCCTCTGAATAGCGCGGCGGTGGCTGTGTGAAGTGCTGTTTCGGTTCAATATTCACTGTTTTAACCTGATCGCCTATTTCCATTTCCGGCAGTAATTTTGTTGCTTCTTCTGTTTGGTCATCCGTTCCCTCAATGTAAAGCTTCATAAACCCTGGAAACTTCACTTGAGATCCATTGGCACGGAACTGAACATCATTATTTTTCAGGTCCACTGTTACTGTATCTAAAATAGCAGGTGACATCTGGCTTGCGACAAAACGGTCCCAGATCAAACGGTATAAACGCAGCTGGTCACGACTAAGTACTGTCTTTAATTCCTCGGGGCTGCGCATAACGCTTGTCGGACGGATCGCTTCATGGGCATCTTGGGCATTCGCTTGCTTTTTCGCTTGCTTTGCTTCACCTACAACATACTCTTTGCCGTATTTTCCTTCGATATAGCTGACTGCTTCTGCCTTTGCTGTATCAGAAATACGTGTTGAATCTGTACGCATGTAGGTGATTAAACCAACTGTACCTTCTTTTTTTCCGATATCGATTCCTTCGTACAGCTGCTGTGCAAGCATCATTGTTTTCTTTGCACGGAAGTTTAGCTTTCGTGCCGCCTCTTGTTGAAGGGAGGATGTAGTAAAAGCAGGCGCTGCATTTCGTTTGCGTTCTCTTTTTACAACATTCGTTACTTCGAATGCGTCACCTTTCAATTGGGACAGAATAGCCTTCACTTCTGCTTCATTTGTTAATTTTACTTTCTCATCTCCTGTACCATAGAACAGGGCATCAAATTGTTTTTTGCCTTTTTCAAAAAGACCTTCAATTGACCAGTATTCTTCTGGTATGAAGCTTTTGATTTCGTTTTCACGGTCAATAATCAACCGAAGTGCCACTGATTGCACACGCCCAGCTGATAAGCCCTTCTTCACCTTTTTCCATAAAATTGGGCTAATATTGTAGCCCACAAGGCGGTCTAAAATACGTCTCGCCTGCTGAGCATCTACTAAATCCATATCGATTGGGCGAGGATGCTTAAAGCTTTCCAAAATAGCATCCTTTGTAATTTCATTGAACACTACACGGCAATCCGATTCTATATCAATATTTAAAGCATTTGCAAGATGCCATGCAATTGCTTCCCCTTCACGGTCGGGGTCGGATGCAAGATAGATTTTTTTTGCTTTTTTTGCCGCTGTTTTTAATTCCTGAAGTACTGGGCCTTTCCCACGAATCGTTATATATTTAGGTTCATAATTATTTTCCGTATCAATGCCTGTTTGACTGCGCGGTAAATCACGCACATGGCCAATCGATGCTTTCACTTTATATTTTTTTCCTAAATAACGTTCGATTGTTTTCGCCTTTGCAGGTGATTCCACTATTACTAAATAATCTGCCATTATTCTTTCCCCCTTATAGAGGTTACTCGTTGTTTTTACAAAGCAATTCCTGTTGCAAAATGTATAACAGATTTACATAGAATGCAACTTTTTTTCAATTTTTCATTTGAAACATTTGTAATTCCTCGATGATTTGATACCCGTTCCACACAGGAATCGCCCCATCTTTAATTAAATTATTCGTTCCACTCGAATGGGGTGATGTGATTGGCCCTGGCACGGCAAATACGTCCTTTCCTTGCTCGAGTGCAAGCTCGGTTGTAATAATCGTACCGCTACGCATTGCTGCCTCCGTAACAACTAATGCAGCTGATAAACCACTGATAATCCGGTTACGCATTGGGAAGTGATGCTTTCTCGGCCCAATATGCGGCGGGTATTCTGAGACTAATAAGTGGTGCTGTGCCATATATCCAGCAAGCTCCTCATTGGACTTTGGATAAATTGTCTGCAAACCATGACCCAAAACAGCAATGGTATGTCCACCATAATGGATGGCAGAGCGATGTGCAAGTGTATCGGCACCCTTCGCAAGTCCACTGACAATTACATACCCATCAGCAATAAGCGGAGGCATAAGCTGTGTGAGGGCCTCAACAGAATACTGTGTAGCCTGTCTTGAACCGATACATGCAATTTTTTTCTTGGATGTTAGTAAGCTGCGATTTCCTTTAGCATATAAAATAACCGGTGCATCAGATAGCTGTAATAATTCTTTTGGATAGTCGGCACTTGTATAGGGAATTGGTTCGATTTCAAGCGAGGCATAATATTTTCCTAAATCCTTTTCCTGCCATAAGGAATAAGTCCTTTTCAATGCCAGCGCTTTTGTCATTCCAATATTCAGTATATGTGCCAGATCTGAGGCTGATAGCCATTTCAATTCGTCGATTGAACGGGCTTCATGTAATAATATGTGCAGTTTATTCAATGTAAGTGGATAAGTATGATGAAGTGCTAATAAAAGCTGTAGGTTTGTCATTTTATCGCTCCTTTATAATAGAAGAAAAAATGACTGTACAACAAAAGATGTAGCACGAACCCCCATCCGTGCTACATCTCCATTTTAATGTGTCTTACATTTTTCGTATAGACCTTTTTCCTTGATCACCTTGATTAATGTTTCACCAATGACAGATGGTGTCGGTGCTACTTCAATACCTGCTTCGTTCATTGCCTTAATTTTCTCGGCTGCTGTTCCTTTTCCACCTGAAATGATAGCGCCTGCATGTCCCATACGCTTACCTGGAGGGGCTGTTTGTCCGCCGATAAAGCCTACAACAGGTTTTGTCATATTTGCTTTTATCCATTCAGCCGCTTCTTCCTCAGCTGTACCACCGATTTCTCCAATCATCACGACCGCATAAGTTTCCGGGTCTTCATTGAATGCTTTTAATACATCGATGAAATTCGTACCGTTTACAGGGTCTCCGCCAATGCCGACAGCTGTCGTCTGTCCGATGCCTTCTTGTGTCAATTGATGAACCGCTTCATAAGTCAATGTTCCAGAACGCGAAACAACACCTACGTGACCTTTTGTATGGATGTAACCAGGCATGATGCCAATTTTACACTCATCCGCTGTTATAACCCCTGGACAGTTTGGACCGACCAGACGTGTCTTTTTCCCTTCCATATAACGCTTTACCTTTACCATATCCAAAACTGGAATATGTTCCGTGATACAGATCGTCATATCCAGCTCAGCATCTACAGCCTCCATAATCGCATCTGCTGCAAATGGAGCTGATACATAGATAACAGAAACGTTGGCACCTGTTGCGTCTACTGCTTCCTGCACGCTATTAAAGACAGGTACTCCCTCTACTTCCATTCCGCCTTTACCAGGAGTTACCCCTGCTACGATTTTTGTACCATATTCAAGCATTTGTTTTGTATGGAAAAGCGCTGTTTCACCTGTAATACCTTGAACGATTACTTTTGTATCTTTGTTAATATATACACTCATTGATATCCCCTGCCTCCCTTAGCCTACAAGTCCTACGATTTTTTGGGCGCCATCAGCCATTGAATCCGCTGCAACGATATTCAAGCCTGATTCGTTCAGTAACTGTTTACCTAGATCAACATTTGTTCCTTCTAGACGTACAACAAGCGGCACTTTAAGTCCCACTTCTTTTGCGGCTGTAATAACCCCTTCCGCAATGATGTCGCATTTCATAATTCCGCCGAAAATATTAACGAAAATACCTTTCACTTTCGGATCTGACAGAATGATTTTAAATGCTTCTGTTACTTTTTCTGCTGTCGCGCCGCCCCCAACATCCAGGAAGTTGGCAGGTGATCCGCCATAATAGCTGATTGTATCCATTGTTGCCATCGCCAATCCTGCACCATTTACCATGCAGCCGATGTTACCATCAAGGGAAATATAGCTTAAATCATATTTTGAAGCTTCAATCTCTTTTGGATCTTCTTCATCGAAGTCACGTAACTCTACAATATCTTTATGGCGATATAGGGCATTGCTGTCAAAGTTAAACTTTGCATCAAGCGCTACTACCTCATCATCGCCTGTGACAACAAGCGGGTTGATTTCAACGATTGATGCATCCTTTTCAATAAACGCATCATAAAGTCCAAGCATCAATTTTGCCGCTTTGTTAACCAGCTTTGTAGGGATATTCATGTTGAATGCCATACGGCGTGCTTGGAAAGGCAGAAGACCTGTTACTGGATCCACAACTTCCTTGAAGATCTTTTCAGGATTCGTTTCGGCCACTTCCTCTATATCCATACCGCCTTCTTCCGAGCCCATTAATGTGACACGCGAAGTTGCACGGTCTAATACAAAACTTAAATAATATTCTTTTTGAATATCCGATCCCTCTTCAATGTAAAGACGCTTTACTTCTTTACCTTCTGGACCCGTTTGGTGCGTTACTAAAATTTTACCAAGCAGCTCCTTTGCATAAGAGCGTACTTCATCAAGGTTTTTTGCAATCTTGACACCGCCTGCCTTACCGCGACCCCCCGCATGGATTTGCGCTTTCACAACAGTAACGTTGCTACCAAGCTCCTTTGCGACTTTCACAGCTTCATCCGGAGAAAAAGCAACTTTCCCGTTTGGCACTGCCACCCCATAGCTTCTTAAGATTTCTTTCCCTTGATATTCATGGATATTCATAATACATCCTCCCATCAGACAATTGGAAATATTTTTGCACTATAATCTATTTTATACAAACATTCAGATAATGTCTATCTTTGTCTTTTATGCGAAATTTTCAGTCTTTTCGGACCTATTATTCTATTTTATCCGCAAAGTACAAAAAAAGCCGAGTAAGTGATATCACTTACCCGGCCCATTTCGACGTTTTAATTCCCCATGCCTTTTATCTAAATGGTAAATAAAAGCAAATACCTCCGCTACGGCTTGATACAATTCCTCAGGTATGGACTCGTTTAAATCCAGCTGTCCCAATAGTTGGACAAGATTTTGATCCTCATGAACCGGCACATTATGGAGGGTAGCCTGCTCCAGAATATTTTCGGCAATTTTCCCCTTTCCTTTGGCTACTACTGTCGGACCGTTAGAAGAGAGTGGATTATAAGAGAGCGCAATTGCTTCTTTTCGTACAAATTTCTTGTCGCTCATACGCGAATATCCACCCCGTTCCACTGCTCAGGAGTCTTTTTTGAATTTTGTGTGGCTTTTTCGGGACCTTTTCTTTCAAGTGATTTGATGAAAACCCCTGAAAGCTGGTATTCCTTGTCACTTAGCCCGCCTTTTAATGACTGCTTGAGCGGTTCTGCCAACATGCTGAGCTGCGGATCATCATTGAATACAGTAATCGTGACCACTCTGTTCTGGACCTGCATATCAATAACCGTCTCATGTAGAGATTCCATATTTAAATAGAATAAGATGCGGGCAAAATTCGCATCAATTTTCCCGTCTTTTCCCATACGCCCGTTCCATTGTAGTGTTGCATCCATCTGTCTGCCGAAAAATTCAAGCGGTAGTTGCATAATAAGCTGATGCTGATGGCCATTTTCTCCTGAAAGCAGCTGCATCCCATTCATCCGTGCCATTAATAACTCCGCTGATTCACGTAATGCAGGGGGCAGCTGTGCATCTTGCAGCAGAGAAAGCAATTGCGGCTTAACAGATTGAGCAAGTGAATGAACATCACTAGCCTTACTGTTTAACGCAGCCTCATAGCTGATGCCAAGCCCTTTTAAAACTGTTTTTATTGCTTGTTCCGCCATCCTGCCATCCACAGCATTACGTACAATTGCTTCTGCCTCGGTTAAGAGCGATTGAATGGCTGGCTGTGATGATTCGGCACTTGAACGTACAAGGTTTCTCATCACCGTATCATTGATAGCATCAGGCTTCAGGAGAGATAAAAGCTGATCTTTGACTGCCAGACCGCTGTCATTTTGTGTAAACAGGCGGTTATCATTATTCATAGAAAAAGCTTTGAGCAGCTGATCCTGGAGCTGGCGGGCAAATACCTCTATTGTCTGTTTTGTCTGTGGAAGCTGTGTAAATCGTTCTACCATTTGATTCAACTGATTTTTTTGTTCCGCCGTCAATAACTTTTCATTTTGCAGAAAGTTGCGCACCTGTTGAATGATCTGAGTACTGTCTTCTGGCTTAGCTGTCATGATTTGTCCAATCAGCTGTCCCGCTTGCCCTGGCTGTAACGGCAAAGACGGGCTTGTCGTCTGTGCCAGCTGGGATTGCCAATTAGTCATAGAAGCGGTTTGAGGAATCACACCCGCTTCTTTCAAGAGCATCAAAGCTTGTTGGCGATTCGTCGTAGAGGCTGAAGCATCTGTTAGTGTCTGGACAGCACGCGCCAGTATGACACCTCCCATTTCATTATCAAGCGGCTTAGCAATTGTTTGCACTTGTGTCAATAAGCTTGTTTTAAGTTCGTTGTTAAGGTTCGTTTCATTCGTTAACTGACTTATGAAGTTTTGAAGCGCCGCGTTCATGCCAGTCGTTTTCGCTCCTTGGACAAGTGCCTGAAACACATCGTTTGTAAATGGCATCTTTAACTCCACCATACGCTGCATCGCGCTGAGAGCATCTTGCTTTGTAACTTCTTGCGGCAGCACCTTCATCCAAGCTTCAGCTTGCAGAAGCTGCTCACGTGTTATCGGCATCTGTGTTTTCAGGAAATGCCCCATTACTTGCTGCATTTCTTTTGTCTGAGGCAAATTCATTGATTGCAGCAGCTGTGCCATCTGCTGTTGTGTACCCATTGCCTGAGGCATCGGACCGGTCACTACCTTCAGCTCTGTCTGGGCACCTGTACTGGCTACTTGAAAAAAGTGTGCATCTCCAGCCGTAAGCGGTACCTCCAGTTTAGCAATTAGTTTGTGTCCACCCACTTGAATCTCTGCCATTTGATCCGGGTACAACTGCTTTATTGTTCCATGGAATACTTGTCCTTCCCGCAGTGTTAGAGCTTGATTTGTTTGCAGCGTCTGCTGTTGCGGTTGGATAGGATTAAATGATGTAGATGTCAACCTATTCACCCCTTTATCATCGATTTAATAGGTTCAAAGCTCTTTCTATGGTGTTTCGTCGGCCCAAACTGTTCAAGCGCTTCTAGGTGCTGTTTTGTGCCATATCCAGCGTGCTGTTGAAAGCCATACTGCGGATACTGTTCATGCAGCTGCTCCATATACTCATCCCGCGCTGTTTTCGCTAAAATGGATGCAGCAGCAATTGCCAGACTCTTTGTATCTCCCTTAACAATGGAATGCTGTGGTAACTGAATGGGCAAGGTCATGGCATCCACCAGGACAACTGCAGGCTGTACGGCAAGCCCGGCAACACTTGCAGCCATTGACTGCTTCGTCGCCTCATAAATATTTAATTCGTCAATCTTTTCAGCCGGCTGAAAATGGATATGATAGCAAACAGCATGTTCCTTGATACGTGCTGCATAATTTTCACGTAGTTCCTTTGATAATTGCTTTGAATCATTAATGCCGACAAGTGCTTCACAGAAATTCGGCAAGACGACAGCAGCTGTTACAACGGGCCCCGCTAGTGGTCCCCGCCCCGCTTCATCTACCCCTGCCGCAAATGCATCAGCATGTGGCAGGAATGACATATCGAATTGACATTTCTCTTTATGAGCAACAATCATCTGCTGCCTTTTAGCCAACCGCTTCTCAAAAGATCCCCAAGCCTTCTGCACCCCTGCTCGTGTATCTTGTTTAATTTCTTCCATCCAAGGTTCAATATATTCTGCACTCTTTAATGCAACTGTAATTTCTTTAATCGTTTTCATTTCTATACTCCTTGCCTATTCTATGTTATATATCGGCATGTATTTTTTTATTATAAAAGAAAAAAGCCTTTCCACTGGAGTGAAAAGGCTTATTCAATTATTGTTCCATATTCTCTTTTTCTATTTGCTCATCCACAAAATCAAATGTCAGCTTTCCTAGGTGCTCCGAACGGATATCTCGTACAATAAGCTCTGCAACCTGATCGTAGTCAATTTCTCCACCCGTACCAAACACACGGCGAAGCTTTCCGATGTGGTCGAAAGTCTCTACTAATTCTTCATGCACAAATTCAAGCTGATACCGTTCTTTCATCCGTGCAGGGTAGTGGGTAGCAAGAAAACGAAGTCCGTATACCGCCAAATCCTCCATATTCGTCACTGTATCCTTGATTGCCCCTGTTAACGCTAGTTTATAGCCAACTTCTTGATCTTCAAACTTGGGCCACAAAATTCCCGGTGTGTCCAATAATTCTAATTCTTTTCCTACTTTTATCCACTGTTGGGCCTTTGTTACCCCTGGAGTATTCCCGGTTTTTGCTATGTTCTTCTTCGCAAGGCGGTTGATTAATGTTGATTTTCCTACGTTTGGAATGCCGACAATCATGGCACGGATAGCACGGGGTTTCATACCTTTTGCTTTCATACGGGCCCATTTTTCGGCCAACATTTCCTGTGCTGCTTTTGTTACGACTTGCAGCCCTTTTCCTTCAAGCGAGTTGATTGCAACCGCTTTATGGCCTTGTTTATCGAAATATGCCAGCCATTTACGTGTTTCAGACTCATCCGCCATATCCTGCTTATTTAAAATAAGCAGCCGCGGTTTTTGGTTAATCACCTGGTCGATCATCGGGTTGCGGGATGAAAGTGGTAAACGAGCATCTACAAGCTCAAAGATGATATCTACTAGTTTTAATTTTTCAGAAACTTCACGGCGCGCTTTCGCCATATGCCCTGGAAACCATTGTATTGTCATTTGAAACATCCTTTCTCCTATGGCATGGCATCATCTTGCAACTAGAAGAGATTTCCTTGCCAGTGTCTTTCTTTATAGTAAGAAGTAAATTTACCTGCCACTATAGTGTATCCACATTAGCTTTTTTCATATAAAAAGAGGAGACTCGCATCCCCTCTCATACGTCATTTTACAATTTTAATATCATTTAGAGGCCAGAAAATCAAATTTGTATTCCCTATGATTTCATCTTGGCTGACAATCCCAATATGGCGGCTATCTTTACTGAAGCGACGGTTGTCTCCCATCACAAATACATAACCTTCGGGGATCACTTCAATTTCAGGATCAATATCCTGCAGTCTAAAATCACCAGTGAGATTTCCTTCTGTAATTTCCGCTTTATACTGATCTAAATAAGGCTCCTCAAACGGTTCCCCATTAATATATAGCTGATCATCGATGTATTCGACATGATCTCCCGGGAGACCGATAACACGTTTGATGTAATCTTTTCCTTCCGGTGCATGGAATACGACGATATCAAAACGGTCCGGGCTTCCAATTTGGTAGCCGATTTTATTAACAATCATTCGGTCACCGTCTTCAAGGGTTGGCATCATGGAGTCTCCGTCAACTACGATAGGCGTAAATAAAAAATATCGAATGAATGCAGCAATCGCAAAAGCAATCAGCAGCGCCTTGATCCATTCCCAAAGTTCGTTCTTTTCTTTCTCAACTTTTTCCAAGCAAATATCCCCCTCGTCTATCAACATTTATTGTAAACGAAATATAGTTCTCAAGCAAAAAAAATCGCCTATTGCCATATGTAAAGAGAAAAGAATGGAGCCTGAAACCAAGCCCCATTCTTTAAAAAGCTATTATCGGATTTCTTTGATACGTGCAGCTTTACCACGTAGGTTACGTAGGTAGTAAAGTTTAGCGCGACGTACTTTACCGCGACGAGTAACTTCTAATTTAGCGATTTTTGGAGTGTGTACTGGGAAAGTACGCTCAACACCAACACCGTAAGAAATTTTACGAACAGTGAAAGTTTCGCTGATGCCGCCACCGCGACGTTTAATTACTACGCCTTCGAATAACTGGATACGTTCACGAGTACCCTCAACAACTTTAACGTGTACCTTTACAGTGTCACCAGGACGGAACGCTGGAAGGTCTGTACGAAGTTGTTCTTTAGTAATTTCTGTGATAATGTTAGACATTTTATTCTCTCCTTAGACAGATGCTCTTGCACGCTCTAGGCCACAGCGGAACACCGTAATTCAGTGCTTCACATAGAAGCACAAAATGAATATTACCATAAATCTTTTCAGGGCGTCAAGTATCTTTTCTTTATAGCCATTCTTTTTTTAGCACTTCTAAAACCTTTTGCTGCTTCGGTGTCAGCTCAAGTACCTCAAGCAAATCGGGACGCCGCTCAAATGTACGTTTCAAAGATTGTTCCATACGCCATTCTTCGATTTTTGCATGGTTGCCGCTTGTTAATACATCCGGTACCTTCATTCCCCGGAAATCTGCTGGTCGTGTATAATGCGGATGCTCAAGTAGTCCGGTAGAAAATGAATCCTGAATATGGGAATCTGCCTGTCCTAATACACCTGGAAGCAGGCGCACGACGGCATCAATGACCGTCATAGCAGGCAGTTCACCTCCTGTCAGCACGAAATCACCGATGGAAATCTCATCTGTTACAAGATGTTCACGGATTCGTTCATCATATCCTTCATAATGGCCGCATAGAAAGACAAGATCCTCTTCTTTAGCCAGTTCCTCCGCCTTTTTCTGCGTAAAGCGCTCGCCTTGCGGACACATAAGGATGACACGCGGTTTGCGCCCTTCTGTAATCCTTTCAACAGCATTGAACATAGGCTCTGGTTTCAATACCATGCCAGCACCGCCGCCGTAAGGATAGTCATCCACCTGTTTATGCTTGTTGTCGCTATATTCCCGAATGTCTGATACAGCTAGCTCAACTGCGCCCTTTTCCTGTGCTTTCTTTAAAATAGACGCACCAAACACACCTTCAAACATTTCCGGGAAAAGGCTAAGTACGTGAATTTTCATCATAATAGGCCTTCCATTACATGGATGATGATTTTCTTTTCTTCCACATCAATATCTTTCACTACATCTTCAATATATGGAATATAGTGCTTCTTGCCGTCTTTAGATTTAATTTCCCAAACGTCATTGGCTCCCGTAGACAGGATGTCTGTTACTGTACCGATGAGCTCTCCTTCTTCGGAGAAGACTTCGCAGTCCATAATTTCAAAATGGTAATATTCGTTCTCTTCCAGCTCATCCTCCGCTAATTGGTCCATAGTGACCTTAAGCAGACCTTCTTTAAACGGCTCCACCAGGTTAATATTATCCATTCCTTCAAATGTAAGCAGGATAAAATTTTTATGGCGGCGCGAACTTTGGACTGTCACCCAAATTGGATGCTTTTCATCCTTCTTAAATACAGCCAGCTTACTCCCCGGCGCAAAACGAATCTCTTCAAAGTCCGTCGTGGATAGTACGCGCACCTCACCTCGAATACCATGTGTATTAACAATGCGACCTACATTAAACCATTCCATCATATCACCTCTTGTATAGAAAAAGAGAAGAAAGCCAGCGCCTCCTCCTCTTTTTATTGTGTGGATATTCACTCAGAATATCCTTTTTTAATCCAATATATCGACATACGTCTTCTTCTTATGGTATCCACTAGCTGCTGAATAAACAATTGTGCGAATCGCCTTGGCGACGCGTCCCTGTTTGCCTATCACTTTTCCTCGATCCTCTGGATGAACAAAAAGCTTATAAACAATTCGACTCTCGTTTTCGTCCATCTCGATCCGGACGTCCTCTGGATAATCGACTAACGGTTTCACGATTGCTTCAATCAGCTGCTTCATATAGATACCTCCGATTATTTACTGAATTTTTGGTTGTGGAATTTCTCCATGATCCCTTGTTCTGAGAACAGGTTACGTACAGTATCAGATGGTTTTGCGCCATCAGCTAACCATTTAAGAGCTTTCTCTTCATCGATTAGTACTGTAGCTGGAGTTGTTAGTGGGTTGTAAGTACCTACTGTTTCGATTTGACGGCCATCACGTGGTGAACGAGCGTCAGCTACTACGATACGATAGAAAGGAGATTTTTTAGCTCCCATACGTTTTAAGCGAATTTTAACTGCCATTATTTTAGCACCTCCGAATAAGTTTCACACAAGATAGTATATTATCAATGTTTGTGTGGTTTGTAAAGTGTTTTTTCTTAACACCTAATTTTTTTATTTAAATAATGAATCTAAGCCTGGTAATTTCATTTTTTTCTTGCCTTTTCCTTGCGCCATACCTGTCATTTGCTTCATCATTTTCTTCATTTCTTCAAACTGTTTGAGCAGTCGGTTTACTTCCTGGATTGTTGTACCTGATCCAGTGGCAATCCGTTTTTTACGGCTTGAATTTATAATTTCGGGATTCGTCTTTTCAGCTGGTGTCATCGCATAGATGATTGCCTCGATACGTCCCATCTGCTTTTCATCGACCTTTACATTGTCCAGACCTTTCATTTTGCTTGCACCAGGCAGCATTTTGAGAAGTTCATCTAAAGGCCCCATCTTCTTTACAGCCTGCATCTGCTCAATGAAATCATCGAATGTAAAAGTCTGCGTCATGAACTTTTCTTCCAGCTCTTTCGCCTTTTCCATGTCGACATTCGCCTGCGCTTTTTCAATCAGTGAAAGCACATCGCCCATCCCTAGAATACGAGAGGCCATACGTTCCGGGTGGAATGATTCTAATGCGTCCATTTTTTCGCCCATACCAACGAATTTAATTGGCTTTTCTGTTACTGACCGGATCGATAGCGCTGCACCACCACGTGTGTCACCATCAAGCTTTGTTAAAACAACGCCGGTAATACCGACAGCCTCATTAAAGCTTTGTGCCACATTGACAGCATCCTGCCCTGTCATCGCATCAACAACAAGGAACACTTCGTCAGGTTCTTTCAACGCACGAATATCCTTCAGCTCTTGCATTAGCTGCTCATCAATATGCAGACGACCTGCTGTATCGATGATGACAACATCATGATGCTCCTCTTTTGCATGCTCAATCGCTTGACGGGCAATCTCAACTGGTGAAATATCTGTTCCTAAAGCAAAAACAGGTATAGAGAGCTGTTTTCCGATTGTCTGCAGCTGATTGACGGCTGCAGGACGGTAGACGTCAGCTGCTACTAAAAGCGGCTTTTTATTGTACTTTTTACGCATGACATTTGCCAGCTTACCTGTAGTCGTCGTTTTACCGGCACCTTGGAGACCAACCATCATAATAACCGTCGGCGGACGATTATTGAACTTAATTGGACTCTGTTCGCCGCCCATTAAAACCGTTAGCTCATCCTGTACGATTTTGATAACCTGCTGGCCCGGTGTTAATGACTTCATTACATCTGTACCTACTGCACGTTCACTTACTTTTTTCACGAACTCTTTAACCACTTTTAAGTTAACGTCGGCTTCGATTAAAGCAAATCGAACTTCACGCATCATTTCCTTTACGTCTTGTTCAGTAACTTTACCTTTACCTTTAATTTTTTGAATGGTTCCCTGGAGTCGTTCTGCCAAACCTTCAAATGCCAAATCGTTCGCCTCCTAATCCGATTCCTTCAATTGCTCAATCAACGCGAGAAGGACTTCTTTTGTAGTACTTTCATCTTCTATCGCGTCTGTCAGCTCTTTTAAAATACGCTGACGCTGCTGAAATTTCTCTAATAAGCTTAATTTATCTTCATATTCTTCAAGCATTGCTTCTGTACGGCGAATGTTATCATAGACCGCTTGTCTTGATACATTATAGGACTCGGCAATCTCTCCAAGAGAGTGATCGTCCAAGTAATAAAGCTCCATATAACTACGTTGCTTATCCGTCAATAATGCCTGATAAAAGTCGAATAGAAAGTTCATGCGTGTTGTTTTTTCAAGTAGCACTTTTATCTCTCCATTCATATTTAGTCTACTGTATCATAAATCTTTTCCCTGTCTACTGTCAAGGTGATTTCCTTGTCTTTTCAACCGTTAGCGATCCTTCTAAAGACACCTTGCCTATTATACCATCTCTTATTTGTGATCACCATTAAGGACCTGCAAAAAAAGACTCCCTTTTCCACTTTACGGAAAAGAGAGCCCCTTCTAGTCTTCCATGTTTTTCAGTTCGGCTTCTAAGCCCTCTGCAAATAGACCATATACATACCGTTCTGCATCGAACGGCTGCAGATCATCCATTTTTTCGCCTAGCCCAACAAATTTCACAGGGATATGCAGCTTGTTGCGGATAGCAAGAACGATACCGCCTTTCGCTGTACCATCAAGCTTTGTCAGCACGATTCCTGTTACATTTGTCACCTCTTTAAACATCTGTGCCTGTACTAATGCATTTTGTCCTGTTGTTGCATCAAGTGCCAATAGCACTTCATGAGGTGCATTTGGAATTTCGCGTGAGATGACACGGTGCACCTTTTCAAGCTCGTTCATTAAGTTCACTTTATTTTGCAAGCGTCCTGCTGTATCGCAAATGAGCACGTCGGCACCGCGGTTTTTCGCCGCACGAATAGCATCGTACATAACAGCAGCAGGATCTGATCCTTCCGATTGCTTAATAACTTCACAGCCTACACGGTCACCCCATACTTGGAGCTGATCGATCGCTCCTGCACGGAACGTATCTCCCGCAGCGAGCAGAACGGATTTTCCTTCTGATTTCAGGCGGTGTGCCAGCTTACCGATTGTCGTCGTTTTCCCAACACCATTTACACCTACAAATAGAATGACTGTTAGTTCACCAGCAGGCTGCATATTTAGCTCAATCAGATTCTCTTCTCCTGCTTCGTAAATTTCAACAAGCTTTTCAGAGATGATTGTCTGAATGCCTTCTGTATCCTTAATATTCTTACGCTGTACTTCAAAGCGTAATTTATCCATCAATTCCATTACAGTTTCAAAGCCAACATCCGCCTGGAGCAGTAAATCCTCAAGCTCTTCGAAGAAGTCCTCATCCACTTTACGGTAACGAGCAACTAAGTCATTTACTTTTGACGTAAAGGAATCCCGCGTTTTAGCAAGGCCCATTTTGAACTTTTGTGTAATAGACCAAGCAGAAGGCTTTTTCTGCTCTTCCTGCTCTTCTACCTCTGCTAAAGCCGGAGTCAATTCTTCAGCAGGAATTACTTCTTCCCCTACTGTCTCTGTAACCGGAACCTCTTCCTGGGCAGACTCCTCTACTACAGGTTCTTGTACGCCCTCTTTGTCAGCAGGGGCTTCATCCTGCACTTCATTTTCTGCCTCAGGTTCTTTTGTTCCTTCCAGAAATTCTTCTTTTTCTTGTTCTGTAGAACCGACCAATTTCTCTTTTAATCGTTTAAAAAAACTCATTTCCTACACTCCTTTATCCTACCGGCAAGTCTTCTTCCAATTTTACCGAAACAAGTTTCGATACACCGGATTCCTGCATTGTAATTCCATATAGGACATCCGCCCCTTCCATCGTCCCTTTTCGGTGCGTGATGACAATGAACTGTGTTTCCTTACTAAATTTTTTCAAATATTGACTGTAACGGATGACGTTGGATTCATCTAGTGCAGCCTCTACTTCGTCCAGAATACAGAAAGGAACCGGACGTGTATTTAAAATGGCAAACAATAAGGCGATGGCAGTCAGAGCACGCTCTCCACCCGAAAGCAGGCTTAAACTCTGCAGTTTTTTGCCTGGCGGCTGGGCGACAATCTCAATACCTGTTTCGAGTAGATTTTCAGGGTCGATCAGTACAAGATCTGCCTGTCCTCCGCCAAACAACTCACGAAATACGTCTTTAAATTGTGAACGGACATTCGTAAACGTATCATGGAAACGGGTCGACATTTCACCATCCATTTCCTTGATAGCCTCATGTAATGTCTCCTTTGCTTCGAGCAGATCATTACGCTGCTCTGTCAAGAATGCATGACGCTCCTGTACACGCTCGAATTCATCGATTGCCGTCAAATTGACTGGTCCTAATTCTTCAATCGACTGCTTCAAAAGCTTCACTTTTCGACGCACCTGCTCTACGTCCTCAATTGCTTCTGCTAATTCCTTTGCCATTTCAAATGTCAGCTCATAGTTTTCCTCCAACTGTGTCAGCAGGTTTGTCTGATCATACTGAAGGCGGCTGCGTTTAATAGACAATGCATTAATCGCTTCTACAAAGCCTTTGTGCATTCGCTGCTTTTCTTTTACATCTTCTTCTATTGCAGCAAGCTTCGCCTGCATCGTTTCTTTCTGATCGCGTTTTTCCGCAATAATATCGAGCAATGTCTGTCTCTTAACACTCCATTCGACAATCGATTGCTCAATTTCCTCCATTGAAGGACCATTTAAGCCTGCATCCGACTGGAACCACTCGATTTCCTGGGAAATTTTTTCGATAGATTCGTTCGCTTTCGACAATCGAACAGCAATATCTGCTATTGTCAGCTGCAACTGAGATAGCTGCTCCTGTGCAACAGCGAGCTGTGAGCGCTTCTCTCCAATCTGATCCCGCAGGACATCCTTCTGTGTATCCCCTTGCGCCTTGGCGAGCGTCAACTGTTCGACTAGTTCATTGATTTCAGCAAGTTCAATCGAGAGTTCCTGCAACCGTTTCTCTGCCTGTTCCTTTTGCTCAGCAAGCGTTTCATGTCGTGTGGACATTGATGTCTGCTCACTCGTAGCAAGGGTCACACTCGTACGCAGATTCTTCTCCTGCATATCAAGCTCCAATAGCATTGATTTTTGCTGCTGCTCTTGAGAACGCAGTTCCTCTCCGAGCAAACGTACTTCCTCCAGCTCATCTCCTAGTGTCGCAACCTTTTCTTTATCAATGGCCACTGTACGCTCCGCTGATTGGATAGACTGCTCCAGCTCTGCGATTTTCACCGACAATGTATCCAGCTCTGCTTTTCTTGTGAACAGAGAAGTTTGCTGTTTAACAGATCCGCCTGTCAGTGATCCGCCTGCATTCACGATATCACCATCAAGTGTCACAACACGGAATTTAAAACCAAGCATACGGGCAATTTGACTTGCCCCATCAAGGCTGGCAGCAACAAGTACATTTCCTAGGAGATTTTCAACGATAGATCGGTTCGTTTCCTCAAATGCCACCAGGTTATACGCCATGTCAACAAATGAAGGATGGCCGGAAACCGAAGAAATCTGGGCTTCACTCAACCGGCGAGACTTCATAACAGATTTCGGTAAAAATGTTGCACGACCCGCACGACGTTTCTTCAGCCATGCGATTGCCTGCTGTGCATGCTGCTCGTTTTGCGTCACGATATGCTGACTTGCCGCACCAAGTGCCGTTTCAATAGCCTGGGAATACTCACCGGTTACTTGCACAAGTTCGGCAACCGCTCCTTCAATACCTGTTAATTCACCTTTATCGCGCGCCAGCAGTATTTCTTTAACGCCGTGGAAAAAGCCTGAAAAATCTGCTTCTAGCTCTGCTAATGTTTCACGCCGCGACTTTAACTGTTGCTGATGCTGGTATGCTTTGTAGAGAAGGTTTTGCTTCTCATCCAACTGTGAAGTAAGCTGCTTTAAAGAATTTTGCATAACTGCATACAGATCAAGCTTTTCCTTTAACTCTTCCTGCATTTTCTTTAACTGCTTGTTTACTATTTCTTTCTCGGCAATCGTACGGTCTAAGTCTTTTTGCATGTCAGCCGAGCGGTCGGTAATACGTTCTGCCGTTTCCTGCTGCTGCTGCAGCTGCTGGTCAATATGCTTTAGTTCATTCTTGACCGTTGCTTCCTCATTCAACAAATCAATATATTTATTTTTCGATGTTTCGATTTCTTCCTCAATTTCAGAAACAGAGCGCGTTAAAGCCTGCTCCAGCTGTTTGATAGCCTGCCTTAATGTGGACACTTCCTGCTGTTTTTCGGAGAACAGCGCTTTTTTCTCTGTCTCTTGTAACGCATGTTTCTTCGCTTCCTCTGTTGCCGTCTGCAGATTAGCTTCCAGCTGCTTCATATGCTTTTCGGCATTTGAGCGCTTTTCATGCATCAAAGCCTTTCGACCATCCCAGCGTTCCACTTCAGCCGTTGCTTCCACTAATTCTTCCTGAGAACCGTCTAACTGTCCATCTAATATTTTCAGCTCTGCACGCACTTGGCGCAGACTCTTTTCAAGAGTGCTTATTTCACCGGCCAGCAGAAGCTCATTTGCTTCCAATTCAGCAAACTCTCTTTGCATTGCCTCCAGTTGTTTTGCACAGACATGTAAATCGTGAACGATTAAGGAAATATCGAAGTCCTTCAATTCTGCGCTCATCCGGACATAGTCTTTGGCAGCTGAAGCTTGAATTTGTAATGGCTCCAAGCGGTTATCCAGCTCATGTAAAATATCCAGCACTCGATGGAGATTCTCATCCGTCTCAACGAGCTTATGTTCTGCCTTCTTTTTCCGCTGCTTGTATTTTAGCACACCTGCTGCCTCTTCAAAGATCAGACGACGATCATCCGGACGACTGTTTAATACTTCATCGACCCGTCCTTGCGAAATGATAGAAAACGCTTCTTTTCCAAGCCCGGAATCCATAAACAAGTCCGTAATATCCTTCAGGCGACATGTTTGATTATTGAGCAAATACTCACTATCACCTGAACGATACACACGTCTTGTCACACTGATTTCAGTATACGGTACAGCAATTCGTTCGTCCGTATTATCCAAAACCAATGTCACCTCTGCAAAGTTCAGCGGTTTGCGTGACTCACTGCCAGCAAAAATAACATCTTCCATTTTCGACCCACGAAGTGATTTCGCCGATTGTTCACCAAGTACCCAGCGAATTGCATCCGTTACATTACTTTTACCACTGCCATTCGGGCCTACTACTGCGGTTACACCTGGGACAAAATCTATACCAATACGCTCTGCAAAAGATTTGAAGCCCATTACTTCAAGTCGCTTTAAGAACATATTACTCCCCCTCTTGTGCCTGCTGCTTTAGCTTCTGCATTGCACTTTGTGCCGCTTGCTGTTCAGCCTCTTTCTTCGATTTACCTCGTCCTACCCCAAGCTCCTGCTCATTCAACAGAACACGAGACACGAAGGTACGGTTATGAGCCGGTCCTTTTTCATCAACGATTTCATAATGCAAGACGCCGTTGTTTGATTGCTGCACCATTTCCTGCAACTGACTCTTGAAATCCATCACATGCGAAAAAGCACCGAGTTCTACTTTCGGGAACACGACTTTTTCCAGGAATGCTACTACCCGCTCTAATCCTTGGTCCAGATAAAGTGCACCAACAAATGACTCAAATACGTCTGCTAAAAGCGCTGGACGCTCACGGCCACCCGTTAATTCCTCACCTTTTCCAAGTAATACATATCGGCCAAATTCCAATTCATTCGCAAAAATAACTAAAGACGGCTCGCAGACAATTGATGCACGTAATTTTGTCAGCTCACCCTCACTCATTTGTGGGTATTTTTCAAATAGAAATTTTGACACAGATAGCTCTAAAACAGCATCTCCTAGAAACTCTAGCCGCTCGTTGTCCGTAAATAGCTTTCGACGATGTTCATTCACATAGGATGAATGGGTAAATGCTTGATATAGCAAATTTTTGTTATTGAACGAAACGTTCAAATCGCTTTGCAATTGTTCGAAAAGTTCCCGAACCTTTTCTGGGAATACGCCAGTTTTCTGATTATTTCCTTTTTTTCTTATCGTCATGGACAATCTGCCTTCCTTACTCAGTTTCTAACGTTTAGTTTACATCGTTGTACCAGTTAACGCAAAGAGATTCTCATAAAAAGTCACGTTTTACAAAGGTTTTTCCTCTATTGTATAAATATCGCAATGAAAAAGAGGTACATGAACACGAATACCCGCGTTTATGTACCTCTGTATCATTAGCTGATTTTGCTTTCAATGTAGTTGATGGCATCACCAACTGTTGCAATTTTTTCAGCATCTTCATCTGAAATTTCCATGTCGAATTCATCTTCAAGCTCCATAACAAGCTCAACAACATCTAATGAATCCGCACCTAGATCTTCACGGAAAGAAGCTTCTACTTTCACTTCGCTCTCGTCAACACCTAGACGGTCTACGATTACTTTTGAAACACGCTCTAATACTGTAGCCAAATCGGTCACCTCCCCTCAAATATATATCAATTACATAACTAGGCCACCATCAATATGCAGCGTCTGCCCTGTAATATAATTTGCGCTGTCAGAAGCAAGGAATATAACCGCCTTTGCAATATCCTCCGGCTGCCCAAGCTTCGCCAATGGAATTTGCTTCAACATCGTTTCCTTGATTTCTTCCGGCAGAGCATCTGTCATTTCAGTCGTAATAAAACCTGGTGCAATAGCGTTCACTAAAATATTGCGGCTCGCCAACTCCTGGGCTGTCGTCTTCGTCAAGCCAATTACCCCTGCCTTAGCAGCGACGTAATTCGCCTGCCCTGGGTTCCCCGCTACTCCTACGATCGAAGAGATATTAATAATACGGCCTGCACGCTGCTTCATCATCTGACGCGTTACTGCTTTTGTACAAAGGAACACTCCCTTGAGATTCGTATCGATCACATCATCCCATTCCTGTTCCTTCATACGCATTAATAAGTTGTCGCGTGTAATTCCCGCATTGTTGACTAGTATGTCGATAGAACCGAATGTTTCCAATGCCTGCTTCATTAGACTATCTACAGAAGGACTGTCCGCTACATTCGCCTGTACTGCTATAGCCTTTGGTCCCAGCGCCTCGATTTCTTTCACAACTTCCTCTGCTTTTGCTTCACTGCCGCTGAAGTTGACCACAACATTTGCCCCCTGCTTTGCCAGCTCAATGCAAATCGCACGGCCGATCCCGCGAGAACCGCCCGTTACAACGGCCGTTTTACCTGTTAAACACATTGTGCCCACTCCTTAGACGCCTCGACGACCTGCGCCAGTGTCACTTCATCATACACACTATAAACAGTCGCTCCGCGATCAATTTTCTTCACAAGCCCAGACAACACCTTGCCCGGACCACATTCAATAAAGATATCCACGCCCTGTTCAAGCAATGTGCGTACATTTTGCTCCCACTGGACAGGACTCGATACTTGATCCACCATTTCCTTCTTAATATCTGCCACCTCTTCAAGCAACACAGACGTTACATTACTGATAACAGGAATGGCAGGTTTCTTCATTTCTATTTCTTCTATTGCCGCTGCCAGCTTTTCAGCAGCAGGTTCCATCAATGAGCTGTGGAAAGGTCCACTTACTGTTAAAGGAATCACACGCTTTGCTCCACGTTCTTTTGCTAAAGCTCCGGCTTTTTCAACGCCTTCCTTCGTCCCCGAAATGACGATTTGTCCCGGGCAATTTAGGTTTGCAAGCTGCGCTACCACCCCTGATGCGCTCACTTCCTCGCAAACTTGTGCTAACTCGGTAGATTCCATGCCCAGCACTGCTGCCATGGCCCCCTCACCCGCCGGTACTGCCTCGTCCATATATAAACCACGTTTATGAACAATTTGCACTGCATCCTCGAATGTCACTACTTCTGATGTGACGAATGCACTGTACTCCCCTAATGAATGACCTGCTGTATAATCCGGTCTGATGCCTTCTTCCATCAATCGACGTGCAATCATGACACCTGTTGTCAAAAGTGCCGGCTGCGCATTGTAAGTCAATGTCAGCTCCTCCTGTGGTCCTTCCAGCATCAATTTAGATAATGAAAAGCCTAAAGCATCATCCGCTGTCTCATAAAACGTTCTGCTATTTTCATTTACTTTGACAAGTTCCGAACCCATTCCTACTTGCTGCGACCCTTGTCCCGGAAAAATAAAAGCAATTTTTGTCATCTTTAGCTCCCCTTTGTGACTGACAATTACTCTGCTGTAATCGTCTCTTGAATCGTTGTGCACACATCATGCTCGACCATCGTGCGCGCCTGCTTTATAGCACTGCGCACAGCCTGCGCATTTGATGAACCATGTGCCTTAATTACTGGTGCTTTTAAGCCGAACAACGCGGCGCCACCATATTCTGTATAATCCATTTTTTCCTTTAATACTTTCAAATCACCTTTTACAAGCGCGGCACCGAGCTTTGCTTTTGTAGAAGATGTCAAGGCATCCTTCAGCATAGAAAATAATGCTCCTGCTGTACCTTCGATCGTTTTCAGAACCATATTGCCCGTAAAGCCATCCGTCACTACGACATCTGCCACACTATTTAACAGCTCACGTGCTTCTACATTTCCTTCAAAGTGCATATCAGTATCTTTCAACAAGTCAAAAGTCGCCTTCGTCAGCTCATTTCCCTTTTTGTCCTCCGTGCCGATATTCAAGAGACCGACACGAGGTGCTGAATAGCCCCGCACCTTTTTCGCATAAATATTTCCCATAATAGCATACTGCACTAAATGCTCTGGCTTTGCGTCCGCATTCGCACCAAGGTCCAGCATTAAGAAACCTTTGCCGTCAAGTGTCGGAAGTGTAGTTGCCAATGCAGGACGCTGCACGCCTTCGATTCGTCCTACTTTAAAGAGGCCTCCTGCCATAAGGGCGCCAGTATTTCCGGCTGAAAGGCATGCATCTGCCGTTCCTTCCGCCACTGCCTCCAGCATACGGGCCATAGAAGAATCTTTTTTACGACGTACAGCACGAGCCGGGTCGTCATCCCCTTCTACTACTTCCTCACAATGGATCACCGTTAGACGCGGATGGGCCTTTACATAAGGCTTCATTGCATCCTCACGGCCATATAATAAAATCTCTACATCATTAAACTCTTCTAATGCCTGCATGACACCTTCTACGATTGCTTGAGGGGCGTTGTCTCCGCCCATGCCATCTACTGCTAGTTTCATGTCTCGTTTCCACCTTTCGTGCGGTACATTTCAAACTCTCCTGTAAATACTATGTCATTATTTACTGTCGAAGTAACATCTATAATTGTACGATTTTTTTCCGTCTGTTGTGTACGAACAACTGCCTTTGTCACAACACGGTCTCCAGCCTTTACAGGTTTTACGAATGCAACGCTGGATTTTACCGTCAATGCCAGTTCATCATCAATTACTGCTACTGCAAGAGAGTTTGCCTGCGCAAATAAATGGTGTCCGCGGGCAATCCCATTACGCTGGAATACGTGCTCTTCTCCAACATCAAAGATGGATAGCGCGCGTTTATCCAGTTCGATATCTATAATTTCACCAATCACTTCGTCAATCGGAAGTGATTTAACTTCATTTTCATAGTTTTTTGACGCTACATCTTTTATACGTTCCCGCAGTTCAGGGATAGACAGTTCCATTCGATCAAGCCTGATCGTCTGGACACTAACGCCAAACTGCTGTGCTAATTGTTCATCAGTGACGAATGGGTTATCTGCAATCGTTTCTATAAGCAATTGCTGACGTTCTTTTTTTGTACGCTTCATATCACTCGTCACCTTCTTATTAAGTATTAGCACTTGGTACTAATACCAATATACATAACTACTAAAAAGAACGCAACAACTTTTTTTGTCATTGCGCTCTGCTCCATTCGTTTTCATTCTTTCACTTTTCCATTAATCAATACGCTCACCCTCTAAAGCACCTGACTTTACGAGCATATTTCGCAGCGGTTCATATTCATCAGATGACCAGAATACTTCACTTTCAATAAGCCGTACCGCATCCTGACGCGCTACCTCGAGTGCACGATAATCATGCACAAGATCAGCCATTTTAAACTCTGGAAGACCACTCTGCTTCTTGCCAAAGAAATCCCCTGGCCCTCTAAGTTCTAAATCCTTTTCTGCTAAACGGAATCCATCATTTGTTTCTGTCATCGATATCATCCGTTCTTTTCCTTCATCTGTTTTCGGGTCAGCCAACAGTACACAATACGACTGGTGTTCTCCACGCCCCACGCGGCCTCGAAGCTGATGAAGCTGTGCCAGGCCAAAACGTTCTGCATCATAGATCGTCATAAACGTTGCATTCGGTACGTTCACCCCAACTTCTACGACTGTTGTTGACACAAGCACCTGGATATTCCCCTCGCTGAACGCACGCATGACGGCATCCTTTTCATCCGAGTGCAAACGTCCGTGCATAAGCCCTACATTGAAGCGTCCATGGAAATAGGTAGTGAGCTGCTCAAATACTTCAACTGCATTCTGCACATCAATTTTATCGGATTCTTCGATCAATGGACAAATAACATATGCCTGACGCCCTGCCGCCAGTTCAGTTTCCATTCTCGTCAATACAGCACCAAGCTGTTCATGTTTCATCCAGTGTGTTTCAATTTGCTTCCGCCCTGCCGGAAGTTCATCGATAATCGATACATCCATTTCTCCGAATGCCGTAATCGCTAATGTACGGGGTATTGGTGTTGCTGTCATGAAAAGTACATCCGGATTTTGTCCCTTATCACGTAATATGCGGCGCTGTTCAACTCCGAAGCGGTGCTGTTCATCCGTGATGACAAAGCCGAGTTGCTTAAATTCAACATCCGGCTGAATGAGCGCATGTGTTCCGATTAAAATATCAATTTCACCGTTTGCCAGACGTTCAAGTATTTCCCGTCTTGCCTTTGCTTTTGTAGAACCGGATAACAGTGCAACCCGGACACCGATCGGCTCGAACCAAGCGTATAGGTTTTCAGCGTGCTGCTCTGCCAAAATTTCCGTCGGTGCCATTAATGCTCCCTGAAATCCTGCCGTGACCGCTGCATATAAGCCAATTGCCGCCACTACGGTCTTCCCAGAACCAACATCCCCCTGAAGCAAACGGTTCATCCGGTGATGAGATTTCAAATCCTTACAAATTTCATTGACCACCCTTTTTTGAGCGCCTGTCAGCTCATAGGGTAATGTGTTAATGAAAGCGCGCAGTTTTTCAAGATCGTAATGAATCGACAGTCCTTTTTCCTGGTCTTGTCTTGCTTTACGAAGAGCTTGGATACGCAGCTGGAATGCCAGCAGCTCCTCGAACACAAAACGCCTTCTTGCTTGCTTTACATGGTCTGTATCCTTCGGAAAGTGAACCCCTTCAAGCGCCTCTTGCAGTGGCAGCAGTTTATACTGCTCACACATAGAGGGCGGGAGCGTTTCAGGAATATTGTCTCCTGCTTCATCAAGAGCCTGCCGCATCATTTTACGGAAACGATTTTGATGAATTGTATTACGCAGACTATAGACTGGTTCAAAGTCTCCCTGATCCTGCTTTGGGCCAAATTTAATCGACGAGCCGACAATTACCTGGCGTCCGCGGTCCCATTTCCCTGAAACCGTAACAATAGCGCCCGGTGTCAACTTTTGCTTTAAATAATGCTGATTGAACATGACGACCTTCACTAAATGCCGCCCTGCCAGCACAGTGACAGTTAAACGGGATTTTTTCCCCATATAAGTAACAGAAGGGATACTCTCTACTCTTGCCTCAATTGTTACTTTCTCATTATGGGGTGTTTCTGCTAAATTTTTTAATGTAAAATCTTCGTGCCGGTATGGAAACGTCCAAATCAAATCCTCGACTGTCTCGATGCCGAGGGATGCCAACTGCTCTGCCGTTTCCTTGCCGACACCCTTCATATTCGATACTGGTTCGGTAGTGTTCACTTGCCCGACAGCTCCTCCAAAATTCGCCCAGCAAAAACTTTGTCTGCTAGTAGAAACAAAGCTTCGCTCAAACTCTCCAGGAAGAGCCTTCCTCCTTCCATTACGATTGCATTTTGCTCTCGCATTTTTTCTATTTATGCACGGTTGCACAACATACGTTCTGTTTTCTACAGTTCAATTGTATCATTTATTTTCCTTGTTATCCTCTAAAGATATCTTTTCATCAGCTACTGACTTATAGGCCTCCGTGCATCAGCAAAAAGGCAAAAGAAAAACACACGAATTAGCTCATCGTGTGTTTCTGTCTTCCTTATTGCAGTGATTTGATGCTCTGTAATCCACCGTTATCAAAAATTGCTTTACTGATCGCTTTTCCTGTCGGTGTTGCAGCCAGGCCGCCTCTTGCTGTTTCTTTTAAATTCGGACTCATTGCCTGCCCGATCCGGTACATTGCTCCGATTACTTCGTCGCATGGAATACGGCTTGTCACACCGGCAAGCGCCATATCTGCTGCTACAAGAGCATTCGCTGCCCCCATGGCATTCCGTTTAACACATGGCACTTCCACAAGTCCTGCAACTGGATCACATACAAGCCCAAGCATATTTTTCAATGTAATAGCAAAGCCCTCTGCACTCTGCTGCGGTGTACCCCCAGCCATTTCAACAATGGCCGCTGCCGCCATCGCTGCTGCAGAGCCTACCTCTGCCTGACATCCACCAGCTGCACCAGAAATGGATGCATTATTCGCTACGATGAAACCAAATGCGCCGGATGTAAATAAATAACGAATCATTTGTTCACGAGTCGGATTCAGCTTATTTTTAACAGCAAACAGTGTACCCGGCACAACGCCAGCTGAGCCGGCTGTAGGCGTAGCACAGATTGTTCCCATGGCTGCATTCACTTCATTTGTCGCTACCGCTTTACTTACTGCATCAAGCAGCAGCTCACCTGATAATGATTTTCCGCTTGCGATATAGTTTTGAATAAGTACAGCATCTCCACCTGTCAAGCCTGTAACAGACTGAACTCCCTTAAGTCCGCGTTCAACTGCCTCTTCCATTACCGTTAAGTTACGGTCCATCTGCTCCATGATCATTTCTCTACTGCGTCCACTAATCAGCATTTCTTGTTCGATCATAAGCTCTGAAATACTTTTATTCTCTTTTTCCGCTAAGGCAACCAATTCTCTTACATTTTGAAATAACACGTCCACTTTGCGGTCCTCCTAATTATTAATCTTCGAGACTTTTGTAATATGCGGAATATATGAAATCTGGTCCAAAACTCGTTCTTCTATATTTTGGTCCACTTCGATTACCATTAACGCAGTATGTCCTCGTTCGATACGGGATACTTCCATATGACCAATATTTACGTTATGCATAGCCAGGCAGTTCGCTACATTGGCAATACAGCCTGTGCGATCATTATGCACAACCAGAATAGCCGGCATACCTCCAGTCAAGCGCAGCTTAAAGCCGTTTACTTCACTGATTTCAATTTTTCCGCCCCCAATGGAGATGCCTTCTACACTCATCTCTCCGTCATCATCACTCATGACAATGCGGGCTGTATTTGGATGTTCTTTATGTGCCTCTTCAGGAATAAATTCAAACTCCATCTCAGCTGCTGCTGCATCTTCAAACGCCGTTTTAATGCGCTCATCATACGTATCATAGTTTAAGAGACCCCCAACAATCGCTACGTCCGTTCCATGACCTCGATACGTTTCAGCAAACGAGCCATATAAATGGATTTTCACCTGCTTCGGCTGCCGGCCGAATAAATCACGCGCCACTCTGCCAATCCGTGCTGCCCCTGCTGTATGCGAGCTTGACGGACCGATCATTACTGGACCGATGATATCAAATACAGATGTAAATTTCATCAAGTCACCTTCCCACTTCAATTTTCTCACAATTTTTTTCTTACCTTTAGTTTATCAAGCAAAGCCTATCACATACAAATCTTTCAACTTTTCATATGAAAAATAATGTATCCAAGCTGAAATCTCCTCTTTTAAGAGGCTTTTCTTCCCGATTATACACGGGATTGATACGAATCAAAACAAATTTTAATTAAAACGAAAGAGGCTCCCCATAAGTATATACTTACGGGGCAGCCCCTGATCCTTTTATGCATTATTCAACTGATAAGATAAATGGATATAACGATTGTTTTCCTTCAACGATTTCTACTTCTGCATCCGCGAAGTTCTCCTCGATGAAGCTAGCTAATTCGTTCGCTTGTTCTTCCGTTGCATCTTCCCCATAAATGATGGTAATGATTTCGCTGTCTTCATCAGCTATGCTGCTGATTACTTCTTTTGCAGCATCCATCAATTGTGGTGTTGATAAAATGATTTTGCCCTCTGCTAGTGCCATATAGTCATCTTTACGGATTTCCACACCGTCAATCGATGTGTCACGTACTGCATATGTCACCTGGCCTGTTTTTACATGGGCAAAGCCTTCTGTCATATTTTCTTTATTTTCTTCGACACTCAGCTCAGGATTGAATGCCAAGATAGCTGCCATCCCTTGAGGAATTGTCTTTGTTGCTACAACAGCCGCTTCAATATCAAGAAGCTCCACCGCTTGTTCTGCCGCCATCACAATATTTTTATTATTTGGCAGGATCAGTACACGCTCTGCGCCGATTTCCTTCACAGCTTTTACAATATCCTCCGTCGATGGATTCATTGTTTGACCGCCCTCAATGACATAAGAGGCACCGATCGAACGAAGCAGATTGGCAATCCCTTCTCCCATTGCAATCGTGACAACTGCATAAGGGTGCTGTTCTTTTTTCGCTGGCGGAGCTGCAGGAGCTGAAGAATCACCTACGATAGCCGAGTGCTGCTCGCGCATATTATCTACTTTAATTTTAATTAAGCTTCCATACTTTTGCCCTGCCGATAAAACTACACCAGGCGTTTCTGTGTGAATATGTACTTTCGCAATTTCATCATCAGAAATAACTAGCAGCGAGTCACCAAATGGATTTAGCTCATTGCGGAACTGATCTTCATTAAAAGGCTCTTTTTCATCTTCAAAACGTACCATAATTTCTGTACAGTAGCCGAATTCGATATCTTCTGTATTCATAAAATCTTGAACACGATGGTGCTCTGCACTGATCAAATCATCCAAGGATGCATCATTTCGTTCAGGAAGCTCCTCACCTTTTAAAGACGCAAGAAAACCTTCGTACACAAACAGCAGTCCTTGTCCACCACTGTCAACTACGCCGACTTCTTTTAATACAGGTAATAGTTCAGGAGTACGATTTAAAGATGCTTTCGCCTCTTCCACGAAAGCCTCCATCAATTCAATTAAATCATCTGTAGTCTCTGCAACTTCGACACCTTTAGCCGCTGCTTCGCGTGCCACTGTTAAAATCGTTCCTTCTACCGGCTTCATCACCGCTTTATACGCAGTATCCACACCGCCTTGGAAAGCTGCAGCCAGCCCTTTCGCATCGATTGCCGCATCTTTTTCAATCGCTTTTCCAAAGCCGCGGAATAATTGCGATAAAATAACGCCTGAGTTGCCGCGCGCCCCCATTAATAATCCTTTTGATAACGCCTGTGCTGTCTTCCCGATATGCTCACTTGTGTTCGCTTCCGTTTCCTTTGCACCTGACGTCATCGATAAATTCATATTCGTCCCTGTATCACCGTCTGGTACTGGGAATACATTTAACGAATCTACATAACTTGCATTTTGGTAGAGGTGATGTGCACCCATCTGTACCATTTCTGCAAATTTAATTCCGTCTAATGACTTCATTCGCCTTGAATCCTCCTCTTACACATTCATTACGCGCACGCCTTGAACAAAGATGTTCACAGATTTTACGCTCATGCCTAATGTTTTGTTCACTGTATATTTTACTTTCGATTGTACTTGGTATGCGATTTCAGAAATTTTCGTTCCATAGCTTACAATAATGTACATATCAATATGCAAATCTTCGCCGTCCTGGCGGATCAATACGCCCTTTGCAAAGTTTTCTTTCCGTAAAATATCTGTCAAGCCATCACGAATTTGGTGTTTACTCGCCATACCTACAATTCCGTAGCATTCGATTGCAGCGCCGCCTGCAATTTGTGCAATGACGTCATTGGAAATATCAATTTGGCCGAATTCATTTTTTAATTCTACTGACATACATATGCCTCCTTGGCTCTTTTTGACTGTCTATATTGTACTACACAAAGATTGATTATAAAAGAAAACGTTCATTGAAGTCTAGCGGTTACAATGAAAAGCGATTGCACCCCTTATAATTGACCATGCTTTACAAGGTGTAAAGGTTTTTTTCTTGAAAGTATGTGCGAAATGTCTTGCAAGCATGTAGAGTCTATGTTAAATTATTATGGTATGTGAAATATCGAACTGAAAAACAAGCTTTCAGATTCATCTGTTAGGAGGGAATTTACATGCCAAAGAAATGTGTTATCACTGGCCGTAAAGCTCGTACAGGCAACAACCGTTCTCACGCTATGAACGCTTCTAAACGTACTTGGGGCGCTAACTTACAAAAAGTTCGTATCCTAGTTGACGGTAAGCCAAAACGTGTATGGGTTTCTGCTCGTGCATTAAAATCAGGTAAAGTTGAGCGCGTTTAATCGCGTACTGGGCATCAGCATTTACTGTTGATGCTCTTTTTTATCAAAAAATAAGGGAGTGAGTAGCCATAACGGTTACCCACTCCCTTTTATTTTTTCTCCCGGCGAAAAACCTTGATGCAAGCTCTTGTCATACTGCTTAAAAATTTTGGAATTTGAAAAGTGTATACTTTCACTATCGCTCCCCCTTAGTCCATGCTTCTTACCATTAAACATATGCCAGAGGTGAACGCGATATACGCATCATCTTGTATGATTTCATTACTTGTAAAACGGGATGTCCCCTGCTCAATCATTTCCTTTGTCGTTTCGTATTTGACTCCCCGAAGCGTAACTTCCTGAATTGCCTCCCCATAGGCAAAAAAGGAAAGGTATTGGTGCTTCGTATTTTCAAGTTGATGGTGCCCCGGCAGCAAAAACTGCAGTTCATTTTGCTTGTTAATAATTTTAAACTGAATATTCGGATATGCAAGCTGGAAACGGTATAAGGAGCGCAGGGCTGCTTCATGGTGATCAAGCCGCCCTCCCGTAACGCCTGTTAACAAGACGGTGTGCGGGTGGAACTCAAGTGCCCGCTCAAGTGCCAGATCAGTATCTGTTTCATCCTTTTCAGCCTGGAACATTTCAACATGTATTACAGTTTCGGAAATACGTGCATACTCTTCTTCCGTGACCGAATCAAAATCACCCACGATTGCATCCGGTATAATACCCTCTTCAATTAAATGATAGGCCCCGCGGTCCACCCCAATCCACCGGTCTGCTTTTAAATGAAAGACGGCCTCACGAATGGGGCCGCCTGAACAAATGGCTACGATCATTGAATAGCAGCTAGGCCGGCTTGCTTGATTTCCTGCAATGCTGCCGTCCGGTCTTCCTTACTATAAATAGCAGATCCTGCCACAAAAATATTGGCACCGGATTTTACACAAGGGACAATTGTTTCCGCTGTAATACCGCCATCAATCTCAATATCTATCTCCAATCCTCGCTCTTTGATGATGCTAGATAATGCCTCGATTTTAGGCAGTACAGAAGAGATAAACTTCTGGCCTCCAAAACCTGGGTTTACTGTCATGAACAATACCATATCTACATCCTCTAAAATATGAAGAATCGATTCGATTGGGGTATGCGGGTTTAAAACAACACCTGGTTTTACGCCGAATGAACGGATCAGCTGAATCGTACGATGCAAATGGCGGCAAGCCTCTACATGTACCGTTATATAATCCGCGCCTGCCTTGGCGAACTGCTCGATATACTGATCTGGGTTTTCAATCATTAAATGAACATCCATTGGTAAAGTCGATAAAGGACGGATCGCCTCTAAAGCAATTGCTCCAAAGGAAATGTTCGGTACGAAATGTCCGTCCATTACATCAATATGAATTAATTCTGCTCCTGCTGCCTCCACTTCCTTCACTTCTTCACCTAATTTGGCAAAGTCTGCAGCTAGAATAGATGGTGCAATTTTTATCATCATTAATACCTCGGCTTTCGATCAAGTATTTCTTGCAAAAACTGTTCATAATGCTCATAGCGGTATGCTTTTATCTCTCCTGTTTCAAGTGCTGCCTTTACTGCACATTTCGGCTCCTTTATATGTAGGCAGCCACGGAATTTACACCCTTCTGCGATGCGCTGAAATTCTGGAAAACACGCTGTTAATTCTTCTTTTTCAATCGTATCGAAATCAAATGAACTGAATCCCGGTGTATCAGCCAGCAGACCTCCACATACTTCAATTAACTCAACGTGACGTGTTGTATGCTTTCCGCGCCCGAGACTTTGCGAAATAATGCCAGTCTTTAAATTCAAGTTTGGCAGGAGTGTATTCAAAAGTGTTGACTTTCCGACACCTGATTGCCCTGCCAGGACTGTTGTTTTTCTTTCCAAAACTGGCTGAAGACGATCTAGCAAGGAAACATCTTCTTTATAGGTCGTAATAACTTCATAGCCGATTGCCTTGTAATCTTCAATATAGGCTTCCAGCCCAGCGTGCTCACTGTCTGCCAATAAGTCCATCTTTGTCAAACAAATGATCGGCTCAATATGAAATGACTCTAAAACGACTAAAAAGCGGTCTAGCAGGATTGTATTGAACTCCGGCTCCTTTACTGAAAAGACAAGAATCGCTTGATCAATATTTGCAATCGGCGGTCGTACAAGCTCATTTTTACGTGGATGGATTTTCATTACATAGCCATCCGATTCACCATCTTTCGTAAAATCAACGACGTCACCGACAAGCGGAGCTTCACCACGGTTGCGGAATACCCCACGGCCTCGACACTGAATCAGTTCTCCATTCTGCTCAACATAATAATATCCACTTAATGCTTTTCTAATTTGGCCTTGCGCCATGTAAACCCTCCCATCTATTCTGCCTCGGCATCATCATAGTCGGATACAGCTTTGTGCAGGCACAAAGCTGTATCCGTGACATTCACCAAAGGCTTTTCAATACTTTTTAGACGAGCAGTAAACGCTCGCTGACAATAATCTAAATCCTTACTCATTCGCATCTATAAATCGAAGGACTTCTATTGGACAACATTAAAAATCATCAAAGGAAATAGTTTCTTGGGCAAATGTGACTGAATCCAGGATGATTCGGTATGCCGCTTTTTCTCCTTCTACAATTTCCAGCTGAATAGGATATGTTCTATCTTCTGTAATAACAAATTCCTCAATAGGCTCCGCCATTGTATGAGTTTTATCCTGGATATAAATTTGAACGGTCTGCGGAATTGGCTCACCGTTTTCATCTAGCTTCTCCTCATACTTAATTGGAATGATTTTGTTATATAATTTTGTTCGTTTTTCTGCTGGGCCCTTCGAAAGGACAACAGTAATTGTCGTTCCTTCTGTTATTTGCGAGCCGGCTGAAGGATTTTGTGAAACAACGCTCCCTTTAGGAATTGTATCCGAATTAACCGGATTCCCTTTTTTAATATTCAAGCCTATATTTCGTGCATAATCATTCACTTCCGCCTCCGTATAACCCTTTAGATTATCAACGGTCAGCACCTTTTTTCCCTTGCTCACCTGCAATGTGACAACTGTATCCTCTGCCACTACTTCTTCTCCTGCTGCAGGTTCCTGATTAACAACCTCACCTGCTTGTGCGTCAGAATTGACCTCTATTGTTTCAACGTCTTGGAACCCGGCTTTTTCAAGTAAAGACAATGCTTGACTAACCTGCTCTCCTACATAATCATCCATTTCGACCATTTCTTCGCCAAGACTGACAATTAACTGTACCTCAGTACCTTTTACTCTTGAAAGTCCCGATTTTGGAGTTGTACCAATTACCTTATCCTTTTCAACTTCCTCTGAGTTGCGTTCAATCGGTTCACCAACTGTAAAGCCTGCTTTCTCCAAATCGGCTGTAGCTTCTTCTACCGATAAATTAGCAACATCCGGAATTTCTACCTTAGATGGTGTCAATGCAAAAATCAGCACGAGTGCCAAGATAGCCAGGGTCACTACAGCCCCTAGGAGAATCGGCCATTTCTTTCTTTTCTTTTTCTCCTTTACTGGCTGTTTTTGTGATTTGGGCTGCTCTCTTTCAATAGGCTTTACCCTATCAATCGGTTTTGTCTTTAATAGGTCATCGACAGGTAATTTTTCTCTAATAATTGGAATAGCCTTTGTTGCCTCATCATCAATAGGCAACGCAAACTTCGGCTCATTCACCCGCGCTGCTGACAGGCATGTTTGCAAATCTTCTTCCATCTCATTCATGCTGGTATAGCGATGATTTGCATCCTTTGCAGTCGCTTTTAACACTACATTTTCAAGCGCCTGTGGAATAGATGCATCAAAAGCTCTTACAGAGGGCGTTTCAGACTGTAAATGCTTTAAGGCGATCGAAACGGCAGATTCACCTGAAAAAGGCAGTTCCCCTGTTAACAGCTCGTAAAGTACGATTCCCAATGAATAAATATCGGACTTTTCTGTTGCGCCTCCTCCACGAGCCTGTTCTGGAGAAAGATAGTGAACTGTTCCCATTACAGAGTTCGTCTGCGTATAGCTCGTTGCATTCAAAGTTGTCGCTATACCAAAATCTGTAATTTTAACATTTCCTTCTGCGTCCATCAAAATATTTTGGGGCTTGATATCACGATGGATAATCCCATTTTCATGCGCATGTGCAATCGCCGATGTCAATTGCTTCATAATGTGTACACTTTTCGCAGGGGACAACGGAGAAAACTCCTGTATGTATTGCTTCAATGTCTTCCCTTTAACATATTCCATTACAATATAGTGCATATCTCCGTCTTCACCGGCATCATAGACACTCACAATGTTGGGATGTGTTAGGCTTGTAGCAGATAATGCCTCTCGCTGAAAACGTCGATGCAATTCTTCCTCATTTGAAAAATCATACCGCAAAATTTTAATTGCCACATCACGGCTCAAAATAATATCGTGTGCTAAGTAAACATGACTCATCCCACCGCCGCCAATCAGCGATAAAATTTCATAACGTTCACCTACCCGTTTTCCAATCAGCATGCCTACACCTCCTCTTTCATCGTCATTAATATAAGGGAAATATTATCTTCACCACCGCTGTCGTTTGCCAGCTTGACGAGTTTTTCTCCTTTTTCTTTCAGTGGCATAGGCAATGTAATGATTGCGGCCATTTCATTTGCCGTCAACTTATTGCTCAGTCCATCTGAACAAATGAGTAAATAGGAGTCTTCCTCCACTTTCGTATCATAAAAATCCGGCTGGATAGAGCTTTCTGTTCCAAGTGATTTTAGTATGAAATTTTTCTGTGGATGGTTTTGAGCTTCTTCTTCACTGATTTGACCGCTTTCTAATAAAACATTCACATATGAGTGGTCACGCGTAATTAGCGTAACCGACTCGTTAGTGAAATGATAAACACGACTGTCACCTATATGACTAATAATGCAGTCCATATGATGAACCAGCACGGCGATGAGTGTAGTCCCCATTCCTTGACAGTCTTCATGTGATAGGGAGTAACGATAAATTTCATCATTAATTTGTGATACAGCATCACGAAGCCACTCCTTGCAGCTTTCTAGGGAATGGAAGCGGGTGCCTTCCTCCTTAAGGAAAAGCTTCCGCATCTGCTCAATCGCCATTTCACTTGCTACATCGCCTGCATTATGACCGCCCATGCCGTCTGCCAAAATAGCAAGTTTGAATTGATCAGGCCGCTCGACAAATGCGACCCGATCTTCATTAACTGCACGCTTTAATCCAACATCACTTTCGACTGTAAAGTTCAAAATGGTCACCTACCTTACTTCATCTTGGCGCTCTTGTGCACGTAACTGCCCACAAGCTGCTGCAATATCTGCTCCTTGCTCACGACGAATTGTTACATTCACGCCACGCTCTTTCAATGCGCGCTCAAATGCAAAAATGCTGCTGCGTGATGTACGAACATAGTCACGCTCTGGTACATAGTTGATTGGTATCAAATTGACATGGCACTTAATTCCTTTGATCAAATCAGCTAATTCATTAGCGACTTCCACTGAGTCATTTTCACCAGACATCAATCCATACTCAAAGCTTACACGACGGCCTGTTTTCTTTGTATAATAACGGACTGCTTCCAATAGTTCGTCAATTTTATATGCGCGGGCAATCGGCATCAATTTCTGACGTGCTTCCTGGTTAGGGGCATGCAGTGAAACTGCAAAGTTGATTTGCAATTGCTCATCGGCAAATTGATAAATCTTTGGTACAATCCCAGAAGTTGAAACAGTAATATGGCGAGCACCGATGTTTAAGCCCTTATCATTATTAACAATTTTCAGGAAGTTCATCATTGCATCGTAGTTGTCGAACGGTTCGCCAATCCCCATGATAACAATAGAGCTTACACGTTCGTCCACTTCATCCAATGTTTGCTGGACTTTTACAACCTGCTCTACAATTTCTCCCGCCAGTAAATGGCGTTTCAGCCCGCCTAATGTAGAGGCACAGAATGTACAGCCAATACGGCACCCTACCTGCGTCGTGACACAGACAGAATTCCCGTAATCGTGGCGCATCAATACTGTTTCAATAGAATAGCCGTCCTGCAGCTGGAATAAAAATTTGATTGTCCCGTCCTTTGATTCCTGCTTTATAAGTGTCGACAACGTTGTTAACGCGAAATTCTCCTCTAACTTTTCACGCAGCCCTTTAGAGAGATTAGACATTTCTTCGAATGTTTTGACACGCTTGTCATACAGCCATTCGTAAATTTGTCCGGCCCGGAACGGCTTTTCTCCGTTTTCCTTTAACCATTCCTGCAGTTCATCTGGGCGCAGGGAATAAATCGATTCCTTCAATTGAGGCTTTTCTTTTTTCTGACGACGAACCGGCTTGACTTCCGTCTCTTCCACTAAATCTTGAATACGTTCATCAAATTTATTTTGATCCATTACTTAAATTGTTTCTCCTTTTTTACGAAACGCGGCGACGAAAAAGCCGTCGCTGCCAAAATCTTGCGGAAATACTTGCAGCATCCCGTTATTTTGTTTCGCTAATAGTTTTTCTGGTAAATTTGTTATTTCCTCGCGTTCCATTTCCGGGTGTGTAGAAATAAATGCCTCTACTGTCCCTTCATTTTCACGCTTATCCACTGTACATGTACTATATACGAGGCGTCCACCGGGTTTTAGTACTTGTACTGCATTAGCTAAAATCGCTAATTGGATCGCCTGTAAACTCTCTAAATCCTCTTCGCGCTTTGTATATTTAATATCAGGCTTCCGGCGCATAACGCCCAATCCTGAGCAAGGGGCATCAACAAGCACCGCATCATAACTTTCCTTTGCAAGAAAGTCTGCAGCCTTTCGTCCATCGACCGGGGCTGTCTGAACAATATCCAGTCCAAGACGCGCTGTGTTTTCATCAATAAGATCGAGCTTATGTGGATGTAAATCCATCGCTAAAATAGAGCCATCATTCTCCATTCTTTCTGCCATATGCGTCGTCTTGCCACCCGGGGCTGCACACATATCGAGCACCTTCATTCCCGGCTTTGGATCAAGAACATTTGCAGGCATCATTGAGCTTTCGTCCTGAATAGTAATAAGCCCTTCTTTAAACGCTTTTGTACGTGCCGCTGTTCCATTTGTCAAATGGATACATTCAGGCATCATATCACTCTGCTTCGCCTTCACGCCTTCTTTCTCAAGAGACGCTAATACTTCTTCTACAGTTGCACGTGTCATGTTGACCCTAACGGTCTGTACTGGCGGTATATTATTTTCATGAAGCATAGCGGCCGTTTCATCAAAGCCATAGCTTTCTACCCAGCGTTCTACCAGCCACTGCGGATGACTCGTCTCAACCGAAAGGCGTTCCACCGGATTCTTGATATCCTCAACCGTTGGTACACCTTGACGTAAAATCGAACGCAATATGCCATTGACCATTGAAGCAATCCCTTTATGGCCTCGTCGCTTTGCAATTTCTACAGCCTCATTTACAGCAGCATGTGCTGGAATGCGCGTCAAATATTCCATTTGATACAGCGACAGGCGTAAAAGCCAGCGTACCCATAAATCCACCTTGCCTTTGATAAAAGGTTCTAGATAATAATCTAGTGTTAGCTTATGTTGCAAGGTACCATACGTAATCTCCGTCAGTAAACCTCTGTCTTTCACATCGATTTTATATTTCTCGATAGTCTGGTGGAGCAATAAATTGCTGTATGCCTGATTTTTATCGACTGCCAGCAGGATGGAAAGAGCAGCATCTCTTACGTTGCCGTCCCAGATTTGTTGCTTCTTTTTACTCATTCAAAACGGTCTCCAATCTGTAATTTCGAGCCTGTACCACGAAGGTATTCTTGTGCTGTCATACGCTTTTTACCTGCTGGCTGCAAGTCATATACAGCTAGAGAGCCGCCCTCTCCTGTAGCAATCTCGAAATTGTCATTATGGATAGCCACCACTTCACCTGGCTGACGATCATTGGCTGTCGTACCGACTTGCGCCCACCATATTTTAAAGTTGGCGCCTTCAAACGTTGTATAGGCAACAGGCCATGGATGAAGACCGCGTACTTGATTGTAAATTGTACGAGCCTCTTTTGACCAGTCAATGCGCTCCTGTTCACGGCTAATGTTAGAGGCAAACGTTACCTTTGACTCGTCTTGTGGGATTCGAGGATTTGTCCCATCAATAATTGAAGGTAAGGTATTCTTTAAAAGCTCCCGGCCCACTTCACTTAATTTTTCAAACATACTGCCGGTATGGTCAGTATCTTCAATAACAATTCCCTGTTGGGAAATAATATCGCCGGCATCCAGCTTTTCAGCCATATACATGATTGTTACACCAGTTGTATCCTGTCCGTCGATAATGGCTTGATGGATAGGAGCGCCCCCCCGATACTGCGGCAGTAAAGAAGCATGCACATTGATACAGCCAAGACGAGGTGCCTCAAGCAGCTCCTTCGGCAGGATTTGACCAAACGCAGCAGTAATGACTAGATCAGCACCAAGATCAATAATTTGCTGAAGTTCTTCAGAACCTCTTAATTTTTCTGGCTGAATAACCGGCAGTCCTAAGCGTACCGCCTCTTCCTTTACCGGGGGCGGCGTTAGCACCTTTTTACGACCTACCGGGCGATCAGGCTGTGTCACAACAGCCAGCACCTGATAGCCTTCTTCATGAAGCATGCGCAAAATTGGTGCTGAAAAGGCTGGTGTGCCCATAAAAACAACTGATGTCATATTACTCCTCCTCAACGTCCGCGTACATTTCATCAAGCTCTTCTTGTGTCAATACACGCGTCATTTTCGAGTCGAATAGCACCCCATCTAAGTGATCAATTTCATGTAAAATACAACGTGCTTCAAAATCTTCTGCTTCTAACTCATAAATACGGCCTTCACGGTCTGCAGCCTCAATTTTTACGTAAGTCGGACGCTTTACCATCCCGAACAAGTCAGGGAAGCTCAGGCATCCTTCTATATCTTCGGCTTCACCGCGTGTTTCAAGAACTACCGGATTGATCATCTCTAAAATATCTTCTCCAAGTTCCACTATAGCTACACGCATATTTACACCGATTTGCGGAGCAGCAATTCCTACACCGTCGTATTCCACCATTGTGTCGTATAAATCATCTAAAAGCGCAATGATTTTCTCATCGATCACTTCAACTTCTTTTGTTTTAGAAGATAAAACCTTTGCAGGCGCCTTCACTACCTCTTTAATTGCCATATATTTTTTACCTCTTTCACAAGCTCAAATCATGGAAGGGTCCAAATCGATTGTGAGCTGAATTCCTTTTTTTATCCATTCCGAGCGGTACAATTTTATTAACTGCAATAACACCGGAATCAGATTCGGTTCTACTTTATATTTTATCAAACATTGATATCGATATCTATTTTGGAGGCGGCTGATACTCGCCGTTGTAGGGCCAATGATAGAGACAGTAGACGATAGATTACCCCGTAAATATTCTGCAGCTCTTGCAGCATATTCCGCGGCCATCATTACATCTTCATGAGAGACCTGAATGAGCGCCAGATAGTAATAGGGCGGATAATTAGCCTGCCTTCTGACATACATCTCATGTTCATAAAATGGCTCATATAACTGTTCCTTCGACAGCTCGATTGCATAATGCTCAGGGGTATATGTTTGTATGATGACTTCCCCTGCCTTATCATGCCGCCCCGCACGCCCGCTCACCTGTGTCAGCAACTGGAATGTCCGTTCTGCTGAACGGTAGTCTGGCAGATGAAGGCTCGTATCGGCACTTAATACCCCAACAAGTGTGATATTCGGGAAATCAAGTCCTTTAGCAATCATTTGCGTGCCAAGCAAAATGTCTGCCTCTCCACGTCCAAAGGCATCTAAGATTACCTCATGGGAGCCCTTTTTATTCGTTGTATCTACATCCATCCGGAGCACTCTCGCCTCTGGAAATAATTTATGGAGCTCTTCTTCGACCTTTTGTGTACCCGTTCCAAAAAAGCGGATATGGTCACTTGCACATTCTGGACAAGCTTGCGGTACATATTCTTCGTGTCCGCAATAGTGGCATTTTAACTTTTCACTAAAACGGTGGTATGTTAGCGAGATATCACAATTCGGACATTCCACAACCGTTCCACAGTCCCTGCATAGCACAAAGGAAGAATAGCCTCTACGATTTAAAAACAATACCGTTTGCTCTTTTTTTACAAGACGTTCCCGTATTGCATCCGCCAGTTGAATAGAAAACATCGAACGGTTACCAAGCTTTAGCTCCTCGCGCATATCTACTACATGTACAGTAGGTAAACCCTGATTCATCGCACGCTTTTTCAATGTTAGTAGCGTGTAGACACCTTTTTTCGCGCGCGCAAATGATTCCAGACTCGGTGTCGCACTTCCTAAAATAACCGGACATTTATGGTACTCGCTCCGCCAAATAGCCACATCTCTTGCATGATAGCGCGGGGAATCCTCCTGCTTATAGGTAGATTCATGTTCTTCGTCGAGTATGATCAGCCCAAGGTTTTCAAAAGGTGCAAAAATTGCTGAGCGTGCACCGACTACTACCTTCACCTTGCCCTGCTGGACTTTTCGCCATTCATCATACTTTTCACCGACGGACAAGCCACTATGCATCACTGCTACGAGCTCGCCAAAACGCGAACGGAAACGCTCTGTCATCTGAGGCGTAAGGGAAATTTCAGGGACAAGGACAATAGATTCCTTGCCTTCTTGGAGCGTATGCTGGATAGCCTGCAAATACACTTCCGTTTTACCGCTTCCCGTGATTCCTTGAAGCAGAAATGTATCAGCGGAATGCACATCCATTGCGCCAGTAATAGCAGAAAGTGCCGCCTCCTGCTCATCTGTCAGCTTTAGAAAATTCGTTTTCGCGATTTCCTTTGTAAACGGATCCCTATATACTTCTTCTTTAATAAAGGCGGCTGCACCTTTTTCTATAACGGATTGCAATACAGCCATCGTGACGCCCGCTTCGCTGCATACTTCGTCTGGTAAAAGAACTTGACCTGGGCGTTCTGTCATCCATCGTACAAGCTGCTTTTGCTTTGCCGCACGCTTCGAAATTTCCGCCTCGATCCGCTCAAGTTTCGATACATCCATTTCAATTTGCACCTTGCGAATTTCCTTTACTGCTCCTTGCTGCTTTACGCTATTTTCGATTATGACAAGGCCATCCTTAACAGCCTGCTTAAGCTCATGCAGCAGACCGGCTTTTTCAAAACTTTTAAAATCCGCCTTGCCGTTTCGATTGAAAAATGTCTGTAGCTGCTCAGGAATCGCTTCTGCCTCGACTGATAAGTGTACGATTTTTTCGTATTTTGCTCGAAGTGCAGATGGCAGCATGGCTTGCAGAGCATCAATTTCATAGCAAATTGTCTGTTGCTTCAGCCACTTGGCCATCTCCAACATTTCCTGTGTTAATACCGGTTCAATATCCAGCACCTGAGATACTGGTTTAATTTTGTTCATTGGCACGTCCGTTTCGTTTTGGAGCGCCACTACAAATCCTAATACATTACGTGGTCCAAACGGAACCTTTACACGGCTGCCCGCCTCGATTAAATCATGCCACTTTTCAGGTACGAGATAATCAAACGGCCGGTCCACTGGATACGCTGCTACATCAACGATGACTTGTGCAACGACTAGTGTCATTTGAAATCTTCCCTCTCTGCTATCGTTGTGAGAAGCCGGTACGCAAGCTCTGTTTTCGGAAGATGGGTAAAACTTTTTTTGTAATCATGTCCAATTAAAATAACGCTGTTCGTATCTGTTCCAAAGCCAGAGCCCGCCTCTGTCACATCATTTGCTACGATGTAATCGGCCTTTTTCTTTTGCAGCTTCTGCATCCCGTAGTTCTCTATATCGTTCGTTTCAGCGGCAAATCCGATCAGCAGCTGATGTTTTTTATGTTCACCAAGTGCTGCTAAAATATCAGTGGTCCGTTCAAGCTCCAATACAGCCTCGCCCGGCTGCTTTTTCATCTTCTGGTTATGCATATTTTTAGGTCGATAGTCAGCTACTGCGGCTGTCTTAATAACAATATCAGCAGATTCGTATTCCGCCCAAATGGCTTCAAACATCTGCTGTGCACTTTCGACATTCATGACCTTCATCCCGGAAGGCTTTGCGAGGTTGGTTGGTCCGGAAACAAGAACTACCTCCGCTCCCAAGTCTCTTGCTGCTTCCGCCATTGCATATCCCATTTTGCCCGAAGAAAAATTCGTTAGAAAACGTACAGGATCTACTTTTTCACGGGTTGGACCGGCCGACACTACCACTTTCTTTCCCTTTAACGGTTGAACAGCAGGCTGAAAATGCTTTTTCACCAGCTCGGTAATTTTCTCCGGCTCCTCTAAGCGGCCTTTTCCTACATAGCCGCATGCTAGGTACCCTTCAGATGGTTCAATAAATCGATATCCATCCGTATGAAGCTGCGCAATATTACGCTTTACCGCTGGATGGTCATACATATGAACATTCATCGCTGGTGCGATCCATACAGGTGCTGTTGCAGCGAGAAGCGTCGTAGTTACCATGTCATCAGCAATTCCATTGGCAATTTTCCCAATAACATTTGCTGTAGCTGGTGCTACTAGAATGAGGTCCGCCCAGTCTGCCAAATCAATATGAGCAATGACATTTGAATCCTTTTCATCGAATGTATCGAAAAACACATCATTTTTAGACATCACTTGAAAGCTTAATGGGTTTACAAATTTCTGTGCAGATGCTGTCATGATTACTTTTACGTTAAAGCCTGCTTGTGTCAGTTTACTCACAAGCGCAACTGCTTTATAAACCGCAATTCCACCTGTTACACAAAGTAAAATATTCTTCGATTGCATAAAAATTTCTCCCTTTCAAATGATAAGCTCCCAAAGAAACTTCTCCGGGAGCTACCTGCATCAATTATTAAACTTCGTCCTCGTAAATAGTTGACTCATCCTGCTGCTCTTTTTTCAGCACACCTGTTGCCACTTCTTCTAACGCTTTTCCTACTGGCTTATAAGATACGTATTTATGAAGGCGCTCGCCGCCCTCTTCCTGCATTTGACGAGCACGCTTAGAAGCTAGGCTCACTAATGAATATTTTGAATCAATTTCCTTTTTTAAAGCATCTACTGATGGATATAACATGAATTATTCCCCCTTCAACATGGATAAGTAAATTTTTTCTACACGCTCACGGCGGCAGTGTTCCGCCTTAATGATGGCATTGATTTTGTCGCACGCATTTTCTACTTCATCATTTTCTACAACGTAATCGTATAAACTCATCATTTCTAGCTCCGCCTCTGCGGTTGCAATACGCTTCGCAATGATATCGTCTGTTTCCGTGCCTCTCCCAACAAGACGAGCCTTCAGTTCCGAAAGGCTTGGCGGTGCCAAGAAAATGAACAGTGCATCCGGTGCCTTCTCACGAATTTGTTTTGCGCCCTGTACCTCAATTTCCAAAAATACATCACGCCCGGCATCCAGTGTTTCATTAACATAGGCAAGCGGTGTACCATAATAATTGCCTACGAACTCGGCATGCTC
The DNA here is from genome assembly GCA_031181585.1 of Lysinibacillus sp. Classification (GTDB taxonomy): domain Bacteria; phylum Bacillota; class Bacilli; order Bacillales_A; family Planococcaceae; genus Lysinibacillus_B. The sequence continues at coordinate 121,925 of JAPSKP010000002.1, forward strand.
CAATAAGCCGCCTTCTTCGATCAACGTCTCGAATTCCTCGCGTGTCTTAAAGAAATAGTCTACACCATCCACTTCTCCTTCGCGAGGATTACGCGTTGTCATTGAAATCGAATATTCATAATTCGTATCGGCCTGCGAGAAAAGCTCTTTACGAACCGTTCCTTTTCCAACACCCGATGGACCTGATAGTACGATTAATAAGCCACGTTGTTTCCTCATTTATAACTCCTTCTAGCTATTCAATATTTTGAACTTGCTCCCGCATTTTCTCTAAGATTGTCTTCGCCTGTACAACAGCGATCGAGCTTTCCGAAGACTGATTTTTTGAGCCGATTGTATTAATTTCACGGTGCATTTCCTGCATTAGAAAATCGAGCTTACGACCGATCGGTACATTTTCCTCCAGCGTTTCTGCTAATTGAAGAAAATGGCTGTCTAAACGATCCAGTTCTTCGCTGATATCTACACGTTCAGCGAACAAGGCAACTTCCGTCAGCAAGCGGTCTTCTAACAGGTGTCCATTCGTAAACTCCTCGACACGCTGTTTTAAACGCTCCCGATATTTTGCAACCGCCTCTCCAGATGTTTCCCGGATACACTGTACCTGTGCCTGCAGCTGCTCCTTATATTGCAGCATAACTGCTTTAAGCTCGGTGCCTTCCCGCTCGCGCATCGTAATCAGCTGGGTAATAGCATCGGCCAATGCCTTTTCTATTGCAGAAAGCACTTCATCATTAACAAGTTCTTCTTTCTGCACGGCTAATACTTGATCGAGCATCGCGAGCTCCTGCATTGTCCATTTTTCCTCTACCAGCATGTTTAGCGACAATTCTTCCTTCGCTTTCCGGTACGCCTCTAATAACGGCCAGTTAATTTCAATTTTCTGTTCAGCTGTCTGAAGCTCCTTTAAAAAAATAATTACATCGAGCTTCCCCCGTGATAAAGTCTGTGATAGCATTTTTTTTGCCAACACTTCCGACTCCATCCACTCTTTTGGGAATTTCGTATTAATTTCTAAAAAACGATGATTCACACTACGAACTTCAACGGTTAGTTGATGAGATTTCGTCGTTGTGACACCCCTGCCAAAGCCCGTCATACTACGCACCAAGGTTCGTCACACCCTTCTTTGCATACTGCAACAATTATAGCATATGTTAGGCCTGTTATGCCGATTGATTTATATAAATATGTAAACATCGGCACCCGTAAGAAAAAATGCTATCATAAGAGAGAATGAATTGACAATGGCATATCTAAATAAATGTGGAATCCCCACAAATGAAAGAGGAATGAACTATGGCTTTTGACGGATTATTTACACGTTCTATGACAAAAGAGCTTCAAAAATTAGTGACAGGACGTATTACGAAAATTCATCAGCCGAATGCACTGGAAGTGATGCTGCAAATCCGTGCTGGCGGCGCTAATCATAAACTACTAATTTCTATCCACCCTTCTTATGCTCGCATACATATTACAGGGCAAACAGTCGACAACCCAGCGGAGCCGCCAATGTTCTGTATGCTCCTCCGCAAGCATTTAGAGGGCGGCTTTATCCAGAGCATCAAAGCACAGGATGGGGAACGAATTATTGAAATGACAGTGGAAAGCAAAAATGAAATCGGAGATCCAGTAATACGGAAGCTAATTGTGGAAATCATGGGCCGTCACAGCAACTGTATTTTGGTCGATGCAGACAATATGCGGATACTTGACAGTTTGAAGCATCTTCCTCCGTCCTTAAATAGTTACCGAACTGTGCTTCCCGGCCAGACCTATATCGGTCCTCCAGCACAGGAAAAAGTAAATCCATTTACCGCTTCAGACGAGGAAGTCATTTCCTTTTTCAACTGCTCGCGCGAACCAAAGGAAATTGTACAGCATTTCGCCGGCTTCTCCCCTTTGCATGCAGCAGAGCTGTTATACAGGTTGGATGATACAAATCATCCGCACATTTTCCGCGACTTTTTAACGGAGATTGAGGAAGCCGTACAGCCAACCTACATGGAAAATGGTAAAGTTGCTTTCTCACCTGCAACCCTCCGTCATGTTGAAGGAGCACAAGCGACATATGCTACACTTGGCGAGCTGCTAGATCGCGTTTTCTTTGCCAGGGCTGAGCGTGACCGTGTAAAACAGCAAGCAGGTGATTTAGAACGCTGGCTATCAAATGAAATTGACAAACTGCGCCTAAAGTTAAAAAAATTAGATCAAGACTACGCACGTGCCAGCAAGCTAGAGGAGTTTCAATTATATGGTGAGCTATTGATGGCAAACTTATATCAATTCGAAAAGGGTACAGAACGTGTGTCAGTTGAAAACTATTATACAGGCGATCAAGTAACGATTCCGGTGAGCCCACGTAAAACACCAATTGAAAATGCTCAAAGCTACTATACAAAGTACAACAAGGCAAAAAATGCGCTTGTAATGATTGAAGAACAGAAGCAAAAAACAGAAGATGAAATTCAGTATTTTGAAATGCTGAGCCAGCAGGTACAGCAGGCGGCGCCAGCCGATATTGAAGAAATCCGTGAAGAACTAGCAGAGCAAGGCTATCTGCGGCTTCGTGCTTCAAAGAAAAAGAAAAAACCGACAAAACCGGAACCCGAGAAATTTATTTCTTCTTCAGGCATTCCCATTTCAGTCGGTAAAAATAACAAGCAGAACGATTATTTGACATTCAAACTGGCTAAAAAAAGCGATATTTGGCTCCATACAAAAGACATTCCAGGTTCGCATGTTGTTATCCATTCAGACCAGCCGGATGAGACAACGCTGCATGAAGCAGCCGTCTTGAGCGCCTACTTCAGTAAAGCGCGCGACTCTTCCTCTGTACCTGTGGACTATACGGAGATTCGGCAAGTGAAAAAGCCTAATGGATCAAAGCCGGGCTTCGTCATTTACTTCGAGCAGAAAACATTATTTGTGACGCCGGATGAAAATACTATCCTTCACTTGAAAAGAAAATAGCAAAATAGAAGAAGTAAAAATTTGGAGACGGAGTCTTGAATAGAACTTGCAGTTATAGGTATCTATTCGAGGTTCCGCTTTTTATTTCGTATACTTCTTCACCTGCGGCAAAATATCATTACCAATTATCTCTATCGTCTTCACTACTTCCTTAAACGGTACGCCACCAAAATCAATTTGTGCGAGGAAACGCTGATGTCCGAACAGCTCATGCTGGTGAAGAATCTTTTCAACGATACGACTAGCATCCCCTACCATCAGCACATCCTCAACTGCATCTCCATCCATGAAAAGCTGTGCCGGGTAACCTCGCCCATTGACATGAATCATTCCTTTATTTAAGTAAGGATACATTGTGTTCATCGCATGCTCAATATTTTCTGTCAGGTACATTAAACTTGTTGTTGCAACAGGTAAACTTGATGAATCATGTCCCGCTTTTTCAGCAGAAGTACGATATAAATCGATGAGGCGTTTAAAATGGTGTGCATTACCGCCTAACGCGGCCAATGCCATCGGAACGCCAGCTTCCCCTGCCTTTACAGCACTTGTTGGTGTTCCACCTACAGCGCGCCAAATCGGTAATTTCCCATTAAATGGACGCGGCAAAATTTCAGCATTTTTTAGCGGTGCCCGGTACTCCCCATGCCAATTAACTACTTCCTGTTCATTAATTAAGTTCAACAGTGCAAATTTTTCTTCAAATAATGCTTCATAGTCAGTCAAATCATAGCCCAATAATTCGAATAGACCAATCCGCGAGGCACGGCCTGCAATAATTTCCACCCGTCCGCCTGATAATAAATCAATAGTAGCAAAGTCTTCAAATACTCTTACGGGATCTGAAGTACTAATAATTGTGGAAGAGCTGGAGATCTTTATTGTTTTTGTAGCCTGTGCAATAGCACTCAATAATACCGTGTGTGCCTGTGTCGTGAAATATTTCTGGTGACTCTCACCGACACTGAATACATCAATTCCTACCTCTTCCGCTAGCTTTGCCGCTTCAATGATTTCTGTTAAGCGCTGGCTGGCAGGGATCCACTCATTTGTATGTGGATTCGGCATGTGATCTCCTAGTGAATATAGTCCAAATTCCATAAATATCCCTCCTTTTCTCTAGTTAAACATCTTTTTAAGCACAAAAAAAGCATAGAGACTTTGAAATAGCTCTATGCTTCAGTATTATCTGCTGATTTTGGAAGGCCCCTTCTTTCAGCAGTGAAGTCCGGCTTATGCCGGGCCTCATTCATTATGCTCCTGCGGTTGTCATTGCCTTGCAATCACAATCCTCGTCGCACGGAAAACTTAAAGCGTTCCAGCCTTAAGTTTTCCAATGTGGCTGTCGCTTTGCTTTCGCCACAGCTCTATCTAAATAAATTGTATCCTATCCTTTTTAGGTGTACCTTCTTTGCTTTTATAGGTTCCCTGCTTTAAGATCCGCGTGCCACTCCTTAAGGAATGGGATTTGCTCCTGGGAGATGGCGCCGGATTCGTTTGCTGCTTCTACTAGATAGTCGAAGTTTGTGAGTGACACATATTTTATACCGGCTGCATCAAATGCTTCTTCAGCTTTTGGAAGATTGTATGTATATACACATACGACACCAAGCACTTCACAGCCTGCTGCACGTAATGCTTCTACTGCGGTGATAGAAGAGCCGCCTGTTGAGACAATGTCTTCTACTACAACAACCTTTTGGCCTGGTGCGTATTTTCCTTCAATTTGATTACCGCGGCCGTGTTCTTTTGCTTTGGAGCGCACATATACCATCGGCAATTCTAGAATATCAGCAACCCAAGCCGCATGCGGAATGCCGGCTGTCGCTGTTCCTGCTACTACCTCTGTTGCTGGGAAAAACTCTTGAATATTTTGGGCCAATCCATTCGCCAGCTGCTTACGAATGGCAGGATCTGAAATCGTTAAGCGTGTATCACAGTAGATCGGTGATTTAATACCCGAAGCCCACGTAAAAAGTTCTGTCGGATTTAGCTCAACCGCCCCAACTTTTAGCATTGCGTGTGCGATTTCTTTTTGTAATGTCATATTATTTTTCCTCCCATAATTCACAAACTTCTTTATATGCTGCGCGTTTATCGGCTGCCTCTGTAATGGCACGCCCTACAACAATCAATGATGAACCGTCACGGCGGGCACCATCTGGCGTAGCAACTCGTTTCTGATCATGTGCCGCCCCGCCGCTCATACGAATGCCTGGTGTCACACGTAGAAAATCTTCTCCACATACATCAGCAATTGCACGTGCTTCATGTACTGAACATACAACACCATTGAGGCCAGCCTGTTTTGTCAGCTGTGCATAATGTAATACCGATTCAATCAACGACAGGTCAATGCGCTGTTCACGCTGCATTTGTTCCTCTGTCGTCGATGTCAGCTGTGTTACGGCAATTAAAGCAGCCCGACTTTTACCAACCGGAGTTCCCTCTTCAAGGCCTTCTAATGCAGCCTCCATCATCTGTTTGCCACCTGCTGCATGAACATTTACTAAGTCCACGCCTAGACGTGCTAAACCTTTCATTGCCGACTTTACCGTATTCGGGATGTCATGGAGCTTTAAATCCAAGAATATCTCATGACCCTCTTCTTTGATTTTTCTTACAATATCCGGTCCTTCCTGCATGTAGAGCTCCATCCCTACTTTGACAAAAAGCTGTTCATCAAATTCATTTAAAAATTGGAATACCTCTTTCTCTCCCGGAAAGTCCAAGGCAATAATCGGTTTATTGTTCATGTTAACGATGGCTCCTTCCAATAACCTCTGAAATATGTTCTATCCTAAGCTCTTCTAACTTCGATGGCAGTTCATCAATAATATTCGGACATACAAAATGATCTACGAAATTTGCCGTTCCTACCGCAACTGCTGAAGCGCCTGCACTCATAAAATCAATGACATCCTGTGCGTTGGTCACGCCGCCCATTCCGATAATCGGAATAGTAACATTTTTATAGACTTCGTATACCATCCGGATTGCAACAGGCTTAACCGCAGGACCTGAAAGCCCCCCGGTGCCATTAGCAATAACTGGCCTGCCTGTCTTTTCATCTAGACGCATACCGATCAATGTATTAATCATAGTGATACCGTCCGCACCGCCTGCTTCAACAGCTTTTGCAATATCAACGATGTTCGTAACGTTTGGCGAGAGCTTTACATATACCGGTACACTCGAAACCTCTTTTACCGCCTCCACTAATTGCTGAGCTGTTGCTGGATCTGTACCAAACTGAATACCTCCACACTTCACATTGGGGCACGAAATATTCAGCTCCAATGCCTGGACATTCGGCGCTTTTGAAATGCGGTCAGCCACTTCTACATAATCAGCAATTTCAGTACCCGCTACATTCGCGATAATCGGCACATCATAAGATGCTAAAAACGGCAGTTCTTCCGCCAATACTTTATCAAGGCCAGGGTTTTGGAGACCTATTGCATTCAGCATTCCTGCCGCTGTTTCCGCTACACGGGGTGTCGGGTTTCCTGTGCGTGTCTCTACTGTTGTAGCTTTAATCATGATGGCACCTAGCTTCGATAAATCATACAACTGTGCATATTCACGACCAAATCCGAAGCAGCCGGATGCCGGCATTATTGGATTTTTCAATTGTAAACCTGGTAATTCAACATTGATACGGCTCATAGCGCCACAACTCCTTTCGGGAATACCGGCCCGTCTGAGCACACTTTTACATAGTCTTTCTCTACTGCTTCCGTTGTGTTACACACACAGGCAAAGCACGCACCAATGCCGCAAGCCATCCGTTCTTCAAAGGACAGGTAGCCGGGCTTTTCGGGGAATTGTGCTTCTAATGCCTTTAACATGGGCAGAGGTCCGCAGGAGTAAAACACATCAAATTCCGGTTTCAGCTCATCCAACAGATTCGTCACAAAACCTTTTGTCCCCTTTGTACCGTCAGCTGTGACATAGTATGTTTCTCCAAGAGCTGAAAATTGTTCCTCATAGAATGTAACATTTTCAGATTGAAATCCTAACACATGAATTGTTCGAACACCTCGTGCGTTTAATTGCTTTGCTAATTCATAAAGCGGCGGTACACCGATTCCTCCTCCGACAAGCAGTGCTGTGCCATCTGGTGCCACCGCATCTACTGGGAAGCCATTGCCGACCGGACCTAATACGTCGGCTGTGTCGCCAACTTGTTTTTTTGAGAGAAGCTCTGTCCCGCGGCCCTCCGCACGATAGATCATCGTAAACTCATTCATATCCTGATTAATATTTGCAATACTGATTGGACGTCGTAGAAGCGGCTCAAAACTTTCCCCCACACGTACGTGAACGAACTGTCCAGGAGCCATGTCCTGAACAAGTTCGCCTTGTAGTGTTAATTCAAAAATGTTATGAGCAATTTTCGCTTGATGAACGACTGTCATACGTTCGTTGCGAATCATATTAGTGTACTACCTCCGCTTTCGGCATTTCTTCGGCAGTGAACGTCATTGACTCGATAACACGCAGCATCGCCTCTGCTGTATCAAGTGACGTTAAGCATGGTACTCCATTTTCAACTGATTCACGTCGAATGCGGAAACCATCGCGAGCCGGCTGTTTCCCTTTTGTTAGTGTGTTCACCACAAGCTGTGCTTCACCGTTTTGGATGACATCGATTAATGTTTTTCCTTTTGCGCCGATCTTTTCTACTACATCTGTACGAACACCGGCCTCTTCAAATGCTTTTGCCGTTCCTTCTGTCGCCATGATGCGGTAGCCGACTGTTGAGAAGCGTTTTGCAAGTGCAATGGCTTCTTCCTTATCTTTATCAGATACAGTAAACAATACTGTACCGTGCGTCTTAATTTCCATACCGGCTGCTACCAAGCCTTTGTATAACGCTTTTTCCAATGTGGAGTCTTTCCCCATTACTTCACCTGTCGATTTCATTTCAGGACCTAATGTAATGTCTACACGACGCAATTTTGCAAAAGAGAATACCGGTACTTTCACGAATACACCTTTTTGCTCCTTCGCTAGACCTGTCGGATAGCCTTGTTCCACGATTGTCTGGCCAAGGATTGCCTTTGTCGCGATATTCGCCATCGGAATGTTCGTAATCTTCGATAGGAAAGGTACGGTACGAGATGAGCGCGGGTTTACTTCAATAACGTAAATTTCCCCTTCGCTCATTACATATTGAATATTCATCAGACCAACAATGCCAAGGCCTTTGGCTAAACGCGTTGTGTAATCTACCAGCGTTTCCTTCTGTGCTTCTGTTAGTTTCTGAGGCGGGTATACGCTGATCGAGTCACCGGAGTGAACACCTGCACGTTCAATGTGCTCCATGATACCAGGAATTAATACATTCTCTCCATCACAAATTGCATCTACTTCTATTTCCTGGCCAGTCAGGTAACGGTCGACTAGTACGGGATGATCCGGTGATGCTTCTACTGCATTTTCCATATAATGTTTCAATTCATCCTCGTTATAAACAATTTCCATCGCACGGCCCCCAAGAACATAAGATGGACGTACTAGTACAGGGAAGCCAAGATTCTTCGCAATTTTAAGTGCCCCTTCAGCAGATGTGGCCGTATCTCCCGGCGGTTGCGGGATGTCTAACTCTTTTAACGCTGATTCAAACTTATCACGGTTTTCTGCACGGTCGATATCCTCTAAAGTTGTACCAAGAATTTTCACACCATATGCTGCTAATTTATCTGCAAGATTGATCGCTGTCTGGCCACCAAACTGTACAACTACACCGATCGGCTGTTCAAGGTCAATAATGTGCATAACATCTTCTATTGTCAGCGGCTCAAAATATAATTTATCCGAAATAGAGAAGTCCGTTGATACTGTCTCGGGATTTGAGTTGATGATAATCGCCTCATAGCCTGCTTCCTGGATTGCCCATACAGAGTGGACTGTCGCGTAATCGAATTCAACTCCCTGTCCAATACGAATCGGTCCCGAGCCAAGGACCACAACAGATGGCTTATCTGTTTTGATTGATTCGTTTTCTTCCTCGTATGTGCCATAGAAGTAAGGTGTTTGAGAATCGAACTCTGCTGCACATGTATCAACCATTTTGTAAACAGGAATGATGCCGCGCTCTTTACGGAAAGCATACACCTCTTCCTGTGTCATTTCCCAAAGTTCTGCAATTTTTTTGTCTGCGAAGCCGAGGCGTTTTGCTGTACGTAATACGTCCTGATCCTGTTTGTTTTCTGCCAATGTTGTTTCCATATCCACAATTTTTTTCAGTTTGTGCAGGAAGAATAAATCGATTGCTGACCAGTCATGGATTTGCTCAATTGTGACACCGCGGCGCAGTGCTTCACCGATGAAGAATAGACGCTCATCACCGGCTTTACGGATACGCTTTTCAATCCAGGAATCCGATAGTTCTTCCGGATGTTTCATCTCGATATGAACATGGCCTGTTTCAAGAGAACGCACTGCTTTCAGTATTGCTTCTTCAAATGTACGGCCAAGCGCCATTACTTCCCCAGTCGCCTTCATTTGTGTGCCTAGATTACGTTTTGCAGCTTCAAATTTATCGAATGGCCAGCGTGGGATTTTCGCCACGATATAGTCCAGTGCCGGCTCAAAGCAGGCAAATGTTGAACCTGTTACCGGGTTTTTGATTTCATCAAGTGTCAAACCTACGGCAATTTTAGCAGCCAATTTTGCAATCGGGTAACCTGTTGCTTTTGAAGCAAGTGCAGATGAACGAGATACACGCGGATTTACTTCAATAACATAGTATTGGAAGCTGTTTGGATCTAGTGCTAACTGTACGTTACAGCCGCCTTCGATTTTTAAAGCGCGGATAATATCCAGAGAGATATTGCGCAGCATTTGGTTTTCACGGTCAGATAATGTCTGTGTCGGTGCTACAACAATCGAGTCACCTGTGTGAATACCAACCGGATCGAAGTTTTCCATATTACATACGACAATGGCATTGTCCACTGCATCACGCATTACTTCATACTCAATTTCTTTATAGCCTGCGATCGACTTTTCAAGCAGACATTGTGTTACCGGGGAATACTTCAAACCGGAAGTAACGATTTCCTCTAATTCTTGATCGTTATTACAAATACCTCCGCCTGTACCGCCTAATGTGAATGCAGGACGCACGATGACAGGGTAGCCGATTTTTGCAACAAAGGTACGTGCTTCGTCTAGATTGTGAATGATATCTGATTCAGGAACAGGCGCACCAAGCTCATACATTAAATTACGGAACAGATCCCGGTCCTCCGCTTTATGGATTGCATCCAGCTTCGTCCCTAAAATCTCGATACCAAGTTCATCCAAAATCCCTGATTCATCTAGCTCAATAGCCATATTCAGCCCTGTTTGGCCGCCCAATGTAGGAAGGATTGCATCTGGACGCTCTTTACGAAGGATACGTGATACGAATTCTAACGAAATTGGTTCGATATAAACTTTATCTGCAATTTCTGTATCTGTCATAATTGTCGCTGGGTTGGAGTTAATCAGGATGACGCGATACCCTTCCTCTTTTAATGAAAGACACGCTTGAGTTCCTGCATAGTCAAACTCCGCTGCTTGGCCGATCACGATTGGACCTGAGCCGATTACTAAAATTGTGTTGATATCTGTACGTTTAGGCATGTTGTTTCTCCTTTGCTGCTTCATTTTCCATCATTTCAATGAATTCATCGAATAAGTGGTTTGAATCTTCCGGACCCGGGGATGCTTCTGGATGATATTGCACTGTAAAAATCGGATATTTCTTATGGCGAACACCTTCACAAGTACCGTCATTCAACGCAACGTGTGTCAGTTCTAGATCCGTATTTTTTAATGACTCAATATCAATGGCATAGCCATGGTTTTGAGAAGTTAAATCCGTACGTCCTGTACGTAAATCCTTTACTGGGTGATTTCCCCCGCGATGTCCAAATGGCAGCTTGAAGGAAGAAGCACCGCATGCCAGGCTGAACAGCTGATGGCCTAGACATATACCGAACATTGGCACTTTTCCGATTAAATTTTTGATCGTTTCAATTCCTTCTGTCACATCCTCTGGGTTACCAGGACCGTTCGACAGCATAATACCATCTGGATGCCAAGCAAGAATTTGCTCTGCCGGTGTATTGTAAGGAACAACAAGTACATCACAATCACGCTTGTTTAATTCCCGTAAAATACCATGCTTCATACCAAAGTCAAGCAGCACAACACGTTTGCCGCGCCCTGGAGATGGATAGGCAGCTTTTGGTGATACTTCCTTTACATGATGTGTAATCAATGGTGTTGCCTGCAGCTTTTCTACAATTTCCTCTATATTTACTTCTGCATCTGCCGCTGTCAGGATGGCACGGACCACACCTTTTGAGCGAATGATACGCGTCAGCTTACGTGTATCAATTCCTTCGATACCAGGGATATTTTGAGATGCCAAGTAATCATGTAAAGACGTATCTGAACGCCAGTTAGACGGCTGTTCCGCAAGTTCGCGGACAACGAATCCGCGGATGGCCGGTGTAATCGATTCGAAATCATCACGATTAATACCGTAGTTACCGATCAATGGATATGTCAGGGTAACAATTTGTCCGTAAAATGAAGGGTCGGATAATGTTTCCTGGTAGCCTGTCATCCCAGTTGTGAATACGACTTCCCCTTGTGATTCTCTCTCACTGCCAAATGCTGCCCCGTGGAACACTGTACCGTCTTCTAAAATTAAGTAACGTTTTTTCATTATTCTGCCTCCTGATATACGATATTGCCTTCAAAAATTGTCATGATCGGCCAGCCTTGTGCGGCCCAACCATTGAATGGCGTGTTTCGTCCTTTTGAGATGAATCCTTCTGCATCCACTGTCATTTCTTTTTCTAAATCAATAATAGTGAAGTCAGCAGCAGCTCCTACTTCAATTTTTCCGTATGGTAAATCAAAGATTTCAGCCGGTTTTGCCGCCATCCAGTCGACTAACTGTTTCAATGTCCATTTACCTGTTTTCACAAAGTTTGTATATAGCAATGGGAATGCTGTTTCAAAGCCTACGATGCCAAATGGTGCCCCTACCATACCACAGCATTTTTCTTCCACAGTGTGCGGTGCGTGGTCCGTTGCGATACAGTCGATCGTTCCGTCAAGAAGCGCTACATGCAAGGAATCTTGGTCATCCTTTGCACGAAGCGGCGGATTCATCTTCCAGTTCGCATCATCCGAAGGGATATCCATTTCTTCTAGCAGAAGATGGTGCGGACAAACCTCCGCAGTTACTTTGATACCAGCTGCCTTTGCATCACGTACAGCCCGTACAGATTCCTTCGTCGACACGTGGCAGACATGGTAGCGGGCACCTGCTGCTTCAGCAAGCAGGACATCACGGGCAATTTGAACTGATTCACAGATCGATGGAATTCCAGGCAGCCCAAGCTCTTTATTTCGTTTCCCCTCATGCATAACCCCATCATAGATCAAGGAGTTATCTTCACAATGCGCTACGACAATCGTATTTAAACGGGCCGCTTCCTTCATTTGTTCATACATTGTAGAAGCGAGCTGAATCCCAATTCCATCATCTGAAAATGCAACTGCTCCTTGCTCTTTCAGTTGTTCCATATTCGTGCGTACCTCACCTGAAATATCCTTTGTCAGGGAACCGTATGGCAGTACACGGATTACTGCACTATCTTTGATTAATCCATTAATCAACCGCATATTCTCCACCGAATCTGGAACAGGCTTTGTATTCGGCATTGCGCAGATTGTCGTAAACCCGCCGCGAGCTGCTGCTGCAGAGCCTGTCGCAATCGTTTCTTTATGTTCAAAGCCAGGCTCACGCAAATGTGTATGTACATCGACAAAGCCTGGTGAAAGAAAATTCCCGCCGCCATCGATCACTTGGATTATCCCTTGCTCCTGTGGCATTTCTTCCCCGATTGCCGTAATCATTCCATCTTCCACTGTTATAGATGAAAGCTCTAAATCGCCGAATTCATTTAACCGTTGCACATTGTGTATATAAGTGATTGTCATATTATTTCCGTCCCTTCAAAATCGTTTCAAGAATTGCCATTCGTGCATAAACACCATTGCGCACTTGCTGGAAAATGCGGGAGCGTTCACACTCTACCAATTCATCCGCAATTTCTACATCCCGGTTCACTGGTGCCGGATGCATGATAATTGCCCCCGTCTTCATACGTTTTTCACGTTCTGCTGTTAAACCGAATTCATCATGGTAACCGTCTTTCGAGAAATTCTTGCTTACCGCATGCCGTTCGTGCTGGATACGGAGTAACATGATTACATCGCTATCTTCTAGTACATCCTCCCATGAGTGAGCCGCTTCAAAATCACCTGCCCATTCTTCTGGACATAGGAATCGGACATTTGCCCCTAATCGGGTAAGCGCTGAAGCATTTGATTTTGCGACCCGGCTGTGCGTAATATCGCCAACGATGGTAATGTTCAGATTTTTGAATGTTCCGAACTCTTTACGTATCGTGAATAGATCAAGCAGACTTTGCGATGGATGCTGGCCTGCCCCGTCCCCAGCATTAATGACTGCACAATCAATGCCTTCAAGTAATTCATTGTAATACTCGTCTTCCTTGGCGCGAATGACTACCGCATCCATTCCAATCATTTCAAGCGTTTTTACGGTGTCGTACATCGTTTCTCCTTTTAATGCACTAGAAAAGCCGGCATCAAATGGGATCACTGTACAGCCAACACGCCGTTCCGCCATTTCAAAACTTGTCTTCGTACGTGTACTTGGCTCAAAGAAAAGATTGGCTACGTTATAAGAGCGGACAACTTGCGGCTGTTCACCATTTTCAAATGCCTGTGCCCTGTCAAGAATGTGTAATATTTCTTCATTCGTTAAGTGTTCCATTGACAATAAATTCTTCATGCAAACGCGCCTCCGATTCGAACGAATACTTTCTTATTTTCTATTAGCAAAAGAAAAGCCTCACTATTGAAGATAGTGAGGCAATTTAGGGTGTGACAAGCTACAGCATCATATAAGAATTATGTGCCAATCCCTTGTCTTTCCCCTTGCTGCCTCTCTGGACAATCTTTAAAAGGTACTTCTATTTAATTATCATAGTCTTCTACATTTTTCTCGCGTCCTGGTAGAAGCAAGTTTAGAATCACACCGATGATAGCTGCAAGCGCCATTCCCTCGATCGCGAACGATTCATTGAAACGGACTGCCGCACCGCCGATTCCTACAACCAAGATAACTGATGCAATTACCATGTTACGATTGTTTCCGAAGTCTACCTTACTCTCTACTAGCATACGCAAACCACTAGAAGCGATAATCCCAAACAACAGGATGGAGATTCCGCCAAGTACTGCCGTTGGAATCGTGGAGATCAATGCCATTACTTTCCCGAAGAAGGAAACAATGATAGCAATGATTGCTGCCCCTAGAATAACGTACACTGAGTACACACGCGTAATGGCCAGTACCCCGATATTTTCACCATATGTTGTCTTCGGCGGGCCGCCGATCAGCGCACTTGCAAATGTGCCAAGACCGTCCCCCAGCAGGGAGCGATGCAAGCCGGGATCTTTTACATAATTGCGGTTTACTACTTTTCCTAGTACAAGCTGGTGGCCGATATGCTCTGAAATTGTCACAATAACAATCGGTACCATTGCCAGCAGGATTTTTGCTGTAATATTGAATTCATAGTCCACACCCGGGATTAAAAATTCCGGTAAGGCAAACATTGCTGCTTCCTTTACTGGTGTAAAATCTACTATCCCAATTACTAGTGAATAAAGGTACCCGACAATGAGGCCTAGCAAAATCGGCATGGCGCTTAAAATATTTTTAAAATACACCGTGAAAATGATCGCTGCAAACAGTGTAACGAGTGCAGCCGAGAAGTGCAGACCGCTGTATTGCGAAACATTTTCCATTACACCTGTCGCTTCGTCTAATACCTCTACATTGATATTCATTGCCATATTTACCGCTGTTCCCGACAATCCAAGACCGATTACAATGATTACCGGTGCTACAACAATCGGCGGCAATAAGCGCATCAGCCATTTATAACCCGTCTTCCAAATTAATAAGGAAACAATCCCGTAGACTAGCCCTACCGCCATGGCGCCGATCATCGCATTGCCCGGGTTGATGCTCATACCCGTTTTCTCATTCAGACCCGCTGCTATAATAATCGGTGAAATAAAGGCGAAGGATGAGCCTAGATAAGCCGGTACTTTAAACTGCGTGACAATCAAAAAAATGAGTGTCGCAATACCGCTCGTCAACAGTGCAATTGCAGGGCTTAATCCAACTAGCTGTGGTACTAATATTGTTGAACCGAACATTGCAAACATGTGCTGAAAGCTTAGTGTAAGCAGTTGACCGCCCGATGGTTTTTCATTGATATCCAATACTGGTTTTGACATCCTTAGTTCCCCGCTTTTACTTAATCTTCTTTATGAATTGTAACTACATCTTGACCATCTGCTTCTACTAAATTAACCACGATTCTCTCATGACTAGCTGTAGGAATATTTTTTCCTACATAATCTGCGCGGATTGGCAATTCCCGATGTCCACGATCGATTAGCACGGCCAATTGAATTTGTGAAGGCCGGCCCAGGTCCATTACCGCATCCAACGCTGCTCGGACAGTACGACCCGTATAAAGTACATCATCTATAAGAACGATTTTCTGATCATCAACTTGATAATCGATATCAACTTGCTGCACCTGTGCCTCGTCGTTTACTTGCTTTGTTGAAAGATCATCCCGATATAAAGTGATATCTAGCTCACCTGTACGAATCGGCTTTCCTTCGATTTTTTCAATACGCTCTGCCAAACGTCGTGCCAAGAAGGCGCCGCGTGTCTTGATGCCGACAAGGATACACTCATCGATTCCTTTATTCCGTTCGATAATCTCGTGAGCAATCCGTGTTAAAGCACGGTTCAGTGAAGTACCATCTAAAAGCTCTGTAATTTGTGGCATATATACTTCTCCTTTCTATGTATTTTATCCGGCCGGTAGTTTGTGCTATCCCAAATAAAAAATCCCCTAGAGTGTCTCTAGAGGATTGGAAAGTTAGCATGTGGAAATAGTGCGTACGTAAAGATTTGCAGCACAAATCATTCGTCGCTTCACAAGTACCTTCTCAGCCTCTCTGGACTGCTATTAAAGGTGAATATTCAATTTCACTCGTCAACAGATTCGCTCTCGTCGAATCTTTTGTTTAACTGTTGCTAGTATAGACCCGCCGAAATCGGAAGTCAAGGACATTTTAAGAGGTCGGACAACTAAACATAAATGTGTTTAAATTAAGAATTATCAGTTTCTTATGGCCTTTTACTTCCAAAACAACAAAAAGCATAGGAAAAATAAGTTCCCATGCTTTTTTCATCGCAAAATAACTAGTTCTTATTTTAGCGATTGAAGCAGTTGTTCAAAATCTTCAGGAAGCGGGACGGAAAATTCAAGATACTTACCTGTGACAGGGTGCTCAAAGCCTAAAACTCCTGCATGTAACACTTGTCCGCCAAAATCGATTGTCTTCTTTGGCCCGTATTTAGGGTCCCCTACAAGCGGGAATCCAATATAATTCATATGAACACGAATCTGATGTGTACGGCCAGTCTCAAGTCGGCATTCCACAAGCGTATAATCTCCAAAACGTTCAATTACCTGGAAGTGAGTTACGGCATGCTTCCCTCCATCAACTACTGCCTGTTTCTGACGATCTTTCGGGTCGCGTGCGATTGGTGCATCGATTGTTCCCTTATCATGAGCTATATGGCCATGGACTAACGCTGTATACTTACGTGTCACTGTTTTATTAACAAGCTGGTTGACTAAACTTTCATGTGCCACATCGTTTTTAGCAACCATTAAAAGCCCCGTTGTATCTTTGTCGATACGGTGGACGATACCCGGACGCAAAACACCATTAATCCCAGATAAGTCCTTACAATGATACATCAGTCCATTGACAAGCGTACCTGTCATGTGACCCGGCGCCGGATGCACAACCATCCCGCGCGGCTTGTTGACGACAAGCACGTCGGCGTCTTCATAAACGATCTCCAGTTGCAGGTCTTCTGCTACAACTTCAAGCGGCTCAGCTTCCGGTACATCGATTTCTACGATATCCCCTGCCTTCACCTTATACTTTGCTTTTATTACAGCTCCGTTTACCTTTACAAGGCCATCTGTAATCCAGTTACTAATTTGTGTACGTGACCATTCAGATTGCTGGCTTGATAACGCCTTATCAATGCGTTCTCCAGCATGTTGTTCCTCAATAGTATATGTTTCGATCATTTTTTCACCTTTTTCTTTTCTGCTCGGTCATCTAATATAATGGCAATTAACAGCATGACTACGGCAATCGTCAATGCCGCATCTGCAATATTGAATATCGGGAAATGGTAATCGATCACTGGAATGAGTACATCCACGAAATCAACTACTTCTCCTAAAAATAGACGGTCAATAAAGTTTCCGACCGCACCGCCCAGTAAAATCATTAAACTTACCTGGAAAAATGGCTTCCCTTTTGCCTCAGTATGATAGAAGTAAATAATCGCTGCGATTACACCGACTGTCACAATTGTAAAGAGCCACATTTGTCCTTCCAGCATCCCCCACGCTGCTCCGCGGTTCCGGTGGGATAAAAGTCCAAGCCAAGGATCCCAAATAGCAATACGTTCACCAAGCTCCATATTTTTAACAATCATCCACTTTGTTATCTGGTCCAGAAAAATAACAAGCGCGGCTAAACTATAGTACTTATACACATTAGACGCCCCCTACACGATATCTTATCTATTCTACCATAGGAGGGATAGGGAAAACAAAAAAAGCATTGCCGATTTCTCGACAATGCATACATACATCTTCCTAGGCTGTTTCGGATTCTTTGGAATGCACCTTCACCATGAATTCATTTACATCGGCTGGCACTTTCCGGTCAATCAGCGACACAATGATGACCGCCAGGAATCCGACTGGAACCGTCACAATACCAGGAATTTTAAACGTTAGGAATGCTGGTACTGTACTCGGCAGGAAAATCATCCACATAGAGACGACCAGTCCGACAATCAACCCGGCGATCGCTCCTTTTTCCGTCATTCCCCGCCACCAAATGCCAAGGATGAATATCGGCGTAAAGGTACTGGCTGCTACAGTAAAGGCTAATGCAACGAGATGGCCGATTGAAGCATCCTTAACAAGTAATCCGAGAGCACCGTAGACAACAGCTAAAATCAGAATGGCAACTTTCCCTGCCATTACACGTTGACGCTGTGTTAAATCCTTTTTGATAAACGTCCCATATAAATCATGGGCCAGCGCACCTGAGCTTGCAATAAACAGCCCGGATAAGTTTGAGAAAATGGCTGCGAACGCCCCCGCGATGACAAGACCGAGCAGCCATTCACCGCCAAGCGCTTGGGCTGTAGATGGAATGACCATGTTATTCCCACCGGTCACCATATCAGCCATAACCTGATCACTAGCCTCTCCTCCCAAGAAGATAGCGCGTCCTACCGTTCCTAAATACACAGCGAATAAAAAGAAGACAGAGGCAATAGCGATTGCCATAATTGCTGATTTACGTGCTGCTTTTGCGCTTGGGTTCGTATAGAAGCGCAATAGAATATGCGGCAGTCCGATCGTACCGAGTGCCAACCCAATCGTCATGCTGATCGTATCCCAGAATGTAGGGAAATAGAAGCCTGTCCCACTCCAGCTTTCACCATCGAACTCTAAATCTTTACCGTCAATTGCATACGGAGAAGTATCAGCAATCGGACCAGTGAATGAATTGATGCCGTCTAACACTTTGTCGTAGTGAAGTCCGCTATAGATTGCAACCCCTGCCATAATGATGAAAGCGCCTAAACGGATCCATAATTCTAATGCCTGGTTAATCGTCGTTCCCTTCATTCCGCCGACACCTACATAAAATACCATTACTGCACATGTAAAAATAATACCGAATTCATAGGATGTCCCAAAGAACATGCTTAAAATTTGTGCAGCTCCTAAAAGCTGAGGAGCGGCATAAAAGCCGGAAATTGCAAATACGACCAGTACTGCAGCCAGCCGTGCTCGCTTACTGTGGAAACGGTAGCCTAAAAAGTCAGCTACTGTGTAGGCTCCAAATCTGCGCAGCGGTCCTGCTACGAAAATAGCCAATAATGTTAAACCAATCGAAAAGCAGAAAGCATAGTAGGCACCATCATAACCAAGCTGGAACGTTAAGCCGGCAATTCCAAGGAATGTCGCTGCACTTAAATAATCCCCGCCGATTGCCGAACCATTCGTAAACCAACCAAAGCTGCGTCCCCCTACGAAAAACTCAGAAGCGTTTTCGTTCTTTTTCGTTAAATATGTGATATAGACAATCGTCCCCATTAAAAAGATTGTCATAATCATTTTAGGTGATAACAGTAGCTCCAGCATTATTCCACCACCTTATTGTCAGATGGTTGTTTGCTATGCTCATACTTGATGATTTCATCTTCATATTTTACTAGACGTCGTTCATAAAGGAATGTATGAATTCCCGCAATCACGACTGCCATTATCATTGCAACAACCGTTGTTACGAACCAGGTGAATGTCATACCACCCCAGAACTTAGAAAATGCCAAATCAGGTAAAAACCAGTTCATAATCGGAATAGAAAAGATAAAGACAAAATAAACAATGGTTAGTATGAGCCCAGTTGACAATTCCCCCTTCATGATTCCCCTAATTTGCGGATCCAGCGGCTTTAGATCTTTTACATCCACCGTGCCTGCCTCTACATAGTCGTAGTCTCTGTAATCTCCCGCCATAAAAGCCCCCCTTTATGAAATTACCAATCTTACAATTATTGTATAGGTTTTCATCTTTCATACCCTTACATTTTTTCACTGTACTAATACAACTTTTCGCTATTTTCTGTATAATAATTTAATATACTGATTATTTCTGCAATATCATTGGGGGGAATAGAGATGCTACAAATTTATCTGGAAATAAGGGATGGCAAGGAGAAAGCAGAAATTCATCAATGGCTGGACAATTTTCTAGAGTCCAAATACGAGCTAGTACAGGAGCATTCCTGCGCTCATATTTATATTAAAGAAATCAACCGCCTTTTCGACTGGGTAGTCGTAAAGCGATTTAAAAAGTACAATCCCAGTTGTGTAATCGTACCAATTGTTCATGAACGCCTTGCCCACTCCTCACCAATTGCCATGGAACTGGAACTACCCTATTTACTTATTAAACCCGTACAAAAAAACAAATTTATGCGTGCCGCTAAAAAACTTCAGACAATGTTTGATGACCATATGGTGGAACCCGTCAGTTATGCGGAGTTATCGACTGAGCTTGCCCAAACGCGATCACCCTTCTATAAAGCTTTTCTCCGAAGACTCGTACGCGGAGAAATGACAGATGAAAAAGAATTTTTCGAGGCAAGATCGCATGTCCCAAATGGAAGCCTGCCAAACACGGTCCTATTCCTTCAAGGGTTTTTATTGCATGAAAAACTGCTGACGGTTGATTTATGCAGCAAAATCATTGAACATACATTAGATGAATTGTTCTCGTCTCTTACCGAGGTTTCTTTTCTGTACTTCAACAGCTATTTACTTGTACTCATCAAAGTGCCCTCACCCTATGCATCCTTCAAATATTGGACTGCAGGCGTACATGCCCTGACCATAGCAATCGAACAGCTTAAACAGCAGCAAATTTATATGTATTTAGGAATTGGCAAAACCTTTGAAAAACCGCTTGATCTTCATACATCCTATTTACAGGCTCGAAAGGCGCGGAAAAAGCCGCCTGTAGATTGTATTCACATACGTTATTTCGAGGACTTGGCATCACATCCTTCAATTATCAAGGCAATCGATTTAATTGAAAAAACGTGCCATGAACCGATTAACATTCAGCATATTGCACGCCATGCTGGATTCAGTCCAACACATTTTGGACGCCTATTCAAAAAAGAAACCGGGCGCAATTTCCCCGAGTATGTTGCCTATACAAGGCTGATTCAATCGTTGAAAGGGCTGCGGCGGACAAATCATACACTTGAGCAGATTTCGGCTGATTATGGATTTAACACACCGAATTATTATAGCGGTACATTTAAGAAATATGTCACTTTGTCTCCGAGTGAATACCGCCATACAAAGGAGATTTTCTTTAAATAGGTGCTTTTGGCGTGCTAATGAAGCATAAAAAAACTAGAAGGGCTCATCTCTACCCTTCTAATTTTTTATTATCGTTTACTTGCTTCTGCCGCACCCACTAAGCCAACTGTCTGATTTCGGCGCCAGACATCTTCCCACTGACTAAACGATACCGGTCCTTCACCAGAGTACTTGGCAATTTCTACAGTCATCGCTGGCATCTTCTTTACTTTCGTAAACCAAGACTCGGATGCTGCAGTCGGTTTTTTGGGATTAGGGGGAATAATTGAATAACCTGTTACGTTTGCTACACTTTTGACGACATTATAGTTCCGAGTATGGTTACTCATACTGTCATAACCCCAATAAATAATTTGTCCGGAAGAATGATAAGTAATGTAAGATTTAAATGGCCGTGCTAATACAAAGTCTCGAAGCGCCTTTGCTTCTGGTTCAGAAAAAGGAGCAATCCCTTTATAATTTTTAAAGGCAGGTACATTGTATGGAGGCGTTAATATAATGGAGCTCCATGTTGCATCAAAGTTACGATTTAAATCTACGCCCCGGATATTAGCTTTCCACCGCGCAACATTGGAGCTGCCATTTATTTTTCTTACTAAATCTTTATTAGCAACGGCATTTAAGCCACTTTGCACGAGAGTCACGCCATCTGGGTTCATCATTGGCACAAACCAGATACTTGCCTGATCAAGCACCGACTTCACCTGATAAGAACCAAATTTTGAACCTCTTACATAATGGTAGGAATATTGATCAATCATCTCCATCAATACATTTGTCGTCATATGCTCCCGTGCATGCATGGAAGCATCCATTAAGATTTCCTTTTTCCCGTTTCCTATCCGAAGTGCATAAATAGGGCGCCCTTCTACAGATTTACCAATCGTCTTCAACTCAGTAAATTCCGGATAAAGTAAGTTGAATACCTTTAATTGATATTCCATTTCATGATGTGTAACATTTTTCGTCGGATTAACGACGTCAGCATGGGTAAAATCACTAAGATTAACATAGCCGGCGCCACCTAAAAATTCAATAATCCCTACTGAAGCTGTAATATTTTTCAGCTCTACTGTTGTATTCGCTTTGATCTTCCCAATCACTTTACCTGATGAAAGTTTAACAGTTGTATCTGTCTGAGCCGTAATTGTCTCGGGATATTTAGCTGGTATCACTGCTGCCATACCCGTTGCCTCATCTGTTTCCACAACCGCTTGTCGAGGGAAGGTAAATGTTTTACCGCTTACTGCAATGTTGTAATGACTGCCATCAAAACCTGATGCCTTAATGACTGCCCCCGCGGCTAGCTCCCCAGCAGCTTTCCCTCCTGCTGAAAAGGTCGTAGCTTCCGCTAACTTTATATTTTTCCGGGTATTAATGTACGTTTGGCTAAGGGCAATATATCCGTCCTTCTGACCAAGTTTCACTTTATAATAATTATCTGTCATACCAACGACCTGAAGCTTCGTCATCCGATTGCCAGAAAGGATAGCCTTCCCATTTGGTGCATCCAGCAGTTGATACGCATTTTCCGTACGGACAGCCCCTACTATCTCGCTCTCTGATGTGCTTTCCTCTAATGCAGCAGGTACAACAGCAGCAGGCGTTACATAATATTTCTCTCCTCCTGCAGAGACAACTACTAAATGCTTATCAGCCAAATACGTGACTGGTACAGTAAATGTTTCATTTTGCCAAATACCAATTTGGTTTTTCATATTTCGAGAAGAATATAGAGGCGTACCACGCGTGATTGCAGCGCTTTTCACTTTTGAAAAATCTACTGGCTGTGCTGTTTCTGTAAACTCTGTATCAGATTCCAGATTTTCCGATGTTAGAAGCTCTTCCCCCGGTACTGTGTCTGCAGCAGCCTGCTGTTCTAGCTGTTTCGTTTCGCCCGTCCCTTCTTGACCTTCTGCTGATACTTCATGCCGATCTACTATGTCATTGGAGCTTTCTCCGGCCTGGTCAATTGGTTCGCCACCTGATTCAGATGTATTTAGCTCATTTTTTTCACCTGCTGTTTCCAAAGCTCTGACTAAAAATGAAGCGAATTGACCGCGTGTCACAGTATTAGAAGGATTGAATTGTTTTACGATCGTAATTCCTGCGTATTCAAGAGCCGTAATTGCTTCTCGCTTTTCATCATCAAGGGCCTTATGTATATCTGTAATGGATGTTTTAAAGCCTGCATCCTTGTATTCAGCTACTAAATCCTTTTCAAATACATCATGCATCATTCGTACAATAACAACCGCCATATGCTGTCTTTGCATTTGGTTATTTGGATCTAAATAGCCGGAAGCGCCTTGGAAGACCCCTTCCTCGTACAATAAAGCACTTAACTGTAATAATTCTTCATCACTTTCCGAGGGGATATCCTCAAAGCGTCTGTCCGTTAATGCATCTTCTGGAATTTCATAGCCTTCTCTTATAATAAATCTGCCTAAAAGACGGACAACCTGTGAGCGTGTAATATTTGCATCAGGCTTATATGTACCATCTGAATAACCGCCAATGATATCTTGCTCATACAATTGCTTAATGGCGGATTCATGCGTATTACCTGCAATATCTACAAGCGCGGCATTTGCAGGGGGACCGCTGAGCCCAAAACATAGCATGCCAGCTAAAAAAAGAGTGCCCCATTTTCGTTTCATTCACTATTTCCCACCTTTCCCATTTCCATTACCCATTATATTTATCGTAAAACTATCATCGTGCAGATATTGATAGATTTATTTGATTATACTATTTAGGTGTACGGCCAGGTAGGGGCAAATGCAGTTGTTCATTCACTCTAATATAAAAAAGCTGGAGGGTTTCCTCCAGCTTCAGAGTGAAGACAAAGTCGTTTTTCGACTTTGTTTTTACGTTTTTTTAGATAGATTTTTAAAATGAAGTTTTACCCAGCCTGTCTTGAAAACGCTTGCCAGACAAGGCGCGCCGACGAGCGAAGACGCGAATAGAACCTAAGTTCATGAGCGGACGAGCGAGGCAAGCAACGATGAATGAAAGCGTTTGTCAACAGGCTGAAGCTGGAGGGTTTCCCCTCCAGCTTTTCTCATTACATGTAATATTTCTCTACAACTTCTGCACAGCGCGTACATAATGTTGCATGAGCTTCGTTTGTTCCTACTGTTTCAGAAATTGTCCAGCAGCGCTCACATTTTTCACCATCGGCTTTTTCTACCACAAGTGCCGTTTGGCCAAGGACTAACGCATTATCAGGTGCATTTTCCTTACTGCCTGCGATAGCGAATTGCGATACGATACATAGCTGTGCAAAATCAATGTTTGCATCATTTAGTAATTGCACCGCCTCACTTTCCGCATAAACAGAAATTTTTGCTTCTAGTGATTTTCCGATTACTTTCGCATTTCGGGCTTCTTCCAAAGCTTTCAATACTTCATCACGGATTTCGATGACCTTCGCCCACTTTTCACGTAACTGACCGAAGTTTTCCTTCTCTTCTACTTCAGGGAAGTCTGTCAATTGTACGGATGCTTCCTCAGCACCCAGGTAACCCCATAATTCTTCAGTCGTATGCGGGATAATCGGCGTCAGTACCTTTAATAGCATTTGTAATGTGTCATACATAACTGTCTGCATCGCACGGCGATCTTTGTTATCTGTACCTTCGATATAGACTACGTCTTTTGCGATATCAAGATAGAATGAAGATAATTCAACTGCCACAAAGTTATTAATTGCATGATATACCGTCGAGAATTCATAACGGTCATATGCAGCACGTGAGGCCTTTAATACATCCTGCATGCGCATGTACATATATTGATCCATTTCCCGTAAGTCTTCATATGCTACGCGGTCTGTCGCTGGATTAAAGTCGGCAACATTTCCGTGTAAGAAGCGAAGTGTGTTGCGGATTTTACGATATACTTCTGATACTTGTTTCAGCATATCCATTGAGATACGAACATCCGCTGTATAGTCAACAGATGCTACCCATAGACGAAGAATATCTGCACCATATTGATCCATTACCTTCTGTGGTACGATGACATTTCCTAAAGACTTCGACATCTTCCGTCCTTCCCCATCAAGCACGAAACCGTGGGATAGCAAGCCTTTGTATGGTGCATAGCCATTGATCGCTACAGACGTGATCAGTGATGAGTTGAACCAGCCTCGATATTGGTCAGATCCTTCTAAATAAAGATCGGCTGGATATTTCATGCCGCGTTCTACAAGTACACCTTGGTGAGATGAACCTGAATCGAACCATACGTCCATAATGTCATTTTCTTTTGTGAAGATGCCATTCGGGCTGCCTGGATGTGTGAAGCCCTCTGGCAATAATTCTTTAGCCTCTTTTTGGAACCAAATATTGGATCCGTGCTCACGGAATAAATTTGCTACATGTGCGATTGTTTCTGGTGTGATGATTGGTTCACCATTTTCCGCATAGAAAATTGGAATTGGTACTCCCCATGCACGCTGACGGGAGATTACCCAGTCACCACGGTCACGAATCATATTGTAAAGACGTGTTTCACCCCATGCCGGTGTGAAAGTCGTATCTGTTACTGCTTGTAACAGCTCTTCTCGGAATGCATCAATTGAAGCAAACCACTGTGGTGTAGCACGGTAAATAACCGGCTTTTTCGTACGCCAATCATGTGGATAAGAGTGCGTGAAGAAGCCTAGTTTTTCTAACGCGTCCATTTCTTTCAGCTTTTCTGTTACTAATTTGTTTGCATCATCATAAAAGATTCCTTCAAATCCTGGTGCTTCTTCTGTATAGCAGCCGCGATTGTCTAATGGAGATAAAATGCCAAGGTCATACTCACGACCGATATTGTAGTCTTCTTCCCCGTGACCTGGTGCTGTATGCACACATCCTGTACCAGCTTCAGCTGTTACATGATCACCAACCATTACTAATGAATCACGGTCATAGAATGGGTGCTGCGCTACGACGCGGTCAAGCTGCTTTCCTTGTACTTCCTGGATGACTTCGTAATTTTCCCAGCCGATTGCATTAGCTACAGTTTCAAGCAGATCTTTTGCGACGATGAATTTTTTATTCTCTACCGCAACTACCACATAAGCAAATTCCGGATTCAAGGAAATTCCCAAGTTCGCTGGCAGTGTCCATGGTGTTGTCGTCCAAATAATGAATTTTGCATCTGCTGGCACTACGCCTTTTGCGTCCTTAATTGCGAAACTTACATAAATAGATGGTGATTTTACATCCTTGTATTCAATTTCTGCTTCCGCTAAAGCTGATTCAGAAGATGGCGACCAGTAGACTGGTTTAAGACCTTTATAAATATATCCTTTTTCCGCCATTTTTCCGAACACTTCAATTTGGCGTGCTTCAAATTCAGGCTTTAATGTAATATAAGGATTTTCCCAATCTCCGCGTACACCAATGCGTTTAAACTGAGAACGCTGGCTGTCAATTTGCTCGTAAGCATATTTTTCACAAAGCTCACGGAATTCCGCTACAGACATCTCCTTGCGTTTGACTCCTTTATTCGTCAGCGCTTGTTCAATCGGTAGACCATGTGTATCCCAGCCTGGTACGTATGGTACATGATAGCCTGTCATTGATTTTTGACGCACAATCATATCTTTTAGCACTTTATTTAATGCGTGGCCAATATGAATGTCCCCATTTGCGTATGGAGGGCCATCGTGCAGCACAAAATGCGGGCGATCCTTTGTGCGCTCATTCACTAGCTTGTTGATATCCATCTCATCCCATTTTGTTTGGATTTGCGGTTCTTTCGTTGGCAGTCCGCCACGCATTGGGAAATCTGTTTTCGGCATTAATAATGTATCTTTATACTCCACCATTTCATACTCCTCCTAGTTTATCCGTTTATACAAAATAAAAAGCCTTTCATCCCTAAAAGGGACGAAAAGCTGTTATTCCGTGGTACCACCCTAATTTGCAGAACATACACGAAGTATAATTCCGCCTCTTAGCCGCTGTAACGTCGCGTATCACGGGTCCGCCTACTCGATTCAGCGTACCAGCTCCAGAGTGATTTTCTGTAAAAAACGCATTGTTCGGGCTCTCACCACCCCCGAATCGCTAAACCGCCGTTTTCCCATACTGTCTCTATCTTAGCCGATTATGCATATAAACGTCTTTTGTGTATCAGTATATGAAAAATCCTTGATATTCGTCAAGCTTTTCTAGCTAATTTGATTATTAGTCTTCATTGCTTGTCTGTAACTTCTCACGTGTATGCTCATAAATATCAGTCATTGGTATATCGTATTCCAATAGCTTATCCCAATCATCTGTATTCAATAGATCAAGCTGTGCTTCTACCAGCATCTTGAAACGATTCCGGAATACTTTAGATTGCTTTTTTAATTCATCGATTTCGATTGTCACTTTGCGTGCCTTTGTCAATGCTTCATTAATAATACGGTCTGCATTCTTCTCAGCTTCTTTTACAATCAGTTTCGCTTCCTTCTGGGAATTGCGGCGTACTTCCTCGGCTGCTTCCTGTGCAACAACAATCGACTTTTGCAATGTCTCTTCTAAGTTATTATAGTGGGTCATCTGCTCTGACATCGTCTTGACTCTATCTTCAAGCTCTTTTTTCTCACGCAAGATAATCTCATAATCTTTAATGATTTGATCTAAAAATTCATTTACTTCGTCCTCCGAGTATCCCCGGAATCCCCTTGTAAACTCCTTATTATGTATATCAAGTGGTGATAATGGCATGTCGTTACTCCCCTTTACCCGTTACTGTTTAGTAATCATTATACTTTGTTGCCGCTTTATTAGCATCAGTTTTTCAGTAAATTTTGTCTAGCTTCACTGGTTTTGCTCTAATCGACCTATCTGAAGACGGATTTTGTCTTTTTTCGTTCTTCCTTCCGCCATAATAACCTTTAGGCGGCCAAATCCCCGTGCTGAAAGAATGTCACCCTCCTGCAGTTCAAAGGATACCTGCTCCCTTACTGTCCAATTTACTTTTACACGGCCAGCCGTAATTAAATTTTGAGATTTCTGTCTAGAAATGTTGAGTATCGTTGCTAATACTACATCAAGGCGCATGGAAGAGACAGTTGTCGTACTCTGCACCCATTCCTCTTCTAAGCGCAGCAATGGCTGTGTCCCAACCTCTTCAAGATGTACTTTTACTTTCCCTATACTTGTCAAGTTCGCCCGCACATAATCTGCCACCTCAGCCGCTACTGCAAATTGAACAGTATTTTCAGCTACTCGAATATCGCCGAACTTGCTGCGTTCAATACCAACAGAAAGAAGGGCGCCCAATACATCCGGATGTTTCAACTGGACAAATTTTGATGGATAGCCAACAGAAAATACGGTGATTTGATAGTCCTCTTCGCCAGGTGTGAAATAGGAAGGAGCAATCATGAGACGCATACGCTCGGGTTCATCAAATACGCCCTCCTCAAAAACAGACAAATCATCCGATTGACCAACTACAGATGTGACGATGAAACGCTGCCTAGGATCCAGGAAATCGGTCAGCTTCGGTGCATAGCGGTCTTCCACTTCTCTCTGCCAGCCGACAACTTGTTCGATAAAAGGCTGTTCATCTTTTCTAAAATGCTGAATTAAATGCTCCATTTTTTCGGCAACTCCTTGTACTAAACAAAATCCCCCTACAGTACGACTGTACGGGGAAATAATTACACAATGTAGCTTACAACAATCAGTAGACCTTGTTGAATAAATCGTAAAGCAAACAACGCAACGATTGGCGAGATATCGATCATGCCAATTGGCGGAATAAACTTACGGAAAAAGCCTAAATAAGGTTCACATACAGCTGCTAAAAATCGGCCTACAGCAGAGTTTTGTGCTGCTGGTACCCAAGATAGCAGAATGTAAGCAATTAGCATAAACGTATAGATCGTAAATGCCTGCGCAATAATATAATAAATCATTTATTTACCTCTCTAGCATTTAAATTTCATCGATAATATAGTCAGAGATTTCTCCGGATACTTCTACGTTGTCTGGTGTGCAGAGGAAAATATTATTACCGATGCGTTGAATATCCCCATTTAAAGCATATACTGTTCCACTTAAAAAGTCGATAATTCGCACTCCCTGATCCCGATCAATGCGTTGCAGATTGACAATTGTCGCACGCTTATTGCGAAGATTTTCAGCAATATCCTGTGCTTCTGCATATACACGCGGCTCTACTAACACGACTTTGGCACCTTTCGCGGAAGCTGCTGTATGCAGACTTACCACATTGTTATGTGCTGGAGCAGGTACTTGTTGCATTTGCTGTGGAACGACTTTCCGCTCTTTTTTAAAACGGTTGTTAATCGCTGGGGCAGGTACTTCAGACTGTTGCTGTTTCATCACAGGATTTTTATCTAATTCCTCACGCACTACGTGATCTTCTTCTTCTTCCAAATAGAAAAAGTTTTTAATGATGTTTTTCATGCTCATCCATCGTCCCTTCTTTCGTCATCCAACAAGAGCCGTTCCAATTCTTACAAATGTTGCTCCTTCTTCAATGGCAATTTCATAGTCATTTGACATCCCCATTGAAAGCTCCGTACATGGTGCGTATGCTAGTTGTAAGGCGACAACTTCCTGCTGAAGGTTTTTTAATTCCCGAAATACTCCACGAATTACATCTTCATTCTCCGTATTCGGCGCCATCGTCATAAGACCGACAATTTCGATTTTCGAATAGGAAGCCAACTGTTTGATAAACGGTATTACCTCATCACGTGATAAGCCATGCTTTGACTCTTCTCCAGATACATTGGCCTGTATGAAGCACTTCACTGGCTTTTCCGCACGCTTTTCAATCTCTTCTGCCAAGCTCAATCGGTCTAATGAATGTAAATAATCAATCTCATTGATGATCTGTTTTACTTTCCGTGTCTGCAATGTGCCGATATAGTGCCAATGAGCGCCAGATTTGATTTGTTCTAGCTTTGTATGTAATCCCTCTGGACGGTTTTCTCCCAGATGCACAAGCCCAGCCTCAAGTACCTCTTTTGTCCGCGCTACATCTACTTCTTTTGTAACAGCCACAATTTTCACTGATTGAGCTGCACCTGCACGTTTTTTCGCTTCATCTATATTGTTTTGAATTTTCTCTAGATTACTGATAACTTTAGTCACTTTATTCCCAACTTTACATCATTAGTTTCCCCTATTGTATCAAGCTAAACATCATTTATCAATGAATAGCGTGACCTATGCGGAGACACATTTTACTATAATAACATCCTTACCAATTATGAGAATATCACTAATTGCGACCTTTTTAACACTTTCTTCCCCCTGAATGAGCTGGTAAAACTTTCTTGGTTGTGAAACGAAAAAGTAGTCTATATACCCGCTCTGTTCATTGATTTCCGCATCGATGATATAACCGATGAATCGCCCGCTTCCCGCCTCAATCATTTCTTTTTGCTGCACTACTGAAAAGCGCATCGAATCCTCCTTTTTTTAGAAAAACACATTCGCATCTGCCCGGCTCCTACAAGCACTTGAGAAATGCTCCAGAAACACAGGCTAAAGCCATTATGACCTGTGACAACGTCTTTATGACCAACATCTTGTTAGCCTGATGTGACCCCGAGCAGCAGATACGAATAGCTAGGTATATCTAGAACACGAAAAATTATCCTTTTTTACCTTGAAGAAAAGCGCACGAAATGTGCGCTTTAGTCAAACTTATAATCTTTCTGCATCAAAGCAATTGCACTTTTTTCCAAACGTGAAATTTGTGCTTGTGAGATGCCCAATGTCTTTGCAATTTCTGTCTGGGTCTCACCATAATAAAAGCGTTTCGCCACGATTAATTGCTGACGCTCATCCAACTTCTGCATACTTTCTTTCACTGACACATAGGCAACCCATTGATCCTCTGAAACATCACCCTTCAGCTGATCGAGCATGTACACCGGATCGGTGCCATCTGCATAAATTGGTTCTTGCAGCGACATAGGATCCTGAATAGCGTCTAAGGCATAAAGCACATCTTCCTGCTTCATTTCTAACATCTCGGCAATCTGCCCAAGCGTCGGTTCATATAGATTTTCAAGTACAAACTGCTCTTTTGCCTGCATGGCTTTATAGGCAATATCCCGTAGTGAACGCGATACTCGAAGTGCATGATGGTCACGTAAATGACGGCGTATTTCACCGACAATCATCGGCACAGCATAAGTGGAAAACCTTACATTATGCTTCAGGTCAAAATGATCGATAGCCTTTAGTAAACCAATACAGCCTACTTGGAATAAATCATCTGCCTGTTCTCCGCGATATGAAAAACGTCCAACTATGCTTAGCACAAGTCTTAGATTGCACATAACAAGCTGCTCACGTACCTCTTCCTCGCCTGCTTGCATACGTTCGAATAAAGCTTTCATTTCTTCATGTTTTAAAATTGGTAACTTCGATGTGTCAACTCCACATAGTTCAACTTTCATACGAACCATCTCTTTTCCTCCGAACTTTTTTATCGTTCAGTTTGTCCGTATGAGATAAGACTATGCGTTTTTGAGCTACGCCAAATTCAACCAATTATGCGATTGGTTCATTCAAATACTCTCGTAAATCCAGAATAATTTTCTTTTCAAGCCGGGAAATATATGATTGCGATATACCAAGATGATCTGCTACTTCTTTTTGCGTCATCTCTGTTTTACCATTAAGGCCAAAACGACATTCCATAATATATTTTTCACGCGGATTCAAACAATTAATTGCATGGAACATGTGCTGACGCTGGAGTTTTCTTTCTACATCATCTGAAATAATATGCTCCTCTGTCCCTAAAATATCAGATAACAGCAATTCGTTTCCATCTGCATCTGAATTCAGCGGCTCATCGAGTGATACTTCACTCTTCATACGGCTTGTTTTACGAAGGTGCATCAAGATTTCATTTTCAATACAACGTGAGGCGTATGTTGCTAATTTGATATTTTTTTCTGTATTAAATGTTTCAATTGCTTTAATTAATCCAATTGAACCGATGCTGATTAAATCCTCAATTGGTGTGGCTGTATTATCAAATCGTCTTGCAATATAAACAACAAGACGCAGATTGCGCTCAATCAAAGTATCACGCGCATGTAAATCACCATCCATAAATGCTTTGACAACAGTTAATTCTTCTTCTCTAGTTAGTGGCACTGGCAATGCATCATGTCCTCCTATATAGTATGTTCCTTGGCGTGATATTTTTCGCCAAATGTTTAAAAAAAGTAAGCGTAGCTTTTGAAACAATGATTGTCCCCCTTTGTTTATAGAATAGGAAGCATAGACACATGGAGAATGATCTCTACCTGCTTCGGAAATTTGGCATCCTTGGCTGTAAATACCATATAATGCCCATGAACAGTTTGTTCATCCATTGATAACCCATTTGTTCGAAAAGCTAGTGCAAGCGTATCCCCCTGCACAGTTTGAATAGGAACGACACGCAGCAATTTTTGAATTTCCTTTGAAAACATATGCAATTCATACGGTGCCTCTTGTCGCCAACTCATGAGTGCCTGTACAAAATCAGGAGGCAACTGGGCCTGCATCGCCTGTAAAGAAACAAAATGAACAGGCAGGGCACTAATTGGCTCTATGCATGTATTGCCTGTATCAATAAATGCAGCAAGAGAAAATTGCTGACCTAGAAATTCAATAGTACATGTCGTATAAAAGTGATTTTGTCGAACTTGCCAACGTAGTCGATAACGCCTCACAAGAAAAATAAGAACCAATGCCGCCAGCGACAGCCATAAAACCTGCATGTCGTATTTATTGCTAGCATATGATTGTATAGCTGTTAAAAGACCACCTACTATAAACGTTGCGATAAAAAGTATACCTGCTTGTCTATAGAGCGTTGCTTGTATCGGAAACGTTGGCAATAGCACAAGAAAACTTATGAATACGCCAAGCACGGATGGATAAAGCAACAGTCCGATCAAACCGCTGAGCGCCGCCATTGTCCATAATCGGATTTTTGCAACTCGGACGTCCGTGATTGTTGCTGTAAAGGTAAGCAACATATAGTTATAAAGCGTGTTCACTAGAAGTAGCCATTCCCCAGCCATGCAAAAAAACCTCCTACACATACAGTAGCATGTCGAGGTTGTAGAATTTGTCAAACCAGTGAACGCTTTTCTATAAATTGCTTTACAAAAGTCGAGTACATCCGACATTTTATTCAAAATTAATTCCTGCTTATTAATTTAAAAAACGAGGCTGGAACAAAATCGAATCACAAAACAAGGAGATGAAACCATTTTATTAGGTTCATCCAGAGTGAAGACAAAGTCATAAATCGACTTTGTCTTCACTTTTCTTTAGATACTTTAATAAAAAGAAAATTTACCCATCCTGTCTTGAAAACGCTTGCCAGACAAGGCGCGCCGTCGAGCGAAGACGCAAATAGAACCTAAGTTCATGCGCGGACGAGCGAGGCAAGCAACGATGGATGAGAGCGTTTGTCAACAGGCTGAGATGAACCCATTTTATTAGGTTCATCTTTTTCTATGATATCGGCGGACACTTAACCGAAGCACACACAGTTCCAGCCTCCCTCCTCGCTTCGCTCAATCCAGGTGCTTGCAGCCATGCTGTCCCCCTGTGGTGTCATCGCCTGTCGCTATTCAATTTAAAAACACATCAAAATAGAATACATCTGTTAAATTGAAGTATCTGACCTGAAGAAAGCAGTCATCCCTCTGTTTAAAGACATGGCATGAATCAATTGATCTTAGCATTGGGATTAAAAATCACATTTTTAAAAATGATCATGCTGCCTCTTTCATCAGTTAGCAGAAGTAGTGCTCATTGAGCTTTCCCTCCATAACAAAAAGCGAAGTTGCTTGTATTAGCAACTTCGCTTCTTACTAGGCTTAAATTAGGTATCTCTCATCCTCTTTTTTTAGTCTTCCTCGGAAAAGTAAAAGAAGAGAGATGCCTTATATTGAGGCAGCTCTCTTCCTTTTAATATTAGTGACGGTTTCGACGATTGCGTAAGAATGTCGGAATGTCTAATTGCTCTT